>JAGTRY010000096.1 GCA_018262235.1 Pseudomonadota bacterium
CCCATGCCATCACCCAATTCAAGGAACCCAGCCTGCGCAGCCTGACCCATCTGGAAGCCGAATGGCGCCCGGGCATCACTGCGCAACAACTCAGTGCCGACACCACACCGGTGCAGCGCAATTGGCTGGCCGCCTTGCAGGCCGGCATCAAGCTTTCCAGCGAACGCGCGCGCAGCCGCATCGCTGCGACCGAAGCACTGATCATCCAGGCCCGCTCGCTGGCAGAAATGGATTACGACTTCCTGTTCGACAAGACCCGCCACCTGCTCACGATTGGTTACAACGTCGCGGAACGGCGTGCCGATACGGGCTTCTATGACTTGCTGGCGTCAGAGGCCCGCCTGGGCTATTTCGTCGCCATCGCACAGGAGAAACTGCCGCAGGCAAGCTGGTTCGCGCTCGGCCGCCAGCTGGTCAGCACACATGGCGAGCCGACCCTGGTGTCATGGAGCGGCTCGATGTTCGAATACCTGATGCCGCTCCTGGTGATGCCCACCTACACCAACTCCTTGCTTGATCAGACCTGCAAGGCCGCCGTGGCACGCCAGATCGAATACGGCCATGTCCGTGCCGTTCCCTGGGGCATATCCGAATCCGGCTACAACGCCGTGGACCTGCAGCTCAACTACCAGTATCACGCGTTTGGCGTCCCGGGGCTGGGCCTCAAACGTGGCCTTGCCGAGGATCTGGTCATCGCCCCGTATGCCTCCGTACTGGCGCTGATGGTCACGCCGGAAGCCGCCTGCCTGAACCTGCTACGCATCCAGGCCGAACAAGGCATCGGCAAGTTCGGTTTCTACGAAGCCATTGATTACACCCCGACCCGTCAGCGCCGCGGCCAATCGAGTGCGGTCATCAAATCCTTCATGATCCACCACCAGGGCATGAGCCTGCTGGCGCTGGCCTATCACTTGCTGGATCAGCCGATGCAGCGCCGCTTCGAAGCGGAACGACAGTTCCAGGCGACCCTTTTGCTGTTGCAGGAGCGGATCCCCAAGACCACGGCAGTACTGTCCCAAGCCGACGCGCGTTTCAATGCAGAAAGCATGCCCATCGCCGAAATTCAGGGCCGGATCTTCAACCGCACCGATACACCGATGCCGGAAGTCCAGCTGCTCTCGAATGGCCGCTACCACGTGATGATCACCAATGCCGGCGGCGGCTACAGCCGCTGGAAGGATCTGGCGCTCACCCGCTGGCGCGAAGACGGCACCTGCGACAATCGTGGGGCGTTCTGCTACATCCGCGATATTTCGAGCGGCCATTTCTGGTCCAGCAGTTACCAGCCGACCCTGGCGATCCCGGCCCAATATGCTGCGGTCTTTACCGAAGGCCGTGCCGAATTCCGCCGCCACGACACCCTCGGCATCGACGACCACAGCATCGAAACGCACACGGAAATCGTCGTCTCGCCAGAAGATGACATTGAACTGCGCCGGATCCGCCTGACCAATCGCTCGCCACAACGTCGCGAAATCGAGCTCACCAGTTACGCCGAAGTAGTCATCGCCCCGGCAATTGAAGATACCCTTCACCCCGCCTTCAGCAACCTGTTCGTACAGACCGAGATCCTGCGCGAACGGCACGCCATCCTGTGCACGCGCCGCCCCCGCTCCAGCGAGCAGCAGGCCCCCTGGATGCTGCACCTGATGGCAGTGCATGGCACAGAGAGCAGTGAGGTTTCCTACGAAACGGATCGTCTGCGCTTCACCGGGCGTGGCCGCACCACGCGTACGCCGGCGGCACTGCAAGCTGCGGGCAAACTCTCCGACACGGATGGCTCGGTACTGGATCCGATCATAGCCATTCGTCATCGGCTAACGCTGGGCGCCGAGCAGAGTGTCACCATCGACATCGTGACCGGCATCGCCGACACGCGGGATCAGGCGCTCGGACTGGTCGACAAATATCAGGATCGCTACCTCTCGGATCGGGTCTTCGATCTGGCCTGGACCCACAGCCAGGTTGCCCTGCGCCAGCTCAATGCCACCGAGGCGGACGCACAACTCTACGCACGCCTGGCGGGCCTGGTCATCCACGCCAATGCCTTCCTGCGGGCCGATCCGACCATCCTGGTACGGAACCGGCGCGGCCAGTCCGGCCTCTGGGGTTACGCTATCTCCGGCGATCTGCCCATCGTGTTGCTGCAGCTCAGCGATGGCGCCAATATCGACCTCGCCCGCCAGCTCATCCAGGCCCACGCCTACTGGCGCCTGAAGGGGCTGGCCGTCGATCTGGTGATCTGGAACGAGGATCACGCCGGCTACCGTCAGCGCCTGCAGGAACAGATCACGCGCCTGATCGCCTCGGGCATCGAAGCCAGCGTGATCGACCGGCCGGGAGGCATCTTCGTGCGCCCGGCGGATCAGATTTCCGACGAGGACCGCATCCTGTTCCAGTCGGTCGCACGCATTGTCATCTCCGATCAGCAGGGCACGCTGGCCGAGCAGCTCAACCATCGCATCCCGCTCGAAGCACGCGCCCCGCGTTTCATCCCGGGCAAGACTTACCGGACCGAAACGTCCCGCGCCACACCGTCTCCGCGCCCGGCCCTGATCCTGGCCAACGGGCTGGGCGGCTTCACGCCGGACGGTAGCGAATATGTCATCAGACTGGAGCCGGGGCAAACCACGCCTGCGCCGTGGTGCAATGTGCTGGCCAATCCGCAGTTCGGCACGATCATCTCGGAGAGCGGCAGCGCCTACACCTGGGGCGAGAACGCCCACGAATACCGCTTGACGCCCTGGCACAACGATCCTGTCAGCGACCCGGGCGGAGAAGCCATCTACCTGCGTGACGAGGAGACCGGGCATTTCTGGTCGCCCACCCTGCTGCCGGCAGGCGGGCCAGGGGCCTGCACGATCCGCCATGGCTTTGGCTACAGCGTTTTCGAAACCCGCGTCGATGGCATCCATGCGGAACTCTGGATCTACGTCGCACTCAACGCCAGCGTGAAGTTCTCGGCATTGAAGCTCCGCAACGAATCCGGCCACGCACGCAAGCTATCCGCCACCGGTTATGTCGAATGGGTCCTGGGTGACTTGCGCGAAAAATCCGCCATGCACGTACGCACCGAGATCGATCCGCACACCGGCGCCCTGTATGCCTGCAATCCCTACAGCACGGAGTTTTCCGAGCAGGTGGCGTTCTTCGATGTGGATAGCCCGACGCGCAGCCTGAGTGGCGACCGCGCCGAATTCATCGGCCGTAACGGCAGCCTGCAAAACCCTGCCGCCATGCAGCGCACGCGACTGTCCGGCAAAGTCGGTACGGGCCTCGATCCCTGTGCAGCCATCCAGGTCAGTGTCGAACTGGCGGACGGCGAAGCGCGCGAAATCATCTTCCGGCTGGGCTTTGGCCGTAATGCTGAAGACGTTGCCACGCTGGTGCCGCATTGGCGCGGAGCCGTGGCGGCACGTGCAGCACTCGAAGCGGTGCGCCAGCACTGGCGTGACACTCTGGGTGCCGTGCAGGTGGAAACCCCCGATCCGGCCATCAACGTGCTGGCCAACGGCTGGCTCACCTATCAGACGCTGGCCTGCCGCATCTGGGCACGCAGCGGCTATTACCAGTCCGGTGGCGCTTTCGGCTTCCGCGATCAGTTGCAGGACTTGATGGCCCTGCTGCACACCCGCCCGGAATTATTACGGGAACATCTGCTGCTTTGTGCGAGTCGGCAATTCCGTGAAGGCGACGTACAGCATTGGTGGCATCCCCCTTCAGGGCGCGGGGTACGCACGCGCTGCTCCGACGACTATCTGTGGCTGCCTCTGGCGGTCTGCCGCTACGTGCAGGGAACCGGTGATACCAGCGTGCTGGATGCGCCGTCACACTTCCTCGAAGGGCGTCCGGTCAATCCGGATGACGACTCCTACTACGACCTGCCGGTCCGTTCGGCAGATGCCGCCAGCCTCTACCAGCACTGCGTGCTGGCGATCCGCCACGGTCTGCGCTATGGCGAACATGGCCTGCCGCTGATGGGCTCGGGCGACTGGAACGACGGCATGAGCCGGGTAGGGATTCACGGCAAGGGCGAAAGTGTCTGGCTGGGCTTTTTCCTCTACGAAGTGCTCGGAAAGTTTGCCGGACTGGCGCAAAACTATGGCGACGGCGTATTCGCCGGACAGTGCGAGGAAGAACGTCGCCGCTTGCGCGAAAACCTCGAAACCCATGCCTGGGATGGCGGCTGGTATCGCCGCGCCTGGTTCGACGACGGCACCCCGCTGGGTTCTGCCGCCAGCGCGGAATGCCGCATCGATTCCCTCTCACAAAGCTGGGCGGTGCTCTCCGGTGCGGGCGACGCCACGCGTGCGCGCCAGGCCATGGAGGCTGTCCATGAAAAACTGGTGCGCCCCGAACACGGCCTGGTTCAACTGCTCGACCCGCCTTTCGACCAATCCGCACACGACCCGGGCTACATCCAGGGCTACGTACCGGGCGTACGGGAAAATGGCGGGCAATACACCCATGCCGCGATCTGGACCGCGATGGCCTTTGCCGAACTGGGCGAACACGAACGTGCCTGGGAAGTCATGAACATGATCAACCCGGTCAATCACGCCCGCGATATGGCCGGCATTGCCACCTACAAGGTCGAACCCTACGTGGTCACGGCGGACGTATACGCCATGCCACCGCACACCGGGCGCGGCGGCTGGAGCTGGTACACCGGCTCGGCCGGCTGGATGTACCGGCTCATCACCGAATCCCTGCTGGGTCTGCACCGCGAAGGCCTGTCTCTCAGACTCACACCTTGCCTGCCGGCAGACTGGCCTGGCTTCAAACTACATTACCGCTATGGCAGCAGCCACTATCACCTGAATGTCACCCGCATCCGGGCAGATTCAGCCGACCATGCAGGCCTCCGCGTCGATGGTGTCGAACGGCAGGACATGACGATCATCCTGAACGACGACGGAGGCACGCATCAGGTAGAGATCCGTATCCCGGCATAGCTTCACTCACTGACCCAAAGACAAGCGGACAAGGTCCGCTACGGTGGCAACATCAAGCTTGTCCATCATGCGTGCTTTATGGACCTCGACAGTACGCGGGCTGATGAACAGCGCCTTGGCAATTTCCCGGTTGTGGAAGCCCTTCACCACCATGTCCATGACCTCCCGTTCGCGGGGGGTCAATTGCTCAAGGCGCGTATCGAATTCGACACGGGATTCGTTCGAGCGCAATGTTTGCGAATGACATGAGAATGCTTCCTCGATCGCCGCGATGAGGCGTACGTGATCAAGCGGTTTCTCCAGGAAATCGACGGCCTGGGAACGGAATGCATGGCGTGCCGACTCGACATCGCCATGCGCGGTCATCACGATCACCGGAATGTCACAGCCGATTTCCTTCAACTTCCGTTGCAGCGTCAGCCCGTCCATACCGGGCATGCGGATATCGATCAGGGCGCAGCCCCGCCACCCGCTCCGCAAGGATTCAAGAAAACTCTCCGCATTGCCGAACATCGCGACCGGATAGCCCTGCAGGCCCAACAGAAGCCCCAACGCATCACGTACGGAAGCATCGTCCTCGACGATAAAGACCGTGTATCCACTATGCGGCATCAATATCCACCTTTTCGACAGGAAGCGTTAACAGGAAGAGCCCCCCTGTTGTCATCGGCTCCGCAACAAGGGTTCCACCGTGTGCCTCGGCAATCGCCCGACTGATGACAAGACCCAATCCAAGGCCATTCGCCTTGGACGACTGGAATGCTTCAAACAGGCCTGCGGCAGCAGCCAGAGACAAACCCGGCCCGCTATCCCGGACCCGGATGCACACCTTGCCCGTGGCAAGTACCTGCGTATGGACCGAAACATGCCGCTTGCCATCCGCCTGGGTCTGGACCGCATCCATGGCGTTATCCAGCAGATTACGCAGCACAACCTGCAACTGCAGGGAATCCACCAGCAAGGTACAGGCCGGAACGGGATCGACCGCAATATCGACCCCTTGAAGCCTGGCCTTGTGCTCGAATTGACTGACAGAGGAGGCGATGAGTTCCCCCAGGGCGATTCGTTCCAGCTGCGTAGCGCCCGTACGGAAGAAGTCCCGCAACCGCCTGACGACATCCGCCGCACGATTGGACTCGGCAACCATGCGCGCAATGCTTTCCTTCAGCCGCGTACCGTTTTCTCCGCGCTCAAGCAGTTGGCCGCATGCTGCGCCATAGGCACTGAGCGCCGTCAAAGGCTGGTTCAGCTCGTGTGCCAGCGCAGCCGCCATTTCTCCCGCCGCCGCAAGCCTGAGAGTCTGCCTCAGTTCATCGCTGACGCGCTGTTTTTCATCCACCACCACGCCGATGAACAAGCCAACGAATGCGAGCACGGCCCCCAGCATCTGCAATTCGAACACGGTGACCGCCACCATGTTCTGCCATTGCACCGCGACAATGATGCCGGCCTGCAACGTGAAGGCGGCGATGGCCGCGCCAAGCACCCCTTGACGCCCGGCGGCCCAGACAATGGGCAGGAACAGCAGATAGAAATACTGGAATTCCCCGACCGCACCAAAACCGAACGAGACCCACAGCATGAAGGCCGCGAGCAGGACGTACACAAGGGTTTCACGGCGCCGGAGAAGGTTTCGGAGGCGGTGCCGCCCATCGAAGAGCAACCAGAAAAACGGCATGGTCACCACGATCCCGACAGAGTCGCCCACCCAGAAGCGGAGGACCGCGACGGTCCAATCCCGCACCGGAATCAGGTGGGACAGAAACAGGAGCGAGACATAGACTGCACTGGTGATGAGGGTGCCAACGATCACGACCACCAGCCACATCAGCAAATGCCCGCGGTCATGCAGGATATCGCCATCCGAACGACGCCGGATCGCTTCGGCCATGAAGCCGTAACCCACCATCAGCACCAGTGAGGACACCAGCGTCAAGGGCAATGTGGCCGGCAGGCCCCGGACCAGGACCTCGCCCGTCAGGATCGCCACGAACCAGGGCAAGGCCGAACGCTTCCCCACCCGGAGCCAATACACCAGCCCCAGCGCCGGCGAAGGGTTCCACGGCGTGATATTGAGCCCGTACATGGGGTGCAGATAGCTGGCCCAATCCAGCAGGATGTAGGCAGCGACAAAGGCGAGTCCGGTCAGGAGGCGTTGTACTTGAGCAATCATGTCGGTTGATTCGGTCTGCATCCATTTTCCGCTTTCTTCGGAGGTTTTGCGCCAGCGCTTCGCGTAAGGGCAACCCTTACACGCAGAAGTCTGCGCCCTTTCGCTCTATTTTGAGGGCATCATCCGAACCTCACCGGCTAAGGGTTTCCCGTAGTGCTGTGCCCGAATTACCGCATGCGGGGAATTCCAATAAGCTCTTCACATCAGAAGTTCAGTCCTTCTTTTCCAGGAATGATGCAGTCATGCAAACCAGATCCAGCGAGAATCCGTTCGGATGGGTACTTACCATCACGCTGGCGATTGGCGCGGCGCTGTTTTCTGCAAACGTGATGGCTGATTGTCGCCCCGAACCCAAAGCGCAGTGCCAGGGCGCAGCGCTGCGCAACATCGACTGGCGGAATGCACCCTTGCAGGGCAGTGATTTCCGGAATGCCGACCTGGAAGGGGCGAATCTCGCCGGAGCGAATCTTGCCGGAGCCGACTTCCGCGAAGCGCATATGCCGCAGGTACGCCTGGAACGCAGCAACCTGGCAAACGCCAATTTTGACAAGGCGGATTTGCGCTGGTCCCACTTCCATCGCGCCGTCATGGCAGGCGCCCGCTTCGTCGGGGCCAATCTCCTGAAAACCGATATGGAAGATGCGGATGCCACCAATGTTTTGCTGAGCGGCGCCGACATGACGCGCTCCAATCTGGTCGGGACGGACTTTCAGCAGGCGGACATGCGCAACGTCAAGCTGGACGGCGCGTTCATGACATACGCAAACATGAAACAGACCAACCTGTCGGGAGCATCCATCAACAGGACGCGATTCAACGGCACGCGCCTCACCGGCGCAACCTGGGTCACGGGAGTAGTCTGTCAAACGCCCTCCGTCGGCGCATGCAACACCCCGACTGGAAAATAGCTCAAACCAATGACCTTACTTCACCCTGAAAGCCCAGCCCGCCGTCGCACGTACCGGACAGCACCTCCCGGACAAGGCCTGCCATGCTGACCGCACTGGTTGTCGTCTTCATGCTGTCCTACGCAGCAATAGCGCTGGAACATCCCATCGGCATCAACAAGTCCGCTTCGGCTTTGACGTGTGCCGGTCTGCTATGGACCATCTACGCCTTGTCTGCCGGCGATGCCCACATGGTTGGCTCACAACTGGGTGAATCGCTCACGGGAACGGCCCAGATCGTCTTCTTCCTGATGGGGGCAATGACCATCGTCGAGGTCGTGGATGCACACAACGGTTTCGAGGTCATCACTTCACGCATCAAGACAACCCGGCTGTCTGCATTGATGTGGCTGGTGGGATTCGTCACCTTTTTCCTCAGTGCGGTCCTGGACAATCTGACGACAACCATCGTCATGATTTCGCTGATTCGCAAACTCCTGTCCAGACAGGAAGACCGGCTTGTCTTTGCCGGCATCATTGTCATTGCGGCAAACTCGGGCGGCGCCTGGTCGCCCATTGGCGATGTCACAACCACGATGCTGTGGATTGGCGGCCAGATCACGGCCGGCGCCATCATACAAGGCCTGTTCTTGCCCTCTCTGGTGAGCCTGGTTGTTCCCTTGATGATCACCACCTACTCCTTGCGCGGACAGCTTGCCCAGGCCCCCGTACAAGAAGCTGGCGACTCCGGGCATCAGACAAGCAACGCTGAGCGCAACCTCATGTTCTTCCTGGGGCTAGGCATTCTCGTCGCCATCCCGGCATTCAAGACCATCACGCATTTACCGCCGTTCATGGGGATACTGTTCGGACTGGGCATCCTGTGGCTGGTGGGGGATCTGGTTCATCGCAACAAGGATGCGGAAGCCAGACAGCACCTCACCCTCGTTCAGGCCTTGACCAGGATCGACATGAGCGCGCTGGTCTTCTTCATCGGCATCCTGCTCTCTGTCGCCACCCTGGAACACACCCACATCCTGACCTCTCTGGCCCAATGGCTTGACCAGACCATCGGAAAACAAGATCTCATCGTGATGATCATCGGGATAGCCAGTGCCATCGTAGACAACGTGCCGCTGGTCGCTGCCGCCATGGGCATGTACGACCTGGCCCAGTATCCGCCTGACCACTTTCTATGGGAGTTTCTGGCCTATTGTGCCGGTACGGGAGGCTCCATCCTCATCATCGGCTCTGCTGCAGGCGTGGCTGCGATGGGCCTGGAGAAGATCCACTTCTTCTGGTATGTCAAAAGAATCGGATGGCTGGCGCTGCTGGGATACTTTTCCGGTGCAGGCGTCTATCTCATCCAGAATGGACTGCTGCACTGAGAGCGGCTGACGCCATGTTTTTCAGTGAATTTCCGTGTTCCAAGAAAAGTCTTGAGGGACTTTTCGACGATCTGCCTGCATGTGTCTAAATCGGTACTGCAGGTATTGTTTGAATGGCGGGGCAACCCGCCAGAAGTAGCAAGAGGTGATAGCGAACGACGAGTTCAGGGCTGCTTCGGCAGCCCTCTTTTTTTCTTCAACCTGCTTGTCTAGCCAGGCTGACAGGGCACCGCCAGTCTTTCCAGCCACATCAGCACCTTGGCATAGAAATTTTCGGGCAATACCGGTTTCCCGATATGGTCATTCATGCCTGCGGCCACACAGCGCGCCCGGTCTTCATCAAAGGCATTGGCTGTCACGGCCAGAATCGGAATGGTGTCCATGCCAGGTAACTGGCGGATGGCACGTGTGGCCTCCAGGCCGTTCATGCCTGGCATCTGAAGATCCAGCAGGATCAGGTCGTAACGACCAGATTGCACACAGGCAACGGCGGCCTGCCCGTCATCGACGACTTCGGCGATCAGACCGGCCTCTTCCAGCAGAAAGCGCATGACTTCCTGATTCATCGGTTCATCTTCAGCCACCAGGATGCGGGCGCCGACATATTGCCGGGCCAGTATCTCCCGGACCGATTCAGGCGCGTCAGCAGGGGCACACGCCACGGCGAGCTCGTTGACACGTTGCAAGCGTGCCGTGAACCAGAAGGTGCTGCCCAGGCCGACTTCACTGACGACGCCAACATCGCCGCCCATCAGATTCGCCAGGCGGCGCGAAATGATCAGCCCCAGCCCGGTGCCACCGTATTTCCGGGTGTTGGACTCATCGACCTGGGTGAACGCATGGAACAGCCGTGACTGCTGCGCAGCACTGATACCGATGCCCTGGTCGCTCACTTCAACCCGGAGCAGGACGCGTCCGCCCTCTTCCTCCCGGGTACTGGCGCGCACACTCACCCGGCCATGCTCGGAGAACTTGATCGCATTCCCGACATAGTTCAGCAGGATCTGTTTCAGCCGCAAGGCATCCCCGTGCAACAGCGCAGGCAGCGCTGGCATGGCCTCATGGCTCAATTGCAGACCCTTGGCCCTGGCGGCCTCGTCTTCCAGGCACAAGACTTCGTCAATGATCTGGTCCGGAGAGAAATCCACTTCGTCCAGCGTCATCCGGCCAGCTTCGATCTTGGCCAGATCAAGAATGTCATTGATGATCGCCAGCAGATGCCGCGAGGCCTGCAGGCTCTTGTTCAGCTGGTCGATCTGTTTCGGATCGCTTGCCCGGCGCAATGCCATCCCGGTCATGCCCATGATGCCGTTGAGTGGCGTACGCAATTCATGACTCATGTTGGCAAGGAAGGCACTCTTGGCCCGACTGGCTTCTTCCGCAGCATCGCGTGCTTCCGCCAATTCGGCAGTGCGTGACAGAACCAGTTCTTCAAGGTGATGCCGATGCTGTATGAGCTCGGCCTCGTTCGCTTTACGTTCGGTGATATCAGAAAAGACACCGACATAATTAGAGACAATCCCGTTCTGATCGAACACTGCACTGATTGTCAGCATTTCTGCGTATTCGTGACCGGACTTGTTCAGGTTCCAGATCTCACCCTTCCAGTAGCCGTTCTCAAGCAGGCTGTGCCACATCCCGACATAGAACGCACGATCATGACGACTGGAGTGCAGGAAACGCGGGTTCAGCCCCAGCACCTCTTCACGCGAATAGCCGGTGATACGGCTGAAAGCCTGGTTGACGTCGATGATGGCACCATCACGGGTGGTCAATACGATGCCTTCATGCGCGTGTGTGAACACGTCAGCAGCGAGGCGGAGTTTTTCCTCAGCCTGCTTGCGCTCATCGATATTGCGGCTGATCCGGTAGTAGCCGGTAATCCTCTCTTGCGCATCACGCTCGGGCGTAGACAGGATTTCCACCCAGATGAGCCGGCCATCCTTGCAGCGTTGCTGCACTTCAAACGGCGCAATGTAGGACAGGATTCCGTCCGGATCTGCCATCAGGGGCTGCGAGGTCCTTTCCTGGAACACCGCCGCACTGTCCGGCGGCAGCAGGTCCATCAGGGGATGATCGATCACGTCTTCGGGGCTGTAACCCGCTACGCGGGAAAAAGCCGGGTTGATCGACATGATCCTGTTGTCGGGAGCGGTGATGAGAATGGCTTCGGAGCTGGAATCGAAAACCGTGGCGTTGATCCGCTGCAGGTGTTCCGATTTGACGCGCTGCTGCGCCAATTGCACCTGCCGCCGATAGAACACGACAGAGAGCAAGAGGGTCGCCAGCAATGCAGGGAGGACGACGCTGAGCAGGGTTCTCGCTTCCGTCCTCCAGTGTTCCAGTACATGCGCGCGCTGGATATGTGTCACGACCACGAAGGGATACAGACGCGAGGCACGGAAAGTCGTGAGGGCGGCCCCGGCATGCAGCGCTTGTTCGAAGGCGCCGGACTCGATGCTGGTCTGCCGTAACGTGCGGGTCACCGCATCCTGTTGCGACCCCGCGCGTGATTCAGGATCGGAGCTCATCAACAGCGTGCCATCGTAACGCAGGATCTCGACCGTACCTTCCTGAACGGCGAGCTTCTGCGTGATGTGGTTGATGAAATAATCCGGATTCAGCGCAACCAGCAGCGTGACGAGGCGCCCATTGATGACGGAGGCCCGCGTGATCGGAATGAAACTGGCCGCATCCGCGTCGACAGGCGCTTTCGCACTGGTCGGCCTGCCGTTTACGAAGTCACGCCCCTCCCAGGGTTGGCCGATCCGCAGGATTTCCGGCGTGCTTCTGGCCGGCGGCAGATAGTCCTCGGTGCCGACAGAGACACCGACATTGGCCGGATTGGAGCTGGCGATGATGCGCCCCCGCTCGTCAAGCAGGGATATCGAACGCAGGAAAGGCGCATTGCGCAGCGTGCTGGTGAAAACGGACTCGATCCGGTTGCGATCCAGCGCGTGAACATCCTGCTCCAGCGAGTTGGCGGCCACAAGTTCGGTGACATGCAGACTTTGTGTCAGGAAATCCTCGAAGCTCCGCGAATGCATCGCCGAGATTTCCAGCCCACTGTCGATCGCCGTCGCACGCAGACGCCACAGCGTATAGCTCGTCACGGCAAGCATGCCGCAGACGAACAAGCTTACCGTGACAAAAACCGCGCTGCGCAGCTGTCGTGTGCGTGGCGTCATGGAACAATGATCGGATCGAGTTTGTAGCGTTTGGCTGCGGCCATCAATCGGCCATCACGTTTGATGTCACGCATGAATTGCTCCATGCGTGCATACCAGACATCGTCACCCGGCTGCATGGCATAAGCATAGGATGTGACTGAATACGTGCTGGGTGGCGAGATCAAGACGGCCC
>JAGTRY010000097.1 GCA_018262235.1 Pseudomonadota bacterium
CAATCCCCAGACCCCGGAACTCCGGCAGTTCCTCTCTTCGCTGCATTAGGCGGGTTCACGCAGCGCCAGGACTGCGGGTGTGGCAAGGCCGCTACGCTGCTGCACGAAAAGGCGTCTGCGCGAATCGGAGCGGGATCAAAAAGAAAAAGGCCGCTCATGGCAGCCTCTGTCCGGAATCATTCTTGGCGCATCCGACACGATTCGAACGTGCGACCCCTGCCTTCGGAGGGCAGTACTCTATCCAGCTGAGCTACGGATGCATTGGGCGCCACAAGGTGTGGCAAGGAGAAACGTCATTCTACCGCAGATTGGCGCTTGCAATTGCCAGCTGCGGGGCCGGCGATGATACTGCATGTGCTGCAGGGCGTC
Source organism: Pseudomonadota bacterium (assembly GCA_018262235.1). Taxonomy (GTDB): domain Bacteria; phylum Pseudomonadota; class Gammaproteobacteria; order Burkholderiales; family Rhodocyclaceae; genus Uliginosibacterium. The sequence continues at coordinate 370 of JAGTRY010000097.1, forward strand.
CATGCGCAGGGCAAGGGAAGCTCGTTATAATCCATTTTCCAAGCAAAAGAATGCAGAGAGGCTTTCCATGATCAAGTTTGCGCGTCTGGTTGTTCCAGCCATTGCGGTATTGGCCCTGATGGCTTGCGGCAAGCAGCCAGTAGATGAAGAAAAAACCGCGGAGTTGATCCAGCCGGTGGGGCGGGTGGAAATGGCCGGTGCCGCATCAGCTTCGACGCCTGAGGCGGGTGGAGCCCCGAAGTCTGGTGAGGAGATCGTGCAGACGGTGTGTACGGCTTGCCACGGCGCGGGCTTGCTGAATTCGCCCAAGATCGGTGACAAGGCCGCCTGGGGGCCGCGCATCGCGCAGGGGGTCGAAACCTTGTACAAGAGCGCCCTGGAGGGCAAGAACGCCATGCCGGCACGCGGCGGCAATCCCGCCCTGAGTGATGCCGAGATCAAATCGGCGGTGGATTATCTGGTCAAGCAGGCGAAGTAAGTCCGCCGAGCGTGACAAAAGGAAAGGCGACCCGCGGGTCGCCTTTTTGCTGGGCGGAGAACGGCTCAGGCAGGAATGTCCGCGAGCAGTTTCTGCAGTTCGCCGGACTGGAACATCTCTTTCATGATGTCGCTGCCGCCGACGAACTCGCCTTTGACATAGAGCTGCGGAATGGTCGGCCAGCTGGCGTATTCCTTGATGCCCTGGCGGATTTCGTCGTCTGCGAGAACGTTGACGGCGACATATTGGGTGACGCCACAGGCCTTGAGCATCTGCGCGGCGGCAGAGGAAAAACCGCATTGCGGGAAGGTGGGGGTGCCCTTCATGTAGAGCACGACGGGGTTGCTGGTCACGGTCTGATGGATCTGGTCTTGAATGCTCATGGGGAAATCTCCGAGGGGCGACACTCTGGAAATGGTGTCTATACCCGACTAATTTTATCGGATTTATGCACGCGCGCAAGGCCGGCCTGGAAACTTTGCGGGATTTTCAGAGATGCCCGCCGCTGACGCGTTCGATCCCGGCCAGATCCGGCCAGGACTGGGTTCCGGTAAATCCGGCATCTTCCAGCAGTTTGCGTACGGTTTCGGCCTGGTCGTAGCCATGCTCAAGCAAGAGCCAGCCTCCCGGCTCCAGATACGCAGCGGCGTGGGCGATGATGTGGCAGAGGTCGTTGAGGCCGTCGCTGCCGCTGGCCAGTGCCGTGATCGGCTCGAAGCGCAGATCGCCCTGATCCAGATGCGGATCGGCTTCGGCGATGTAGGGCGGGTTGCTGACGATGCAGTTGAAACGCTGATCGGTCAGGGGGGCGAACCAGCTGCCGGACAGGAAGTGAACCCTCGCGCCGAGTGCCAGGGCGTTGTTCTGCGCAACATCGAGTGCGGCAGGCGAGAAATCCACGGCATGGATTTCCGCGCCCGGGCATTCCAGCGCCAGGCTGATGGCGATGGCGCCGCTGCCGGTGCCCAGATCGAGAATCCGGGGATGCTCGACGCGGTGCAGCTGGTGCAGGGCGAGTTCAACGAGCAGTTCGGTTTCGGGACGGGGAATGAGTGTGGCGGGCGAGACGCGGAAAGGCCGGCCATAGAATTCGCGCTGGCCGAGGATGTGCGCAACCGGTTCGCCGCTCGCCCGCCGTGCCAGCCAGTCGGCATAGCAGGAGGCAGCTTCGGGCGTGAGGGGCCGCTCCGGGAACGCCAGCAACTGGGCGACAGTGGCCCCGCTGGCTTCCCGCAGCAAAATGCGCGCATCGACGGTGTCGATCCGCCCGCGCGCCTGGGCAAGGGCTTCGCCCAGGGTTGCGGGGAGTGCCGGGTTCATTCGACCTTGGCTTTGGCGACCAGATCCTTGACGTAAGCTTGCAGGGCTTCCTGATCGAGGCCTTGGGCGAGCTGCTGCTTCACGTCTTCGAACTTCGGACTTTCGGCTTTGCGGGTTTCATCCAGCAGGATCACGTGGTAGCCGAACTGGGTCTTGACCGGTTCCGTGGTGAATTTGCCAGCGCTGAGCGTCGTCAGGGCCTTGGCAAATTCGGGAACGAAAGTGCTCGGACGTGCCCAGCCAAGATCCCCGCCATTGGCGGCACTGCCGGTGTCCTTCGAAGCCTTGACCAGATCAGCGAACTTGGCGCCTTTCTGCAACTTGGCAATGATGGCCTTGGCGTCGTCTTCCTTGTCGACCAGGATGTGGCGAGCCTTGTACTCGGTGTCACCCGCGGCTGCGACACGCTTTTCGAATTCAGCCTTCAGTGCGGCGTCGTCGGCTTTGTGCTTGTCCATCCAGTCCTTCAGATAGGCATTGACGAGCTGTTCGTCGCGAACGTATTCCATCCGCATCTTGATGGCTGGGTCCTTGTCCAGACCGGCCTTGTGTGCAGCCTGCAGGATGACCTCACGCTGGACCAGGTGATCGCGGGCGCGGGTGCGGAGCGCTTCATCAACCGGGGTGCCCGCCGGGATCTGTTCCTTGATCAGCCAGTCGAAAGTTTCTGTGCTGATGACAGTGCCATTGACCTTGGCCAGCACTTTCGAGCCGCCGTCCTTGTTCTTGTCCCCGCATGCGGTGAGGGACAAGGCCAGCAGCAGGGCCGCGCTGAGAGTCAGGTAACGCTTCATGCAAATCTCCTTGATTCGGAAAGGTATTGGAGGATCAGTCTTCATTGGTGAGCTGCGCAAGCAGTTCGGTCTGGTGCTCGGTGGTCAGGGCCTCGATCAGTTCGCCGATTTCGCCTTCCATCGCCATGTCCAGCTTGTACAGGGTCAGGTTGATGCGGTGATCGGTGATGCGGCCTTGCGGGAAATTGTAGGTGCGGATGCGCTCGGAGCGGTCGCCGCTGCCGACCAGGCTTTTGCGCGTGGCGGCTTCCTTGGCCTGCATTTCGCGCAATTGCGCGTCCTGGATGCGTGCGGCGAGCACGCTCATGGCCTGGGCCTTGTTGCGGTGCTGCGAGCGGTCATCCTGACACTCGACGACGATGCCGGTCGGGATATGCGTGATGCGTACGGCCGAGTCGGTCTTGTTGATATGCTGGCCGCCCGCACCGCTGGCGCGGAAAGTGTCGATGCGCAGGTCCGCCGGGTTGATTTGCACCTCGGCGACTTCGTCGGCCTCCGGCATCACCGCCACGGTGCAGGCTGACGTGTGGATGCGGCCCTGGGTTTCGGTGACCGGCACACGCTGGACGCGATGGCCGCCGGATTCGAATTTCAGCTTGGAATATGCGCCGAAGCCGACGACCCGGGCGATCACTTCCTTGTACCCGCCCAGATCGGATTCGCTGACCGAAACCAGTTCGACCTTCCAGCCCTGGCGCTCGGCGTAACGCGTGTACATGCGCAGGAGATCGCCTGCAAACAGCGCGGCTTCGTCGCCACCGGTACCGGCGCGGATTTCCAGGAAAAGATTGCGTTCGTCCTTCGGATCTTTCGGCAGCAGCGCGAATTGCAGTTCGTTCTCGATGCGGGTCTGGGTTTCGCGGGCGGACTCGACTTCGCTCTGGCCCAGCTCTTTCATCTCCGGATCGGCCAGCATCTCCTGCGCCGTGGCTTCATCTGCCTCGGCCTGCTGGAAAGCCTGCCACAGATGGACGACGGGGCCGATCTCGGCATGTTCGCGGCTGAGCTTGCGGTATTGCTCGATGTTCTGGGTGATGGTCTCGCTGGCCAGCAGGCCATCAAGCTCTTCGAGGCGGAATGCCAGCTGTTCAAGCTTGGCGCGGATGCCAGGTTTCATGAATCGTCGGAGGAATCAGGGTGGGGAGCACGGGGTGGATTGGGCGGCGTGTCAAGCTGGAAGACCCGCTGCACGGTATCGACGGCATGTGCGATCGCTTCACCCTCGGCCTGGTTGAGAAACTGGGTGGGGCCGTGCAGCAGCTTGTTGGTCAGCCCCTGGCTGAGCGCTTCGAGCACGGCTTGCGGATCTTCACCGCGCGCCAGGCGGCGCTGGGCCCGTTCCAGTTCGGCAAGGCGCCGGGTTTCGGCGTGCTCGCGCAACTGGCGGATGGTCGGCACTGCATCACGGCTACCCAGCCAGTGACGGAATTCTTCGACCTGGGCACTGACGATGCGCTCGGCATCATCAACCGCGGCCTGGCGGGATTCCAGCCCGGCGCTGACGATCTGGGCCAGATCGTCGACGGTGTACAGGAACACGTCGGAGAGTTTCGCCACCTCGGCTTCGATGTCGCGTGGCACCGCCAGATCCACCATCACCATCGGCCGGCGACGGCGCACCTTCAGGGCGCGCTCGGTCATGCCGCGGCCGATCAGCGGCAGCGGGCTGGCCGTACAGGCGACCACGATGTCATAGTCCGGCAAGGCATCGGCTATGCCTTCCAGCGGGAGGATGCCGGCACCGATGCGCTGGGCGAGTTGTTCGGCGTGGCGGCGTGTGCGGTTGGCCACCGTCATCTGTCGTGGCTGGGCGCCGGCAAAATGGCTGGCGCACAACTCGATCATTTCGCCTGCGCCGACGAACAGGACCCGGGTGTCGCGCATCTGTTCGAAGATGCGGGCCGACAGGCGTACGGCCGCCGCCGCCATCGACACCACATTGCTGCCGATGGCCGTGTTCGAGCGGACGTCCTTGGCGACTGCGAAGCTTTTCTGGAACAGCTTGTGCAGCAAGGCGCCGAGGGTGCCGGCGGCATCCGCCGTGCGGGCTGCTTCCTTGAGCTGGCCGAGGATTTGCGGTTCCCCAACGACCATCGAGTCCAGCCCGCTGGCGACCCGGAAGACGTGCCGCACGGCTTCCTGGTCGGGCAGGGAATACAGGTAGGGCGCGATTTCTGCCAGGCTGATCTGGCGCTGGCGGGCCAGCCAGTCGGCGGCCGCCTCCGGCGAATCCGTGCTGCAGTAGAGCTCGGTGCGATTGCAGGTGGAAATCAGGGCGGCTTCGCGTACCACGTGTGCATCGGTCAGGCTGGCCAAGGCATCCACCACGCTGCCAGGCGGGAACGCCAGGCGTTCCCGGATTGCGACGGGTGCCGTGTGATGGTTCAGGCCGAGGGCGAAAAGAGGCATCGTGGGTGCAGGTGGGCGGCAAAGGCCAGGAAAATGGCGGCGGGCCGCTCAAAGCGACCCGCCGCTAAACTGGCTGGATTGTAGCACCCGGCGCGCAGCGAGCCGCCCGCGTACCGACGCCGGTCCGCATCAGCAGGCCATCGTGATAGTGCGTGCCGATCCGCGTGTCGGCCTCCAGTCGCGCCAGCGTCACAAAACCTGCCTCCGTATAAAGGCGCACGGCGGCGGCATTGTCGGCGCGCACCATGAGATAGACGATTTCCAGCGGGGCGCTTGCCCGGGCAAGCGCGGCAGTCAGCAGTTGCCGGCCGATGCCGTGTCCACGGGCGGCGGGCGCCACACCCATGCTCAGATCTGCCGTGTGGGCCAGCTTGGCCGGCTGGCGTGGGCTGAGTGTCAGGTAGCCGAGCAATTTCCCGGCATCCTCCGCCACCAGCGCCAGTCCCCCGGGCCGGGCCGTGATACTGGCCAGGCAGGTCTCGAAGTCCGCCAGATCCTGGAATTTTTCGGCCAGGGTTTCGCACATCCCATCGGTCGAGGCATACACCGCTTCGAACAGACGGTACAGATCGGCGACAGGGACTTCGGCGGCGGGGCGGAGGATCACGGGCATGGTGCGAGGGTTCCGGATGGGGACGGCATCAGTCTAGCGCTCCCGCGCTTTTCCGGCCTGTGTGGTTCGGTGCCATGCGTGTGCAAGGATGCCTCGATACGCTGCCGCATGGCACAATCCGGTCTTCCGCTGAATCCGTTCCCATCATGAAATCCCCGCGCGCGTCTCTTGTTGCCAGCCTGGTGCTGGTTGTCGTCACCCTGTTCTGGGGCACCACTTTTCCGGCGATGAAAGCCGTTTCGCAGGTGATGCCGGCGGGCCTGATGGTGGGAATCCGCTGGGCCTTGGCGGCGGTGGTGCTGGCGCCGTGGATTGCGTGGCGTGACCCGGGGCTGTGGCGCCATGCTGCGCTGCTGTCGGCGGCGCTGTTTGCCAGTTTCGTCCTGCAGGTGCTGGGCCTGACCCTCATGAGTGCCGGGCGGAATGCCTTCATCACCGGCCTGAACGTGATCATGGTGCCCTTGTTGCTGCCGTTCGTGGGGGGCAAGACGAATGCGCGCAGCTACTTTGCCGCAGCGCTGGCGACCACCGGAATCGTGGTGATGAGCTATGAGCAGGGCGCCGGCTGGCTTGGCGACTCCCTGACCTTTGCCTGCGGCGTGGCATTTGCGATCTACATTCTCGGCATGGAGCGCTTCACGCCGCGCCATGGTGCCCTGTCGCTGGCCGGTGCGCAGGCAATGATGATGACCTTGTTCTCGCCGCTGTGGATCGGTGCCGAATGGCTGTGGTGGGGCGATGCGTATCCGGCCATGGCGGCCAAGGCCGGCTCGGTCTGGATGCAATTGCTGTATCTGGGTGTGGTGTGCAGCGGCTTCGCGCTGTTCCTGCAGACCTGGGCACAGGCCCGTGCCAGCGCGGTGCAGGCTGCGGTGATCTATGCGCTGGAGCCGTTCTTCGCGGCTGTCTTCGCGGCCTGGTGGCTGGGCGAAGTGTTCGGGGTGCGCGGGATGATCGGTGGTGCCCTGGTGATCGTGGCGATGGTGGTGTCGCAGTGGCCGGCACGACGCCATCCCGGTTCCGAGCACGCCCACGCGCCCGCCTGAACGCGGGCACCGGGATGGGCGCTTATCGGGCGACGCTGGCCAGGGTCCGCCCGATCTCTTCGCTCAGGCGCGCCAGCGCTTCACTCTGGGCGGCCACCGCGGCGGCCGGGCTGCCGTCCCTGGCCTTGATGCGGATTTCACTGCCGCGTTCGCTGGCGAGTTCCTTTTTGTCGCGGCTGGCGATGCGCCAGCGGGCGCGCAATACCGTTTCATTCCGGATGCTGCTGTCGAACTGCTGCACTTCGATGGCGATGTTGATGGCCGGCACATCGGTGAGCGCCCAGGGATAAGCCTGCAAGCGCTGCGGGTTGAGCTGGCGGGCGAGGTTTTCGCGCAGCACGCGTTCGAAGTTGGCATCCAGGGCTTCGGCCCAGCGATCATTCTCGGCCGTGTCGAGGCTGCCCGCATCACGACGGATGATGAGCTGGCGGCGGTTGAGGTATTCCGGCCACTTCAGCGGGCCGATGCCGACGGAATACGGCAGGCTGGCGCCGGCGACAGGCTGTGCCTCGGCACTGAGCTGGTAGAGGTGCACGGCCTGGGGCGGCGCACTGGCGCAGGCGGCGAGCAGGGTGAGCGAAGTGGCGAGGAGGGCGAGGCGGATCATGGTTGGGGCTCCTGGCGGGGCGTGGGTTTCTTGCCAAAGAGGAGTGAATTCGGCTGGCGATCAAGGGTGTCGGAAAGCTCCTGCAAGGCCCGGGCGGCTTCCTTGAGCTCCTTGAGGGTCTGGCTGGCGTTGTAGAGCGCGGGAGCACCTTCGCCGGCCAGTTCGTTGAGCGTGGCGGTGGTCGTGCGCAATTCGTCGGCGGCTTGTTTCAGGCTGAGCAGGGGAGCGCTGGCCTGATCGGCCACGCCGGCCAGTTTGTTGGCCGCCACCCCGACGCCATCCATGTTGCGCGATACCGTGGAGAGCGTCTTGTCCAGATTCAGGGCGAGCGGCTCGATGCGCTGGTCGAGCTTGGCGCTGACCGATTTGAGATTGTTCAGCGTGGCATCCAGGGTCTTCAGCGAGCCTGCGAGTTCCGGGCTGCGCACGAAGCTGCGGGCGGTCGAAGCAATCGCGGCCACGTCGTTGATCAGACCTTCCACATCGATCTGCTGAAGCTTGTTGGCGATTTCCTGCACGGGCGAAGCAATCGTCGGGATCTCCGGCAGGCGCTTGTTGGGAGAACGATAGACCAGCGGCTTGTCCGGATGGAAATCGAGTTCGATGTAGAGCTGGCCGGTGAGCAGGCTCTGGGTGGCAAGCTGGGCGCGCAGGCCACGGCTGATCAGCTCGGTGGGGTCCGGCGCTTCCTCCTCGGCACTCTGGCCATTCACGTCGAGCAGTTTCTTGGGCAGGCCTTCCACCGTGACCGGAATGACCAGCTGGCGCCGCCCGCTGTCATATCGCAGGTCGATGCGTTGCACGCTGCCGATCTGCACCCCACGGAACACCACCGGGGCGCCGACTTGCAGGCCATACACGGAGCCTTCGAAATACAGCACGTAGCGCGGCTTCTTGACGAGGAAGTTGTTGCCGGTGAACAAGAAGATCCCTGCCACGATCAGCAGCATGGCGCCAAAGACGAAGGCGCCGATCAGGGTCGGGTTGGAGCGTTGGCTCATAGGGGTTCTCCACGCGAGAGGAAACTGCGCACGCCATCCGGGCCGTGCTGGGCGAGGGTTTTCGGGTCGCCGGTGGCAATCATGGTTTTGGTGTCGGCATCGAGGAAGACGGAATTGTTGGCCACCGCGAAGATGCTCGGCAGTTCGTGGGTGACCAGCACGATGGTGGTGCCCAGGCTGTCACGCAGTTGCAGGATCAGGTCGTCCAGGCGGCGCGAGCTGAGCGGATCAAGCCCGGCGGAGGGCTCGTCGAAGAACAGGATGTCCGGGTTCAGGGCCATTGCGCGGGCCAGTGCGGCACGCTTCTTCATGCCGCCAGAGATCTCGGCGGGATAGTAATTCTCGAAACCGGCCAGGCCGACCAGGGCGAGCTTGGTCGCGATGATCGCGCGGATCGCTTCGCGTGACAGCGCGGTGAATTCCTCCAGCGGCAGCGCCACGTTTTCGGCCAGTGTCAGCGAACTCCACAAGGCGCCGGCCTGGAACAGCACACCGAAGCGGCGCTTGAGCTGATCCTGCGCGTCGGGCGATGCGGCCCAGAAATCATCCTGGCCGTAGGACACGCTTCCCGTGGCGGGCCTCTGCAGGCCGATCAGGTGGCGCAGCAAGGTGCTCTTGCCGCAACCGCTGCCGCCCATGATCACGAAGATGTCGCCCTGCTGCACATCGAAGCTCAGATCATGCTGAATGACATTGTCACTATAGGCCATGGTGAGATTGCGCACGGAGATGATGGGTGAAGTCATCTCACCACCTCAGACGCTGGAAGACGATGGTCAGCACCGATGCCGACACGGTGATCAGCAGGATGCTGGTGACCACCGCCGAGGTGGTCGCTTCGCCTACGGCCTGGGCGCTGCGCCCGCACTGCATGCCGCGCCAGCAGCCGGAGAAGGCCACCAGCGCGCCGTACACGGTGCCTTTGAACATCCCGATCAGGATGTGCGTCCAGCTCAGCGCCAGCACGGTTTCATGCAGATATTCGCGCAGCCCCACGCCGAACACAGTGGTGGCGATCAGCATGCCGGCAATGATGCCGACGACACCGGCATACAGGGTGAGCAGCGGCACCATCAGGACCAGCGCCAGCAGGCGCGGCAGCACGAGATGGTCGATGGGCGAGATGCCCAGGGTGCGCAGGGCATCGACTTCTTCGTTGACCTGCATGGTGCCGATCTGTGCGGCATACGCAGCACCGGTCCGGCCCGCGAGGATCACCCCGGTCATCAGTGCGCCGATTTCACGCACCATGCCGATGGCAACCAGATCCGCGATGTAGATCTGCGCCCCGAACTGTGCCAGCTGCACCGCGCCCATGTAGGCGAGGATGGTGCCGACCAGGAAGCTGATCAGCGAGGCAATCGGCAGGGCGCGCGGGCCGTTGGCTTCGATCAGCCAGAACAGTTCGCGGCGCCGGAAACGGGCCTTGCCGCGCAGCATGCGGCCCAGGCCCTGGACCACTTCGCCGGTGAAAGCCAGGGCGAGCGGCAGATCGGACCACACATGCAGGCTGATCTTGCCCAGGCTTTCGAAGAAGCCCGGATTCGGGTCGTCCGGATGATCGGTTTGCGGTGGCACCGCCAGGGCCAGGGCCAGCAGTTTCTGCGGGCCGGACGGCAGCCCTGCCGTATCGATGCTCAACGCATGTCCGGCCGCCACCCGGCACAAGCCCAACAGCCAGGCCAGCAAGGCACCGTCGGGGTCGCCGCCCTCATCGGCACTCAGTGCCACGCGGGTGAGCCCCGCCCATGCCGACGCGTCGGGCAGTGCCGGCTGCGGGCTGTTCCAGTCCCATGTGCCGCTGCAATGCACGCGCAACAGCGTGTCCTGGCGGTCAAATTCAACGTGAGCGGTGGGCGGCGGGGTGTTCATGCGGGCAAGCGGGCGGGGTGAAGCTGCATCTTACCTTGCCGGGGCGGCAGAAGATGCAGACTGGTGGACCGGCCCGGGATCTTCAGACTTTGACCCGTTTCTCAGATTCGTCATCATCCTCCGCGTAGAATCGCGTCGGACTTCATTTGACTGGCCGATCACGACCATGCCTTTCCTGATTGCCTTGCTGGCGGGTGCTGCCAGCGTGCTGGCCTATGCGCCGTTCGATCAATTCTGGCTCATGCCCTTGAGCTGGGGCGTGCTGTATGCCTTGTTGCGCCATGAATCGATGCGTCCCGGGCGCGGCTTCCTGCTGGGCTGGGCCTGGGGCAGCGGGGCCTTGTTTGCGGGGCTGTGCTGGCTGGTGGTGGCGCTGAACCGCTTTGGCGGGCTGTCTGCGCCCTTGTCGGTGGCGCTGATCCTGCTGTTCTGCATGGCGCTGGCGTTGTACCCGGCGCTGGCCGCGGCACTTTTCGTACGTCTGCGCAAGCGCGAGTGGGGGCAGCGCGTCCTCCTGATGGCGGCCTGCTGGATCGGCGCCGAACTCTTGCGCGGCCAGGTGTTCCCCGCCTTCCCGTGGCTGTCGGTGGGCTATACGCAAACGCCGCCCAGCCCGCTGGCCGGCTGGGCGCCCGTGTTCGGCGTGTATGGCGTGGGCTTTCTGCTGGCGGTGGTGAGTGCCCTGCTCGTGGAAGCCTGGCTGAATCCGGTCGCCCGCCGGCGGGCCCTGTGGGTGAGTGTGCTGATCTGCGCGGGCGGGTTCGGCCTGCGCTTTGTGACGTGGACCCAGCCGGTCGGTGCGCCCGTGCGGGTGGCCTTGATCCAGCCGAACGTGGCCCAGGACCAGAAATGGCGCAGCGATACGCTGATGCAGCAGTTGCAGATGAACGTCGACCTGCTGCGGCGCTATCCGGCGCAGATCATGGTGATGCCCGAGAGCAGCCTGCCGCTCTTCGAATCGAACCTGCCGCAGGGCTATCTGGAACTGATCGAGCGGGATGCGCGGGCGGTGGGGGGCGATGCGATTCTCGGGGTGTTCACCAGCGATGCCAGCGGTGGCATCTACAACAGCGTGATCACGCGCGGGCGTAGCCCGGTACAGCACTACAGCAAGAACCATCTCGTGCCTTTCGGCGAATTCCAGCCCTGGGGCTTTGGCTGGTTCTTCAAGCTTGCCAATATCCCGATGGCCAATCAGACCCCCGGTGGCGATCATCAAGCCCTGCTCGAAGTTGCCGGGCAGAAGGTGGCGATGAACATCTGCTATGAGGACGTGTTCGGCGAAGAGTTGATCCGGGCCTTGCCCGAAGCCACGCTGATGCTCAACGTCTCCAACCTCGCCTGGTACGGGGATTCGCACGCCCAGCCGCAGCACCTGCAGATGTCGCGGATGCGTGCGCTGGAATCCGGCCGGCCGCAATTGCGCTCGACCAATACCGGCATGACGGGCGTGGTGAATCCGGATGGCTCGGTGGCCAGGGTGCTGGCGCCCTTTACCCAGGGGGCGGTGGTGACCGACGTGCGCGGCTTTCAGGGACGCACACCCTTCATCTGGCTGGGCGACTGGCCGATCAAGCTGGGGGTTGTCCTTATCCTGCTGTACTGCCTGAGAGGGGCGCGCCGGCGTTGAAATGCCTCGCTCCTCGGCGCACACCGGCTAATGCGTGGCCGCTGGTTTTCTGGGGGCCAGCTCTGCGCTCAGATCGTCCCACCAGAACTTGTCGGTCAGGGGCGGTGCCTTGTCGGAGAGTTGCGGATTGCTGAGGCGGAAGACGCGGCGTCCCGACAGGTTGATGTCGGCCAGCACCAGTTTCTTGTAAGCCAGGTAGCGACGTTCGAATTCCCCTGATCGGGCCAGACGGAGCAGGCCATCCTCGATGCGTTCGGCCATCTTCTCGCCCGCCGGGGTGCGGGGTACGAAGAAATAACGGGGCATCGGATAGGCCAGCATCATGTGCTTCTCGATAGCCAGGCCGGGTACCTTGTCCTTGTGGGCCGTCCATTCCGAATGGATCTCGATCACCCCGCGCGAGAACAGATCGAAGCGGCGCATGCCCAGCATCTGGAACAGGCCTTCGTAATTGTTGGCGATCACCACGTTGAACTGGTTGGCTTCCAGAATCTTCACGTCCGTCCAGGGGGTGGCCTGGCCGATCGAAAAGGCCTTCAGTTCCTCGATGCTTTTCACCGCGTCGAGCCTGGCCT
>JAGTRY010000177.1 GCA_018262235.1 Pseudomonadota bacterium
CGGATGAAGTCCGCAAGCTCGCGGAACGCACCTCCAAATCCACGCAGGAAATCACGACCTTGCTGGTGCGCATGCAGGAGAGCGCCAGGCTGGCGGTCAGCAGCATGAGCACTGCGGTCAAGGAAGTGGATGCAGGCGTGGATAACGCCAAGCGTGCAGGTGACTCGATTCAGAACATCCAGGAAGGTTCCGGTGTGGTGGTCAACGTGGTGGGAGAAATCTCCGAAGCCGTACGCGAGCAGAGTACAGCGAGCACGACCATTGCCCAGCAGATCGAGCAGATTGCCCAGATGACCGAGCGCAACAGTGCTGCGGCCACAACCTCGGCCGAAGCCGTGGATCGCATTGCCGCAATGAGCCAGGAAATCGCGGGTGCACTCGCGGTGTACAAGGTGTAGTCCCCCGGGCCTGTACGTGGGGTCTGCATCAAGGCCTCCACATGACTGCAAACGGGCTCTGCGCGAACCGCGCGGTGCTTGCCCATCTATTTTCATACGCTGCCGTTGGGCAGTGCCTGCGGCGTTCTTTGATCTCGACGCGCATGAAACCCCTTCGATTGATGAACGGGGATTCGTGTGGACGGCGACTGGGCGGTTGTTCCCATCCCGGCAGCGCGGGTCGTAGTCTGGTTTTGCGCCTGTTGTTTTGCGAAAAATACGGATGTCATGAGGATCGGCCTTTTGCAGGCCGGCTTTTTTAGCCTGCATGGGCAATTCGACGGGGGAGTCTGGATTCCTGGACATAATTAAGACAACCCGTTTGATGCTGCAACAGCGCAACATGAATCCTTGGAAAACCACTTTCCCAACAAGTACCACGTCTGCTGCGGGCAAACGCATCCGCTGGGCGCTGCTGATCGAATACATCGGTTCCTTGCTGCTGTTGATCGGCATTGCGGTTGTGCTGGTGTGGGTATCACTGCAACAGAAGCGGACCATCCTGGTCGAGAGCCAGCAAGTCCAGACGACGCTGGCGCGCATTGCGGAGGCCGATCTGGTCGGTACGATCCGCTCGTCGGACCACGTTCTGACCGAATTGGCCAGGCTGCATGCCGATGCACAGCTTGTCCGGCGCGCACAAGCACCGGATTTCTGGCAGGACTTCTGGCGAAGGCTCCCGGAATCTTCATTCCTGTTTGCTGTGGATGCGCAGGGGCGGATCATTGCCGCGTCTGAAAGCAGCTTGCTGGAACAAATGGTTGATACCCGTGAGTATTTCACCGGGCCGCGCGCTTATCAGGACAGCCTGCGTGTATTCATTTCCTCTCCCGAGCTGGTCCTCGGACGTGAGCGGGCCATCGTCCTCAGTCGTTCGGTGCGCGATTCAAGAAACGCGTGGCGCGGCATCGTGGCCGTCGTGATGCCCTGTAGCAAGATCCAGCAAATGATGGCGCAGTTCCGTCTGAGCGAAACGCAAACCGTAACCCTTGCGGATGAAACCGGGGCGCTCATTGCCCGTGTGCCATTGCCGGGGGATGAGGGGCGTTCTCTCGCCATCAATGCCAACAATTCGATGTTCGTGCTCCACCAGCGCAGTGGCCTCCCGTTTTCGTTCCATGAATTTGAGTCGGAAATCGATGGCGAGGAAAAAATTGGCGCCGCGCTGACGGTCAATACCAATCCCATCCAGACCAACCAGTCCCTGATCATCGTGGTGTCGGAACGCGCCGAGGTCGTTCTGGGGCCATGGCGGCGTTTGATGAACGTGCTCTGGGGTTATTTGATCATGGGGTTTATCGCGATCTGGTTTGGCGTCATCAGCTACCAGCGTCGCCGCGATAACGAAGGCGCTCGTGCCCTGATCGAAGCTTTGCTGGCCAATCCCACCCTCGCTGTCGTGGGGGTGCGCAAGAATGGCTCGATCTGTTTGTTCAATGCGGCCGCCACTGTCTTGACCGGCTATTCCGAGCAAGAGGCCATGGGGCAGAACTGGTTTGAACTGTGCATTCCGCCTCAGGGGACGTCCGGCCTGCATGAACTTTTCAACCGTGTAGAGACTTCCTCTGTCACGCCAAATGAATACGAGAACAACATCATCACGCGCATGGGTGAAATACGTGTCGTGGCCTGGCGCGTTTCAATGATTCATGATCACAAAGGCTGGATGGCCGTTGGGCTGGGGGTCGACATTACCGAGCATCGCCAGCGTGAGGCCGAGCTGACGACCCAGGCCCAGATCGATGTGCTGACGGGAGTTCCCAATCGTCGCCATTTTCTGGATCTCGCCACCAAGGCTTTGTCCCAGGCACGCCGGCATGGGCATCAGCTGTCCGTGCTGATGCTTGATATCGACCACTTCAAACTCGTCAATGACACCTACGGTCACCATGCCGGAGATCGGGTGCTGAAAGACTTCGCAAACAAATGCTCCGAGATGCTGCGCGAAGAGGATTTGCTGGGGCGCCTGGGCGGGGAAGAGTTTGGCGTGGTCCTGCCCGAAACCGATGGGCCTGCTGCGCTCATCGCTGCAGAACGGATCCGCCAGCATTTTGCCGATTCAAGTACTCAGCTCGATACCGGCGCGCGCATTCAATGCACGGTTTCCATCGGCGTCGCCACGCTCGGCAGTCCGGATGTGACGTGTGAAGGCCTGCTGCAGCAGGCGGACCATGCACTCTATGCTGCCAAGCACGGCGGGCGGAATCGTGTCGTTCTGGAGGGGGATGCACCACCCTGAGTGTTCCGCTTGACTGGTTGCCGGTCCGGCAAACGGGTATGCACGAAGCGCTTATTCGGATCAGTACCGCACGGAAGTCGGGGTGACTGTTGTAGAATCCGCGCCTCGGCGCCCTCGTCGCACAATGGATAGTGCACGCCCCTCCTAAGGGTGAGATACAGGTTCGATTCCTGTCGGGGGTACCAGTAGGTTGAATTGCAACGTATCAGGATGTCTCTGGCCGCCACGCAGCCGGCGCAACTCTACGATCTGCTCCTCGCTTGCAGTTGGGAGACAGTGCGCAGCTTTGCCAGCAATGACAAGCAGCTACGCGGAGAGGCCGGCGCCATTGCCGTGCTGCATACGAACACGCGTCAGCTCGACTATCACCCACATGTACATCTGGTAATGCCCGCTGGCGCCATTGATCTTCAGGCCAAGCGCTGGCGTACCAAGTCCAACCGAAAGAAGGCTGCTGGCGCTTACCTGTTCAACCACAAGGCGCTCGCCAAAGTGTTTCGGGCCAAGCTCCTGGCTGGGCTCGAAGCGGCCGGCTTGCGCCTGCCACCGAGCTACCCGCAAGACTGGGTGGTTGATTGCAAATCGGTCGGCAATGGCCAACCCGCGCTGATCTATCTGGGGCGTTACCTCTACCGGGGCGTGATTCGCGAGCAGGACATCGTGCGCTGTGCCGAGGGCAAGGTGAGCTTCCGCTATCGTGATGCCCAGAGCGGAAGGATGGCGCTGCGTACCATGAGCGGGGCCGAGTTCCTGTGGCTCGTCTTGCAGCATGTGCTGCCCAAGGGCTTTCGGCGGGCGCGTAACTTCGGCTTTCTGCATCCCAATTGCAAACGCCTGATCACCTTACTGCACGTACTACTTAGATTCGTCCCGATTCTGGCAACAGCCTGCGTCAAACCACGCACCGCGGTGGCCTGCCCGTGTTGCGGGTCTCCCATGCAGATCATCAAGGCGCGCATTCCTGCGCGCGAACCACCACGAACACCGCTCACCGTGTTCACCGCGAGGGCGAA
>JAGTRY010000098.1 GCA_018262235.1 Pseudomonadota bacterium
GCCTCCGCGTCCGAGACGGGTGGTGAAGAAGGGATCGAAGATGTGCTCGCGTACGGCCTGGCTCATGCCGATGCCATCATCCCGGACCGAGATGCGCACCAGCCCGGGCGCCGTGCATTCCGCCTGGATCCAGATATTGCCTCCGTTACGGCCTTCGAAAGCATGGATCAGGGCATTCAGTTCCAGATTCGCGAGGACTTGCCCGAGCGGCCCCGGGAAACTGTCCAGCACCAAATCTTCCGGCACATTGGTATGGAGCTGGATCGGTTCGTTGTTGAAACGAGGGCTCAGCGGCAGTTGCACTTCATCAATGAAGTTCTTGAGGTCGAAATGGCGCCGTTGCTCGCTGGTCTGATCGACAGCGACCTGGCGGAATTTTGTGACCATGTCGGCAGCACGGATCACGTTGAGCTGCATGAGATTCAGCCCTTCACCTACGCCCGCGATGAAATCTTCCAGCTGGGAGCGACGCAGGCCTCCCTGCGCGATCGTAATCTTGATCGTATTGTGGTGTTCGAGGAGCGTGGTCATGACTGCCAGGCTGGAGCCCAGTGGCGTATTCAGCTCGTGCGCGATGCCCGCTACCATTCGCCCGAGAGAGGCCAGGCGGTCGGCTTCGATCAATTCGGATTGTGCACGCTGCAGGCTTTCGACGACTTGGGACAGGCGTGCGTTGCTTTCAGCCAGTTCATGGGTACGCGCTTCAACCCGGCGTTCCAGACCATCGGCGTGGCGCTGCAATTCCTGCTTCTTTTCTTCAAGTTCGGCAAACGAACGGGCCAGTGAAATCCGGGTGGTTTCGAGGCTTTGAGCCAGTTGGCCCAATTCGTCATGGCGGGGCAAACGGATGGGTTCGTCGAGTTTCTGGTCGGCAAGCTGACCTGACATGCGTTTCAGATATTCAATCGGGCGTACCAGTTGCCAGTGCATCACGACGAAAATGAGCAGGAGCGAAAGGGCCAGCCCTGCTACCGTGCGTAGCAGGATCTGGCGTTGCGCAGATTGAGCGCGCTCGTTTGCCTGTGCTGTGGACATGGAGATTTCCACACTGGTATTCCAGAAAGGGTTTGTCGCCGCGTGTGTCATGGACGCGGAGGATGCGGATGCGGGGGTCGCGAAAAACTGCCCGTGCGATGGAATCTCCCAGTTCTGGATAGAACTGCCAGAGTGACTCGCGCAAAGCTTCGGCACTGACATCGGTGAGCTGCTGCAGATCGGTGCGGAGCTGGCCGAAGGTTTCCTCTTTGACGGTTTGCCCTTGGGTGTGCGCGATGATGAGGGAGGGGACGGCAAGCCCGAAGGCAACGGCAAGCGCGATCAGCAGACGCAGGCGGAGCAAATGCTCCAGCCACCATCGGGCGGAGTACGGGATGCTGTGGGTTAGGCGTGTATCGCTCATGGCTTGCCTTCGAGGTCTATCCCTGGCCTGGGGTGGTTTCCGGAAATGATGCAGTATGGATTATCGGGTGCTTGGTTGACGGGGCAATGTCGCGGTTTTCGGGCAGATGCCGGTCTTCGGGTCATAAGGGTTGAACCAGAATTCCTTGCGATCCAGCGGGGTCTTGGGAGACAGCAAGGGGTTCGGAATGCGGAACAGCCTTCTTGTGCAGAAATTTGCCTGCCGGATCATATCCGCATGGTATTTGAGCATCATCTTCATCATGGTGCCATCACGTACCATGGATTCCAGCCCTGCCTCAACGCGCTGGGCCAGACGAGATGCCTTCGGGGTGACGAAGAAGTAACGCGGAAAAGGGAATTGCACGACCAGCGCCCGGTCGATGGCAAGATCCGGGAAGCTCGCCTGGCGATCCTTGAATTCGGTGAATACTTCGTTGACGCCACGCGGAAAGTGTACGAAACGGCCGGCCAGCAGCATGCGGAAGAGTGCTTCGTAATCCGCTCCGACAGTCACATCGAAACCATTGTCTTCATAGATCTTGCGCGAGCTCCAGAGCGTTCCGATCCCCATGCTCAGGGTTTTCAGATCATCAAGTGTTTTGACTGCCGACAGGCGTGCTTGCTGATCTTTGCGGATCAGGGATATGCGGTAGTCCGCAACGCCCAGATCGACCGGAATCCAGATCGTATAGAGTTTTTCCTCCCAGGCAGGTTGGCTCGGAACGGCGGTGACATTGACGACTTCTCCGCGGAGGGTTTCGTCCAGCAACCGTTCGCGTGAGAGAAATTCCGGGGCACGCTGGATCTGGTAAGGCCCGAACTTTCTGGTAGTACGACGCATGGCTTCAAACAGCAGGGCGTCTGTGTAGTCCAGGCGACGGTCGTCAGCCGATTCCGCACGCGCGAGCCTGAGAATGTCAATGGCGTGGGCGGAAGCAGGCAGGGCGAGCAGGGACAACACCAACAGGCAGGCTTGAACAAGTCCAGTGCGGGCCGCCCACAATGTCAGGAGGCTACGCAGGATGGCAGTCATTCTTCCCCCTTTCATTATTGTCTGACCATGCGCAAAGCGGCTGATGACGTGGCGTATTATCGGAACGATTATAGGGCTGTTGGCGTGTGCCGGGGTCTGAGATGGGGGTCATGCGATGTGACGCTCGCGTGGTCTTCCTGCCCATGAGTAACGCGGGGTGAGCGTCATATCGGTGAGCGACTATGCTCAAGATCACGGGAATCTGGATGGAGTCTTCGACCATGAGCATTCATGCTGATCTGCGCCATGTGATTTATGCCTTGTCTGAAGCACTGGATCTGGTTGGTGTCGATGATGTTGGTCACGGCAAACGCGTGGGCATCATGGCGGCCGAGTGCGCCCGGGCAAAAGGTCTGGACGAGGAAAAAGTGACTTTCCTGTTCGATCTGGGGATGTTGCACGATATCGGGGTGTCATCGACGGGTGTCCATGCCCACCTGGTGAAAGAGTTTGACTGGCTGGGCTCGCAAGACCACTGCGAGACAGGCTATGCCCGGCTGTCCGGCTTTGCGCCGCTGGCGCACATGGCCTTGCCGGTGAAGTATCACCATACCCGCTGGGATCAGCTTCAGACCTTGCAAGTCTCACCGGAGGTGGCGTGGCAGGCTAACCTGATCTTGCTGGTGGATCGGGTGGATGCATTGACGGCGCCGTATTACGCCGACAATTCAGTACTGCTGCATCGCGAGGACATCCGTGAGCAGGTACGCCTGCGTGCCGGAACCTACTTTGCGCCGGAGCTGGTCGAATTGTTCCTGAACGTCTCGCAACGCGAAGCTTTCTGGTTGTTGCTGGAGCCGCGTTCGATCCAGCGGGTCCTGCAAGACAGGCTTGCGCAGGGGCTGGCATATCAGGCCACGATGGGTGAGTTGCGCCCGCTGGCAGAAATCTTTGCGCGGATAGTCGATGCCAAGAGTGCATTCACGGTGGAACACTCGCTGGGCGTGGCGGGTGTGGCGCGTTTTCTGGCCGAACGCATGGGGGTGGGCGCGGAGAATTGCGACAAGATAGAGATCGCCGGTCTGCTGCATGACTTGGGCAAGTTGCGTGTGCCGGACGAGATTCTCGACAAACCCGGCAAACTGGATCCGGATGAGCGTCTGGTGATCAATACCCATAGTTTCGAGACCTACCAGATCCTGCGTCATATCCAGGGCTTCGAGGAACTCGCCAACTGGGCGGCCTGGCATCACGAAGAGCCGGATGGCAGCGGCTATCCCTTCCACCTGAAGAGTGTGGACATGCCACTGGAAGCACGCATCCTGCGTGTGGCCGACATTTTCCAGGCCATGGCGCAAGATCGGCCTTATCGTCCTGGCCTGGATGCAGCAGCCTTGCGCGGATTCTTTGCCGAGATGGTTGCGGCGAATAGGGTGGATGCCCAGATCGTGGCGCTGCTCATGACCGAACTGGATGCCGCCCTGCAGGTGGCACGGTCACCCCAGCGCCGTCTGGCGGCCTGAGAAGCGGCTGGATGCCCGGCCAATTGCGCGGGCGTGTCGGCCAGACGGGTGCGGGAGGGTACAATCCGGCCCTTCTCCGCCTGACTGTGACCGTGTTCCCATGCCGCTGCTGACTCTCGATAACGCCTGCCTCGCTTTTGGTGATGTAGCTCTGCTGGATCACTCTGAACTGGTGCTGGAATCCGGTGAGCGCGTGGCATTGATCGGCCGCAATGGGGCAGGCAAATCCAGCCTGCTGCGGATCATGGCGGGGCAGGGCAAGCTGGATGACGGGACTCTGTGGCGCCAGGCCGGCCTGAAGATGGCCTATGTTGCGCAGGAACCGGATTTCGATCTGCAGCGCACGGTGTTCGAAACCGTGGCCGATGGTGTGGGCGATGCTGCCCGTCTGATCGCGGAGTATCACGCTGCCGCGCATGCTGTGGCGCATGGCGAGGATGCCGCGCTGGAGCGCATGTCGGCCTTGCAGCACGAACTTGATGCACACAACGCGTGGGCCGTGCATCACAAGGTGGAGCAGGTGATGGATCGCCTCAAACTTGATGGCGACACATTGGTCGCGAGCTTGTCCGGTGGCGGGATCAAACGTGTGGCACTGGCGCGTGCGCTGGCAGGCGAACCGGATCTGCTGCTGCTGGACGAGCCGACCAATCACCTGGATGTTGGCGCCATCGACTGGCTGGAAGAACTGATCAAGGCTTTCCGCGGGAGCGTCGTGCTGATCACCCATGACCGGGCCTTCATGGACAACACCGCTTCGCGGATCGTTGAACTCGATCGTGGCCGCCTGGTCAGCTTTCCAGGTTCTTATGCCACCTACCAGCAGCGCAAGGCCGAGATGCTGGAGATGGAGGCCAAGAGCGCTGCCGAGTTCGACAAGTTCCTGGCGCAGGAAGAAGTGTGGATCCGCAAGGGAGTCGAGGCCCGGCGTACCCGTAATGAAGGGCGCGTCTTGCGGCTGGAGAACTTGCGTCGCGTCCGTGCAGAACGGCGCGATCAACTCGGCAACGTGAACCTGCAACTGGATCGCGGCGAGAAAAGTGGGCAGCTGATTGCCGAACTGGAACACGTGAGCAAACGCTTTGGCGACAAGATCGTGATCAACGATTTCTCGGCGCGCATCATGCGGGGCGACCGTATCGGCCTGATCGGCCCGAACGGCGCAGGCAAAACGACCTTGCTCAAGCTCATTCTGGGGGATCTGGAGGCCGATTCCGGCAGCATTCGGCGCGGCACCAAGCAACTGGTGGCCTACTTCGACCAGTTCCGTACCGCGCTGGACCCGGAAGCGCCGCTGACCGAGGTGATCAGCCCCGGCTCCGATTTCGTCGAGATCGGCAATGCGCGCAAGCACGTGATCGGCTATCTGGAAGATTTCCTGTTCTCGCCGCAACGCGCGCGCAGCCCGGTGAAATCACTCTCCGGTGGCGAGCGCAATCGTCTGCTGCTGGCGCGCCTGTTCGCGCGGCCGGCCAACATCCTGGTGCTGGATGAACCGACCAACGACCTGGACGTCGAGACCCTTGAGCTGCTTGAACAATTGCTCCAGGACTACGACGGGACGGTGTTTCTGGTCAGCCACGACCGGACTTTCCTCGACAATGTGGTGACCCAGACCATTGCGGCGGAAGGCGGTGGCGCCTGGCGTGAGTATGCAGGCGGCTACTACGACTGGTTGCGGGTCAAGAAAGCCGAACAAGAAATCCAGGCGAAGGCCAGCCGTGCGGCGGTGGCCAGCAAACCTGTCGAGGCTGAGCGCAAACCGCAGGCCAAGCCGGCCAAGCTGAGTTTCAACGAGAAGCGCGAACTGGATGCGCTACCCGGCAAGATCACGGCGCTGGAAGCCGAGCAGACCAGCTTGCAGCAATTGCTGGCCGATCCGGATGTCTGGCGTACGCGTGGCGCCGAGCTGCCACAGATGAACGCCAGATTGGCCGCGATCGACGATGAACTGCTGGCCTTGATGGAGCGCTGGGAGGCGCTGGAAGCCAAGACAGCTTCCTGAGATCCTGACGCTTAGCGCGCTTTGCTGCCGGGTTTGGGGCCATGCCGGTCAACGGCGACGAGGATGCTGCAGGGCGCCAGATCAACCATGGATGAACCGACCGAACCTCGCCACCAGCGTGCCAACCGGCTTTGATGACGGTGGCCGAGCACGATCAGGTCCACTCCGAGGCGGCGTGCATGATCGGCTATGACTTCAATCGGCCGGCCTTCGGCGATATGGCCGGTTGCTTCCACGCCCGCTGCGCGCAGGCTTGCCACACCTTCCTGCAGCACTTTTTCAAAGTCGGAGAAGTTGGTGTCCAGCGATTCCTGGGAGGCTGGCAGTGCTTCGTTTCCAGCAATGATCGGGGCTATCGCCAGCAGGTGGGTAGTGGCACCGAAGCGTTTGGCGATTTCGGCGCCTTCGCAGAGTACCTCACGGCCATCCGGTGAGCCGTCGTAACAGAGCAGGACGATGTGATACATGGTTTGTCTCCGTTATTGTTTGACACGTTTTGCATACATCAGAAGGGCCGGCAACATGGCGGCGAAGAACAATGCCGACACCACGATGAAACAGTCCTGAAAAGCCTGAGTGTAGGCCTGCAGATAGATGACGCGGCCCAGATGGTAAAGCGCGCCATATTGCTGTGGCAGGCCGTCAGGTACGCCTCCCTGGGCCAGCAAGGCCTCAAAGCTGGCCAGCCAGCTGTAGGTGATGGTGAGGTCACCATTCTGGGTGGCAGCGAGGGCGTTGGCATGGAACGCGATGCGCTCGCCAAGCAGCACCGAGAGCAGGTTGGTACCGAAGGCCCCTCCCAGTTGACGCACGAAGTTGAGCATTCCGGCGCCTTGGCCGAGGACGGCTGGGGGCAGGGAACGTACCCCGCCGGCATTCAGCGCCGGCAGCATGACGCCCAATCCGATGCGGCCGATGGCGATCCAGGCGGCCAGTGACCAGAATGCGGTTCGGGCATCGATGGCTTTCATCAGCAGGGACGATATGCCAAACAGGAAGAGTCCTGTGCACACCAGCAGCGGTGCGGGAAGCCTGTCGCTGAGGCGACCCGAAACAGGAAAGATCAAGGCCAGCACGAGGCCCGATGGCATCAGGATGAGACCTACGCCTTCCGGGGTGAGGCGCTGGATCCCTTGCCCGAACAGGGGCACGAGGTAGGTTGAGCCGAACAGGCCGGCGCCGTAGATGAACGCCACGATGCAGGCAGAGGCGAACACGCGGTAACGCAGCAAGGAGAGTTCCAGCAGAGGATGGCGAGCCTGTGTTTGCCAGACGATGAAGCCCGCACCGAGCAGCATCCCGCTACCCAGCAGGCCAAGGATGTAGGCGGATGACCAGCCTTCACGCTGCCCATTGGCGAGCCCTGTCAAGACCAGTACCAGCGCGGCGCAGAGCAGCCCGAAGCCGAGAAAATCGAAAGGTTTGCTGATGGCATTGGCCGCGCGACCGGGCAGGAAGGCAGAGCCCAGAAAGATGGCTGCTATCGAAAACGGCATGACGAAGAAGAACACCACGCGCCAGTTGTACTGGTCGATCAGGATGCCACCGATGGTGGGTCCAATGGCCGGCGCCAGCACTACGCCCAGACCGAATATCCCCATGGCCATGCCACGCTGATGGAGTGGAAAAACCGAGAACATGGCAATCATGGCCAGTGGCTGGGTGACGCCTGCCGCGGCGCCCTGAACGACCCGCATGGCGATCAACTCGGCTTCGGACGTGGCAAATCCGGCAATGCATGATGAGAGGACAAACAGCAGCATCGCGGTCACAAAGGTGGCGCGTAGGCCAACGCGTGCGACGAACCAGGCTGCGGTGAGCATGGTGGCGGTCATCGACGCAAGAAAGCCGGTGGCCATCCATTGCGCCTGATCCTGTCCCATGCCGAAGGCCCCCATGATGTCGGGCAGGGCGACGTTGACGATGGTTGAAGCGAGCACCGTGGACATGGTGCCGGCCATTACCGCCGCAGTCACCAGCCAGCGCTGCGAGCTGGCTGAACGGGGCGGCTGGCCGACGGGTGTCGCCGGTGCTTCAGCGACTGCCGTGCTCAATTGCCACCTCTACCATCATGCCCGGATGCAGCGCCGGGGCTGGCGTGTCAAACGTGATGCGTACCGGCAGACGCTGGGTGATCTTGGTGAAGTTGCCTGTGGGGTTCGGATCGGGGAGTAGCGCAAACTGGCTGGTCGCAGCCCCGCCGAGGCGGGCCACTGTGCCGGTCAGGACTTTGTCCGGATAGGCGCTGGCCCGGATTTCGACTTTTTGCCCGAGCTTGAGCAAGGCGATGTCGGTTTCCTTGATATTGGCTTCGACCCACTGATCCTTCGGATCATGCACCATCATCAAACGCTGGCCGGCCTGGGTGTATTCCTGCTTGCGTGCAAACGTCATGACCACGAAACCATCCACCGGGCTCTTGATGACGCGGTCTTCCAGTTCAGCGTCAAGCGCGGCGATCTGGGCACGGATCTGTTTGGTGTCTGCGCTGTTGGCGTCGAGCTTGGCACGCAGCACGGCGACCTGACCACGCTGCCCCTGGGCGGCAGCAAAACTGCCACGGCTCGCGGCGATGTCGCCTTCGGCTTGACGCAACTGGGCTTCGGCCTGATTCAAGGTGGTGCGTGCCTGATCCAGCGCTTGGGGTGAGAGGAAATGTCTGGCGGCCAGGTCTTCGGTCCGGCGGTAATCTGCCCGGGCCTGCTGGAGGCGTTGGGCGATTGATTCGCGGTTGGCGGTGGCCGATTCCAGTTTGCCCTGAACGTTGCCCAGATCGCCCCGGGTGCTGGCGTCTGTCTGTGCAATCTGGGCTTCGAGAGCCTGACGTTGTTGCAGGCTCGATTCCAGCTGGGCTTCCAGTGCCGCCCGCTTCAGGCGGGTGTCGCGATTGTCGATGGTGGCAAGTACCTGGCCCGTGCGGATGGCATCCCCTTCGATGACGGGCAAACTGCTGACCCAGCCGGCGACCCGGCTGGACAGTGTGGTGACTTCGCCGCTCACGCGTGCGTCATCCGAGATGACATGGGTCAAGCGAAAATGCAGCCAGTGTGTCATCCAGATTGCGCAGAGCATCAACGTAATGCCCAGAACGATGACAAACAGGGTGCGGCCGATACGGAAATTCCAGTTCAGAGGCTTCAAGACAATCTCACTTCTGTTGATCCAGTGCCGCCAAGGTGTCGCGGATATGAACCAAGGTGGCAAAACATTGCTGCAGATCTTGCTCGGAAATGCCTTGCAGGCCGGCATTGCGGACTTTTTCGGCGTATTCCTCGATGATCGGTGTCAGGTTCAGGCCGGTAGGCAGCAAGTGCACGATATTGCTGCGCCGGTCATTGGGGCAGGCACGGCGTTCGATCAGCCCATCGGCTTCCATGCGGTCGATCAGGCCAACCATCGTTGGGCCTTCCACGCCAACCTGCTCGGCCAGCTGGCGTTGTGACAGTCCGTCAGGATTGCGGTGCAGGCGCAGGAGCACCCGCCATTTGGCCAGGCTCAGGTTGTAGGGGCGGAGTCGTTCATCGTTGCGCAGGTGCGTATCAAGCTGGACTCGCCATTGATGCGACACGCTGATGAATAGCTCGCCGAAATGTTTGGAGACTTCGGACACACGAGCTCCCAAGAAAATCGGGATTTTAAGAATATCATGCTATTAGTTAGCTTGCTATGTATGTGCGGCGCAGTACCTGGATGGCTGGAAGAGGGTGGAAGACTCCTTGGTGAGCGCCTTGGCGGGCTTGCGTTTTTTTTTTTATGTTGCGCCTGTCAGGGTTTCTAGGTATGTTTTCCGACGGGTATTGCCAGCAGTTGCCGGAAAAGGCAGCGGCAATGCGTTCATAGGCTTGGTCGGAGGAAGACATGAAAAAACGGGTGTTAGCGTTGTCAGTGGCAACAATCGGATTGATGGTGGCTTGCGCCAGTGAAGGGCCCAGCAAATCGCCTGTCGCAGGTAAAGCCAGTGATCCAGGGCGTGCAGTTCTGGCGGCGAATGATGGTTGGGCTGCTGCTGAAGGTGGTGTGACCGGTGGTGCAGCAGCCAAGCCTGAACATGACGTGACGGTGACAAGCCGCAAGGCGCTTGTGGATGCCTTGGCGCTGGCGGGGAATGCGCCCAAGATCATCCGTATCAAGGGAACGATCAACCTTTCTACCGACGATGCAGGGCGTGAGTTGACCGCAAAGGATTACGCGGTTGCGCCCTACAATTTCGATGAATACATGAAAGTGTACGCGCCGGCCGTGTGGAACAAGACGCTTGTGAAGGGGCGTCCTGTCCGCAATTTGACGGGCCCGCAGGAAGAGGCACGCAAGGCTTCGGTGACCCGTCAGCGCGAGCAGGTCACCATCCAGCTCCCGTCAAACACGACCCTGATCGGACTCGGCAAGGATGCCAAGCTCGTCAGGGGCAACATCTGGATCGGTGCTGGAGTCGAGAACGTCATCATTCGCAACATTGCATTTGAAGATGCCTTTGATTATTTCCCAGCTTGGGATCCGGGTGATTCATTCAAGATCGACAAAAGCTATCCCGGTTGCCAGGAAAATTATGTTGACGCCAAAGCAGGGCCTCAACTGTGTCCGGGAGGACGCTGGAATTCGGAGTACGACAGCATTTCGATCAATGGCGGCAAGCGGGTATGGATTGACCACTGCAGCTTCTCGGATGGCGCACGTTCCGACAAGCTCTTCCCGCCGGTATTCCCGTTTCCCCACAATGAGATCACCCAGAAGGTGCAGCATCATGACGGCGCGGTTGATGTGACCAATGCGGCCGATCTGGTGACGATTTCCTACAGCGTGTTCCGTGATCACGACAAGACCAACCTGATCGGTGGATCGGATTCGTCCAAGATTGATGGTGGCAAACTGCGCGTTACCTTCCACCACAACTGGTTCGAGAACGTCGGTCAGCGCATGCCACGCGTGCGTTTCGGCAAGGTGCATGTGTACAACAATGTCTATATTGGTGACGCAACCGGTAGCGATGACAGCAAGTTGTCGCCCTACCAGAACCATGTGGCGAGCCTAGCGATCAAGTCCAAGATCACAGGGAACATTTTCCGTCAAGGGCTCGGGATCGGCAAAGAGTCGGCCGTCTATTCGGAAGCCAATGTCTTCGAGATTGCCAATGGCAGCGTTGCGCAAGCTGCAGGAAATATGGGTGGGTCGGTGTTCTTTGATGCAGGTACGCTGTTCAATGGCAAGGTAGTGGATCTGCTTGCCGCGATCAATGAGGCCGGCAAACCGTTGTCTGCTGAAGTGGGCTGGAAGCCCACGCTGTATGCGGCCAAGCCTTTGCCCGCAACAGAAGTGGCAGCCCATGTGAAAGCGCAAGCCGGGCCTGGAAAGCTTTGACGCACTAGAAGAGGTGGATGCGCTAGCGCGCAGGATTGTTCTTACGCGCCATGCCGACATGAAAAACCCGACGAGGAATCGTCGGGTTTTTTGTTGGCTCGGCGCTATCATTCCACTTTTGCTGCACAAACGCTGTTCTGAATGGGGAAAAAGATGAGACAAAGCGTACTTATAGTGGCAATGCTTGCAGCGGGGGTTCTCTCCGCCTGCTCAAGCACTGCGCCGAACCAGACGGCTGGACAAGATGTGGGTCATCAGGTTTTGTCGGCCAACGATGGTTGGGCTGCTGAAGGCACCGGTACGACCGGTGGCGCCAAAGCGAGCGCTGGAAACGTGTTTACCGTGAGTAGCCGCAAGGAACTGGTGGCTGCGCTGACCAAGGCGGGTAGTGCGCCGAAGATCATCTATGTGAAAGGCACGATCAACCTGGCGACCGATGATTCCGGCCGCGAACTGTTCGAAAAGGATTTTGCGGATCCGGCCTACAGTTTCGAGGCCTACAAGAAAGCCTATGATCCGACGGTGTGGAACCGTCAGACTCTCATCAAGGGCAAGCCGCCTGCTGTGAGTGGTGCACTGGAAGACGCACGCGAGCGCTCCTCAGCGAATCAGAAGAAGGTCATTCTGATCAACGTACCGTCCAATACCACTCTCGTCGGTCTGGGCAAGGATGCGAAAATCGTCAAGGGCAACCTGATGCTGCCCAAGGGGGTGGACAACATCATCATCCGCAACATCGCCTTCGAGGATGCCTTCGACTACTTCCCAACCTGGGACGCGGGTGACTCTTACAGCACCAAGCGTACCGAACCGGTCATCGAGGCGGATGGCGTCAATTACACCATTCCCGGCTGCCAGGAAAAATTCGAGAGCGACGATAAAGGCCCGCATCGCTGCAACGGCGGACGCTGGAATTCCGAGTACGACAGCATCTCGGTGAAGGGCGCGACCCACGTGTGGATCGACCACTGCTCGTTCAGCGATGGCGAGCGTCTCGACAAGATGTTCCCGCCGGTCTTTGCCGCGCCGTATAACCAGCCGTCACAGAAGGTGCAACACCATGACGGTGCGGTCGATGTTACGGATGGTTCGGATTTCGTGACGCTGTCGTTCAACAAGTTCTTCAACCACGACAAGACCAACCTCATCGGTGGCAGCGACGGCATGACGACGGATGCCGGCAAGCTGAACGTGACTTTCCATCACAACTTCTTCGAGCATGTGAAGCAGCGTCAGCCGCGCGTGCGCTATGGCAAGGTGCATGTGTACAACAACCTGTATGCCGGCAGCCGCGCCTGGGAACAGAAGTATCCGTTCTCCGAGTCCATTGGTCTGGGCAAGGAAGCCAAGGTGCTGTCGCAGAACAATGCCTACGAGCTGGATGCCGACGTGACGGCCGACCAGTTGCCCAAGCTGTTTACGGCAGGTGCGGCGATGGTCGATAGCGGCACATTGCTCAATGGCAAACTCGTCGATATCGTGGCCGTGTTCAATGCCAAGAACGCGAAGCAGCAGATTTCCACCAACATCGGCTGGGCGCCGAAGCTGACGCCGAGCGCTGATGTGCCTGCCTATGTGAAGGCCAACGCAGGGCCGGGCAAACTTTGAGTCTGCTTGATGTTTGAAGGAGAAAAGCCGGCATGTTTGTCGGCTTTTTCATTTCTGGACTATCCTTCGCCCTCATTGCGCGTTTCGAGGGAATCATGAAACCTGTACTGCTGCTTATATCCTTGACGAGTCTTCTGCTGGTGTCTGCGTGCGCTTCCGATGCGCCACAAGTGAAAGGGGATGGTCCGGTACCGCTGGAGCGCCAGACGCTGCCTGCCGGAGATGGCTGGGGCGCAGCAGGTCCTGGGGTGACGGGAGGTGCTGCGGCGAAGTCCGGTGACGTGTATACGGTGAGCAGTCGCAAGCAGTTTGTTGAGGCGCTGAAACGTTCCGGCAGCAATCCGAAGATCATCCGCGTGCAGGGAACGATCAACCTTTCGACCGATGACAGCGGGCGCGAGCTGGGGTTCAGGGATTACGCCGATCCGGCATACGACTTCGAGGCCTACAAGAAAACTTATGATCCTGCCGTGTGGAACCGCCAGCCGCTGGTCAATGGCAAACCGCCAAAAGTGACCGGGCCGCTGGAAGAGGCACGGCTGCGCTCCTGGAACAAGCAGAAGCGCCAGGTGCAGGTACTGATTCCATC
>JAGTRY010000178.1 GCA_018262235.1 Pseudomonadota bacterium
AAACACGTGGGCGACGAGTTGCGCTGCGGTCGGGGACTCCGGAATCGATTCGTGGACGATCAGGTTACGCGCTGCTGCAGCGGCAAGAATGGCGAGTAGCAATGCCACGAGGTAGGGAATGACGAGCTTGAGGTAGCGTCGCCAGAGCAGTCGCCCGATGGGTTTGGCCACGAGTCGGCCATCGCGGGCGAGCGCATGTGCAGCAAGGAAACCTCCCGCAACGAGGAAGGCCTGGACTGCGATACGCGCGTACTGCGAGAGCCAGGAAATCAGTTCCGGACAGAGGCTTTGGGCGTAGTCCGACATCGGGCCGTAGAACGCCAGGTGATGCAGGACGATCAGTTGCGAGGCAATGGCCTTGATTGCGTCGATGAAAGGGAATCGCGGCGCTGCTGCGCGGTTTGCATTCATGCGTTGCTTTGGCTGAGGCAGGCGACGTACAGCATTGGCCATTGTTGAGCCCAGTTCGCCGCTGGTTCCCGGGTGAAGCCGCTTTTCGCGTATTGTTGCCAGCGCCCAAGGACGTAGCAGAGCAGGACATTGGCTAATCCGCCAAAGTCGGCGTTTGCCGCGAGTTTTTCCTGTGTGGCCGCAACGCGTAGCGACTGCTTGAGGGCCGCCTCAATCTTGTCGAGGAGGGAATTTATGCGCGTCTGCAGGCGTTCGTTTTCATTGACGAGCGCGTCCCCGGTAAGCACCTTGGTCATGCCACGATTGCGCTGGGCGAAGTTGAGCAGCAGCGCCAGGATCAACTCGACCTGCCGCATGCCGTCTTGTTCTTCGGAAGCTATCTGGTTGATGACGCCGAACAGGCTGGTCTCGATGAATTCGATCAGTCCGTCGAACATCTGTGCCTTGCTTGCGAAGTGGCGGTACAAGGCCGCTTCGGAGCACTCAAGCCTGGCGGCCAGGGCGGCGGTGGTGATTTTTTCATTCTTCGGGTTTTCGAGCATTCCGGCCAATGTCTGCAGAATTTGCAGCCTTCTTTCGCCCGGCTTGGCCATGAAATGCACTCCCTGATAGTGTTTTTTGTAGCCGGTGATTATAGCTGCCCCAAGCGGTGCGGCAAATCGAGAACGCTGCGAACGCGGATGTCGGCATAGGGAGGCTTGCGCGTGCCGGAATTGACCCAGACAGTCTTCATTCCGAGCCGCTTGGCGGTTTTCAGATTGGGCAAGGTATCTTCGACCATGGTGCAGGTCCTGGGATCGAGCCCCTCTGCGCGCAACAGGTGGAGGAAACCTTGCGTTGCCGGCTTGGGCTTGAAGCGGATGGATTCGACCGAATAAACCGCATCAAAGCATTGCCCGATGCCGGTGATCGCGAGAATTGCCTGGGTGTACTGGAACGGCGCGTTGGAGAAGATGACTTTTCGCCCCGGAAGGCGCTTGAGCATTGCCTTGAGGCCGCGCTCGATCACTACCATGCTGGGCAGGTCGTCAAACTGGTGTGTGTGATGCAGGAAATGCACTGGATCGATGGCGTGATGACGCATCAGTCCGAGCAGGGTCGCACCGTAACGGCGCCAATAATGCTGGCGCAATGCTGTGGCTTGGGCTTCGTCGAGATCCAGGTGTTTGCACATGTAGTCCCGCATCGAGCGCCCGATCTGCGGAAAGATGTGCGCGCTGGCGTTGTGCAGCGTGTTGTCCAGGTCAAACAGCCAGGTCCGCTTGGCGACCCTGGCTGTAGGGGATGCACGATCTAGTAGGGGCGAAGAATGGCTGTATCTGGTGTTGCTTCCCACTCTCGGCTCCGGAGGACTACTGGGATTTGATCATTGTGCCGAAGCCGTGGCTGGTCAGGATTTCCAGCAGCAAGGCGTGCTCGACCCGGCCGTCGATGATGTGTACGCTCTTTACGCCGCCTTGCGCGGCTTCAAGAGCAGAACTGATCTTTGGCAACATGCCGCCGTGAAGTGTGCCGTCTTCCACCATGGCGTTGATCTGCGTCGGGGTGACGTCGGTGATGACCTTGCCGTCCTTGTCCAGGACGCCGGGGGTGTTGGTCAGCAGGGCAAGTTTTTCGGCTTTGAGAATCTCTGCGATCTTGCCGGCGACCACGTCGGCGTTGATGTTGTAGGTCTCTCCGTCTTCTCCCACGCCGATGGGCGCGATAACCGGGATGAAGGTGCCGGCTTGAAGGTGGCTGATCAGTGCCGGGTCGATGCTGGTGATGTCACCCACCATGCCGATATCGATCAGATCGGCGTAGTTGTCGCGGCTGTGCAGCATCAGCTTTTTAGCGCGGATCATGCCGGCATCCTTGCCGGTAAGGCCGACCGCTTTGCCGCCAGCCTGGTTGATGAGGTTGACGACGTCCTTGTTGACCTGCCCGCCAAGCACCATTTCGACGATTTCCATCGTTTCTGCATCGGTGACGCGCATGCCCTGGATGAATTCGCCTTTCTTTCCGACGCGGGTCAGAAGGTTTTCAATTTGCGGCCCGCCGCCATGCACAACGACGACATTCATACCGACGAGTTTGAGCAGCACGACGTCGCGGGCGAAGCATTGCTTGAGCTTTTCGTCGATCATGGCATTGCCGCCAAACTTGACCACGATGGTCTTGCCATGAAAACGTTTGATGTAGGGCAGGGCTTCAGCCAGTATGGCGGCTTCCTGAGCCGGCGAAATTTGTTCTATGGTCATGGTCAGGTTCCTCTTGAAGACTGCAGGATTCTACTCGGGGGGGAGGGAAACACAAAGCCTGCCTGTACCTGAGGGGCTGTCTTTGCTCAGGCGGGTGGATCGCCGGACCAGAGGCCTGTTTTCTCAGGCAGCATCAGGATGGCGTCCCTGTTGCTCCATGAGAAGCATTCTTTCGCTGCTTCGCGCCAATGGGCCCAGCGATAGTCGAGGTGTTCATCCGGGGCGATGCGGATAGGTTGTCCCTGCGGGACCTCAAGCGAGAATACGTGCTCGGTGTTATGGGTGATGCCCGGTGCATAGCGGAAGCGCCACTCGGCGAATATCTCGAAGACGTTGGTGATCTGCCAGTCCTTGAAGTCCCCGATCGGCGCAATGATGCCCGTTTCTTCGGCCACCTCGCGTTGTGCCGTTTCTATCAGCGTTTCATCGCCTTCCTGGCTACCGGTTACGGATTGCCAGTATCCCGCGTGCGATGCGCGCTCCAGCAAGAGTACCTGCAAGTCCGGAGTGTGAATGACGACCAGAACCGAGACGGGGCGCTTGTACTGACTCATGCGAGCGTCGGCAGCGTTGCGAGGCCGTCCGAGCGAATATCGTAAAAGATCCAGAACGGGATGTTTTGCTTCTGCCATTCGTGGATCGCGTTGGATAATACTTGGTTGATCTGCCGGAATGGCTCGCCGCGAGCATGTAGCGCATCCGCCTGCGAAATGATGATAATGTAACCGGAGGCTTCGTTCCAGGAAAGGTCCGTCAGGCAATCGCTCAGTGCATCGAGGTTGGCGCCGTACCATTCGGGGAAGCCGAGGCTGCGTCCACACTCGACGAGGGCATCACCGATGTCGTCGGATTCGCGAAAACTGACCTTGAAACAGCGATAATCCAGCGATTCCGCTGCCGCGCACAGTGCGTCGATTTCGCTTGAGGGCAGGTGGTATATGCCACAGAGTCCGGCTTGCGTCAGCAAGCGGCGAAGTTGATCCGCTTTCATGGTCATTCCCGTATGC
>JAGTRY010000099.1 GCA_018262235.1 Pseudomonadota bacterium
CCGAAGGGGCCGGTTGCGCCCATGCATTGCCACCAACTAGGAGATTCTGCAATGGCGGCCAGCGGTTCGCCGGGTGAAGGCAAATGCGGGCCGCGCTCTTCCATGAAGCGGCGGATGTGTTCCCACATGGCGGGCACGAGTTGCTCGCCCAGACTGTTGGCATTGGCGATCTGGAAACTATCGATGATGGTGGAATCTTCCGCGCTCTTGCGCACTGCAAACATGAGGAAGTGATTACGCGTGACCAGTTTTCCGGAGGTCACGATTTCGGCTTGATGCTCGGCATCGACCAGATCCCACTCGTATTCACACGCCATTAGCGGCCAGGGTTTGAAGATGCCCAATGGCCCGATCTGTTCCTCGCGCAAGATGCGATAAATCTTGCGGTGCTTGCGGTCGAAGATGATGGGTAGGTCGGCGGGTTTGAAGAGGTCGAAGCGCAGGCCGAAGGAGAGTACCCAGGCGCCTAAAAGTATTAATATTGGGGCACAGATGAGGGTCATAAGAGCGGCGAACCAGTCGCCAAAGCCACCTGGAATTGAGTAGCACCCCACATAAATCAATGCTGCTCCGCCAAATAGACCAACCAAAAATCCAGCGCCCCTCAATCCCTCCAACATGTTGGTGTACTCGATGGCCTCCGTATAACGGTGCTTGATCCAGCCCAGCGCTTGCGGTCTGTGAGCAGCAGATTCGTGTTTGCTGAAGCGTTGCAGAATGCCGGTGCCTTTTTGCTCGGGGCGTGCCGCATCGGTACTGCTGCCAGCGACACCGTCGGTTTCGCCCGGCAAGGGTTCATAGGCATCGTGGATGTGCGATCCATGTTTGAGGAGGGTGAGTGGGGTCATTGTTCAATCTGCAAGAGGGTGAGTGTGACGGGGGGGGATTATGCCGGCGCAATGGCATAAGGTGTCTCTACGTCCTTGTTCTCGCCGGGTTTGGGTGCGTCGGGTGTGAGCAGTTTTTTGAGTGCCGCCTCTTCTTGCTCCCAGCTCTTGAATTTGTCGCTGTCGCTGCCTGTGCCGAAGCGACTGTTTGAGGCCCACTTCTGCAATTCGCTGGGCATCATGGCCAAAGCGCCAACTTCAGTCACGAGCGCTAGCGCCAGCAGGGCTACGCCCCAGCCCTCGACCATGGACAGGGCAATGCCTTCAGCCCCCACATACCGGGCAATCCAGATAAGGACTTTACGCACCAATGTGTTTTTTACACCGCGTGTCAGCAGGCGATCTGCGAGCGCCCCAACGGTCTGAATAATGAAGGTGCCGATAGTTCCTGCGAAAGCAAAACCTGAGGTACGGTAAAAGTGATAAACACTCATATCCCCCATTCGCTTGGCAGTTTCTGCCTCGTCCAGATTCTTGATGGCATTCGCCAGGCCGCCGGCTGCGCCGAGCGCGCCGCCGACGATGCGCAGCCGTTGCAGTGTCACAATCTTGCTGAGCGCAGCCTGTTCTGCTGCGGCAAGCTGTGCCTGCACGACCACTTGCCATACGGCGGCGAGGCCACCGAGGGTGCCGGAGCTGGAGTCTAGAAAGCCCAGCAAGGTGGCGCGGGACACATCCCCTTTGAGGATGTCGGTAATGGATTGCTTGAGCTGCAGCCCGTTCAGGAACAGGCCGCCCAAGGCAAGTCGCCCGTCCAGCGTTTTGAAGATGGCCTCCAGATTCCCGGTGGCCCCTGACATGGTTTTGCGCAGCATCTGGGCTTCGGGCTGACTGGATCGGAAGATCTCGGTGAATTGCCGTTCGTTCAGGTTTACCTTGGGCAAAACACCGGGCTTGGGTTTCATGAGCGCGGGCACGGGGGCGTTACGCGTTTCGATGCTGCCGGCTCCGTCGAGAATGGCCCGGTCAATGTCGGTGCCATATTTTGACATGCTGAGATTGTCGGTGAGCAGCGTGATCGTGATGCGCCCATCGCGAATCAGCGTTGCAGCCTGCGCACGGGTATGGCTGCCACGCCCGGCCAGCAGATAGAGACCCACGCCTGCCGGGTATTCGCGCGTCAACTGCATGGGAAAGCGCAGACCAGTTTTGTTGATGATGCTGTGGAGTACCGAATCCAGCGTGCGCTGGACCAGGCTGATGCCTTCAAGGCGACTGATCCATTTGCCTGCTGCACCGGCCAAGGCTGAAGCCCCGAGCGCATTCAGGGCCGAGGTGTGGCCGGTGACAATGGCCAGTGCATAGCCGCCGAAGGCATTGCCGAGCCCGGGTGATAGCCAGTTGTATTTGACGAGCAGACGTGACAGGGCGCCCGGGTTGTCTGCGTCCGAGGCTTTGGACATCACATTTACCAGGCCTGCGGCAATGTCATGCAACTTGTCGTTGCGATTGTCGTGGGCGTTTTTGATGCCTCGGGCAGGGCTGTCGTCCAGCACTTTCCTTAACTGGTCAATCAATTCTTTCTGGTTGCCGACAATCCCGCGCAACATGATGGCGGTTGACTGAGCAGGGTCTGCCTTCAGTTCTTCGAGGTAGGCGGTGAGCACCGATCCCGAGGTGTAAGGTGCCGGGGTTGTTGCTTGCGAGGTTTCGCGTGTGTAGATCAACCCGCAGGAGAGTATGGCGCGTGGCGAGTTGGGTTCTGCTTCATCAAAATGCAGGGCGAAATAGTGGTGGGTGGTGGCATCCGTGCGTGAAGCCCACCAGTCTGTCTCGTAGCGTTCCACTGCATCAATGTAGTTCTGCTTCATCTCGGTGTTGAACGCTTTGATGGTCGCGTTGCGAGCGGCTTCGCTGAAGCGCTCTTCAATCTTCGCCCATGCCTTGTCGCTCTCACGTTTTGCTTCCTGCTGCATTTGCGCATCGGTGACCTTGGTGCTCCAGGCCCGGCCTAGCGTTCCGGGGATGCGTTTTTCCTCAGGGCTTTGCTCTAATGGTAGCCAGGTGTGGTTCACCGTCTTTTGATACGCGAGCGTTGCGCCAAAAAATGGTTGAGCTGGCATCGGGCGAGCGGAGTATTGGCCCCAAGTGGTAATGGGAGCGAATTTTTCCAAGACGCGCTGATGTTCCATTTGCGTCAAGAGATCCCTGAGGTCAAAGAGCAACTGTGAGCTTTTTAGATTCCGGGCGTTATCAGGCTTCTCGGATTCATTCTTGATTGCGGCTTGAGCCAGCTCTTGGCGTCGCATCCGCAACGCATTCAGCTCAATCGTAAGCCCTGCCGGATCGCGCAACACCACGGCCTGTTCTTTACCCTTGGTTTTGGGGTTCGTCGCGGCCGCGTCGATCAGGTTTTTGGCAAGTTTTGCGGCGTCGGCGATGGGGTTGAAGGGAAAGTCGTGGTCAGTGGCCTTGTTGATTTTCAGGCTGCTCAAGGCGCATTCGAGAACGCTTGTCTTGAGGCTTTCTTCCGTAGGGATGAAGGTATTTGGCGAGCCTCCCGCGAGAGAAATCTGTTGCATGGCAAGCGGGTTGGCGGCGTTTTTAGTACGTAGATCCTTATTCCACAGGTTGGCGCTGTAGGCGATCCAGATGCTGCTGTCTACGGGAAGCCCTTTGGGCAGCGTTAGGATTTTCAGACCGAAGGGGTTGTGCTCGCTACGCGTGCAGCTCACTGCGCCGCCCACATCTTTGAAAAGGCTGCTTGTTTCGGGTACCAGATCTGCTTGTGGGGTTACTCGATGGATTTGCCAGGGTTTTACGCCTGCAGGCGGCTTGGGAATATAGACATGTACGTAGCCTTCTCGAAGTAGTCTAAGTGCATAACGCGACTCGGTTGGCGTACGCGTCGGGGTCACTCCCTGAAACAGTGGTACGGGTGGGACGACTTTTTCGGCACCGGTAACTGCGAGTGCTGGATCATTGGCGACCGGGCTGGGACGCAGCAGGAGCAGGCTGAGCGAGCTTTTGTGACAGGCTTCGCAAGCAGGGGCTTTAGTTGCCATGGAAATTCTCTTCAAAGTGTTGCTTGGCGTCTGCAGGGATGATCGCTTCGAGCAGTGCGGGGATCAAATCCTGCAGGGGCTCGACAGGTTCCGATGCTTGGGTGTCGTAGACCATGATCCGGTCGACGGTCGTTTGTGCGAGTCGTTCTCCGTGCAGCATGAGGAGGGCTGCCCATTTGGCGCGATCCAGTGGTCGCGGGAAACGTGCCGGCCAGTGTAGGGCCGCCGAATCTGTCGCTGCTTGCGCAGCATGTGCACGTGTGATGAGTTCGGAATATGGGCTGAGTGCAGGGCCATGCGTTGCGTCCGTTTCAAATGAGCCCAGATAGTGGGCGATACTGCGATGGACTATTTCGCCCTTGCGCATGAACGTCCACTCTTCAGGCCCGAAACGTAGCGTTTGAGGGGGGGCGCCGGTTCCGTGTAATACGTCCAATTGCGCACAAGGCGTGAGGGTGTACCACGCGATGTGAGAGCCTAGCGCCGCGCTCAGACGTGCATCGCCAAGTACGTGGCGGGTGAGTGCAAAGACGCGTGGGTCAAACAGACGCAAATAGCGCTCACGAATCGCGAGCCCTGTGCGCAGCTTGAGCACACCCGATAAGGTGGAAGCTATGGCTTGTGCATGTTGGTTCGTCTGCAACCATCCGCCGACGGGGTGCGCGGCTGCGCCTGACCCGAAGAGGCCTTCTGCAAGCGCTTCTTCACGTTGAGCCATGGCTTGCTCGAAAGTGAAATCGAGCAACTCGTCATCCGGGCCTTGCAAGGTGAGAAGGTAAGGCGCTTGCCAGGCATCTAGCGGCAATTTGTCGGGTAATTCGATAGGAACGATTTCGCGCTGCCAAAGGGCCTCACGATTTCTGGTGAGCGCGGTGATGTCATTGCAATCACGATCAACGCCTGGCAGCAGGTCGCCCTGTATGGGGTCAAGCATGACGTAAAGACCGAAGCCTCTTTGCAGCGCTCCACGTAATGCTTCCAGTGTCGCGGGCTGATTACGCATGGAATTATTCACAGTGCGGAGGCTCCACCGGATGCCGCGTCGCCGGCTTGTGTCGGGCAACTCGTCACTTTGCTCTTCCCAAGCTTCGCCTGCTCGCCTGTCACGCTCTTTGCCGTGGTCCAATTCTTCTGACTGGCTTTGAGTTCGACCTTGCCCGGCGCAACCAGGGTGATGTTGCCGCCGGATATCTGGATGGCAGCACCGGCGGCGCTGAGCTGCAGGTCGTTCTTGCCTTGCAACAGAACGTCTTGCGTTGTGGAGGTGAGAGTGACTTTCTTGTCGGCGTTGAAGTCGGCTTTGTCACTTTGCGCCTGCACGCTGAGCTTGCCTTGGGCTGCGTGCAGTTTCAGGCCTTTGTCATTGACGGGGCGATTGGTGTCCGCTTGCTTGCCGTAGGTGTAGAGCACAATGCCGTCCTTCACCGCCCAGGCGCTGTTGCCTTGCGCGGCGAGGTGGATGTCGGCGGTGGCGAGCGTGAAGGTGTCGCCTGCGTTGAGGATGGCATCCTTCGGGGTGAGCAGGTTGATGCCAGCGGGGCTTTCGGCCACCAGCATGGGTTCGCTCCACGCAGGTACGGTTCCCGTGCCAGCGGAGGACTGAGAACTGAGTGCTGAGGACTCCGTGGCGCCCTGCGTGTCGGTCTGGGCTAACACTTCGCTGCTGTGGGCGAGTTGCGCGGTGGCGGGGAGTTTGTCGGGGGCGGCTTCGCCTTCGAGACAGGCTTTCTGTTTCTGGGCTGAATCAGCCAGAGCGGTGACGAGTTGCTGTGCTGTGTCGAGCTGGGCTTGCGCGAGCTTGGCATCCATCTGTGTGCCGCTGGCGTTTGCCCGGGCATCGGTGGAGAGCAGCAGGCCACTGCCGGCACGGATGGCACCGGATTCCTGCGTGGCGAGTTCCGCACCATGGCCGCGATAGGCCAGACGCTGATTGTCAAACTGATGGCGATTGCGCCCAAGGTTCAGTACAGAGGCATACTGGGTAGTCGCCAGTTGCGTGCGCGCTTCGCAGGGCGTGAGATCGAACACCAGTTGATTGAAGCCGCCCGTGCCGGATTGGCTTGCGCTCATGGCCTGGGTCTTGAAACCCGCCAGGGTGGCGGGGTGGGCGTGGCCCTCGCCTTCGGTTTGGGAGGTCTGAGTGTCGATGGATTCCCCTGCAAACCATGCCGGTGCATTTCCGGTGGAGACGCCTGCGCCGCCGGTGACAGCGTTATGCTGAGAGGATTGTGTGCCGCGTCCGTTGTAGAGCGCGCCGACGACAACCGGACGGTCGATGTCACCTTCGATGAACTGTACAGAAACCTCTTGTCCTGCACGTGGCGTGAAGCTTGTTCCCCAGTTCGCGCCGGCCCAGGGGCCCAGGACACGTACCCAGCTCCATGCACCTGCATCGGCTGGTGCGTTGTCTTCACCAGCAGGATGGGCCAGACGGCTATGGCTGTTGGCTCCGCGCTGCCAATGAAACTGGATCTTGATGCGTCCGTCACGATCCGTGTGGACCGGTTGCCCCGTATCACCCACTACAATGGCTGTTTGAGCACCTCGTACGGCAGGGGAAGGACGTAGGCGCTGGCCTTGTTCATCGCATAAGGGGGCGCGATAAGTCAGGGCTGTCGGAAGTAGTGTGAAGGTGTTGGTGTACAGCAGGGCATCGGGCGTCGGGCTTCGGGGGTCGGAAGCACCAAGACGCGTGAGTTTTTCGGTAAGGCTGGCGGCGAGATTGTTGCGGGCCGTGTGCTGTACGCGCAGTACGGCGTAGCGGTTGCGGTCGGCATCGTCCTGCGCCGTGGGCGCATCGGCATCGAAGTGATTGTCCAGCACGAAGCGCGTGCCTGGCATCAAGGTACGTACCGTACCGCTACCGGCGAGGGTTTGCTGGTGGGCTTCCAGTGCCTCCATCTGGCGACGGAGCAAGCGCTCGCCCGTGGCACGATCCGGCCAGGCGTAAGCCCCGGGCGCATCGAAGCGATGCAGCGGCATTTCGCCGGATTCTCCAGGAGGCAGACTGGTGGCCGAACTGGTGCGCGAATCAAGACTGCGGTAATCCCAACTCACGCTCTCCAGTGCATGGCTTGCTACGGCGGATTGACTGATCAGCGTTTGGATCGTGTCGGAAATTTCCGTGGCTTCGGCACGGTGATAGCGGATGCGGGGTTGGGCGTTGTCGGTGAAAGCCTCCATGTGGTCGGCAATCACCAGCGTATGCGTGGCCTCTTCTGCGCGGGTACCGGTCTGGTGCTCGAACCAGTAATACAAGCCTTCCTCGGCCAACAGGCGCTCCACGAACGCCAGATCGGTTTCGCGATATTGCGTGCAGGTACTGCGCTTGCGGTACACCGACGTATCTGCAAGTGCGAAGCGCCAGGCAGGGTTCAAGGTGGCCACGCCCTGATAATCGGCAAAGACCGATTCCATGATCTCAATAACGTTCAGATCATGGAACACAAAGCTATCGCGTCGGTAACCCAGATACGCCAGCCAGGGTTCAATCGTGAGGCGGTAATAACCAAAGCTGCCATCGGCGGTGATGCGCTCGAATGCGGTGATATGGCCCGAGAGCGGGCGCAGCGAATCACGCGATTGTGCGGTAAGGAGATCGATCAACACCGGCTGGCCCAACCAGTCTGGCGCCTCCAGATGAGCATTGGCGCAGAGTGCCAGCAGCGAGAAACGGAAACCCGCTGGGGCTTCCGCTGCGTCACGGATAGTGGCCGGGCTGATCTGTTCAACGCCGGTGAGTCGTTCGACCAGAAGTTGATCGACTTTGTTCGGCGTATGCAGGCGCACCAGGCGCGTGGCATCCGTGTGGCCTGGTAGCAAGGCCTGACGGATGGCGTCGGCAGTGGACGACACGCTGATGTTCATGACAATTCCCAGAACCAGACTTGCTGGCAATTGAAATAGCAGTGTGAATTGAACGTGGCCGCAGCATTGCTTGCATCGATCAGATCTATGTGCCCGCCGTCATAACCAGAAATCTTTCTGAAAAAGATCACGCCTCGGCGGCCGACTATTTGGGCTGGCGCCTCTGCTGGCGTAGTAAAGATCTCGGGTTGGCCGAAGACGTTGTTCCGGGCGAGTTGATCGGCAAGCAATCCGGCTCTTGTCTCGATCATCCGGCCGCTATATTCCCCCGCCTTGATTTGCAGACGCCCTCTGAAAGAGATGGACGCCCCCAGCAACGCCAGACTCATCCTGGCTGCGCTGGTGTTGGTGTAGTCAGCATGTTGCTTGTTCAGTGTGCTCCGGTCATAACCGATCAGGGCATAGAATTCTTCGCAAGAGAGATGACTCGGGCTGGATGAGTTGGCCGAGTAGTGCTTGGCTTTCAAGCTTGAAAATGCAGTTTTCATGATATTTTCCGGGGGAAGATGATAGGAGCCGTTTCATCCATCAGTGCGGAGGCTTTTTCTTCAAGGCGTGGGAAGGGCTGGTCTGGAGCAACATTCTTCAGGCAGGATGGTCATTACGATGTGGGTACATCAAGGTCTGTCCATGCCGAAAAAGTGCTTGGGCCTGGAGTACGTACAGGCCAGGAGAGATACAACGCAAAGCTACTTCCATGCTGCGGAGCTGGCTTTTCATCAGAGCTTCCTTCATCGGGCTGGGTTCAACTGATGGCGTACTTGAATTCCCCTTTGGTGTTGGTGCTGAGTTTGATCTTCTTGATTTCTCGGCCTTCTGCCATGCGGGTTAGAACCGTTCCTGCGATTTCGGGCAGCATGGTGCCGTTGAGGATGTGGTCGACATTGCGAGCACCGGAGTCGACTTCGGTACAGCGTGCCAAAACGGCTTCGACCAGATCATCCGAGTAGCTCATGGCCGCGTTGTGGTTCTCATCCACACGGCGTGCGATGCGCTCCAGCTTGAGGCGAATGATCTGCTCAAGCACGTGATCGGATATCGGATAGAAAGGCACCACTTTCAGGCGGCCGAGAAAGGCTGGCTTGAAGCTCTTGTTGAGCTGGCTGCGGATTAGCGCATCAAGGTCTTCCGGAGTTGGCATTTCGGCAGGAGTCTTGTTCAGACAAGCCTGCATCATGGTGCTCGAGCCAACATTGCTGGTGAGGATGATGATGGTGTTGCGGAAGTCGATCTCGCGACCTTCGGCGTCATCCAGTACCCCCTTGTCAAAGACCTGGAAGAAGAGTTCCAGTACATCCGGGTGTGCTTTTTCAACTTCGTCTAGCAAGACTACGGAATACGGCTTGCGGCGTACTGCTTCGGTCAGGACGCCGCCTTCACCATAGCCGACGTAGCCGGGGGGCGAGCCCTTGAGGCCGGAAACGGTGTGGGCCTCCTGATACTCGCTCATGTTGATGGTGATCAGATTGCGCTCACCGCCGTAGAGTGCTTCGGCCAGCGCCAGCGCAGTCTCGGTCTTGCCGACGCCGGAGGGGCCGACGAAGAGGAACACGCCCTTGGGTTTGTTGGGATCCTCCAGGTTGGCGCGGGCGGTGCGTACGCGTTGGCATACGGCTTCGATGGCGTGGCCCTGGCCGAGGACGCGTGCTTCCAGTGAGTCCTTGAGTTTGAGGACGGCCTGGATTTCATCCTTGACCATCTTGCCCAGTGGAATACCCGTCCAGCTGGAAATGATTTCGGCGACCACATTGCCATCGACCTGCAAGGGCACTAGTGGAGTTTCACCCTGCATGGCACGCAACTTGGTGGCCAGTGCGTCGAGTGCCAGATGGGCGTCGCTCTTGAGCGGAGCTTTGTTTTTGCCGCGTGATTTGCCGGGGTTTTCTTCTGTTGGTACTTCTGGGGCGGTGTGGGCTTGATGTTCGAGTTCGCCACGCTGGAGGCCAATTTGTTCTACCAGTGCTTTTTCTTCTTCCCAACGGGCGTGATCAGCGGCAAGACCGGCATTGAGTTTGACGCTTTCGGCAACCAGCTCCTTGATACGTTCGGCATGGTCGTGGCCGCTGGCCCGCTCGCGGGAGAGCGAAGCGATTTCCGCTTCGATCCGACTCAACCGTTTGGTGGCGTCTTCAATACGTGCTGGTGTGGCGCTCTGACCCAAGGCGACACGGGCGCAGGCGGTATCCAGCACACTGATGGCTTTGTCCGGCAACTGCCGGCCAGTGATGTAGCGTGCAGAAAGGCGCACGGCTTCGGTGATGGCTTCGTCAAGAATGCGGACGTTGAAATGTCGCTCCATCAATGCTGCCATTGCACGCAACATGGCGCTGGCGAGATCCTCGCTGGGCTCTTCGACCTTGACGACCTGGAAGCGGCGAGCGAGTGCGGCGTCCTTCTCGAAATATTTCTTGTATTCGCTCCAGGTGGTGGCAGCGATGGTACGCAGTTCGCCACGCGCAAGTGCCGGCTTGAGCAGGTTGGCGGCATCGTTCTGGCCAGCCTGTCCACCTGCGCCGATCATGGTGTGGGCTTCATCGATGAAGAGGATGATCGGCGTTGCACTTTTCTTAACCTCGTCGATTACATTCTTGAGGCGGTTTTCGAATTCGCCTTTGACACTGGCGCCGGCTTGCAACAGGCCCATGTCCAGCACATGCAGGGCAACCCCTTGCAAAGGAGGCGGTACATCATCGGTAGCAATACGCAAGGCCAGACCTTCGACGACAGCGGTCTTGCCGACACCGGCTTCACCGGTGAGGATGGGGTTGTTCTGACGGCGGCGCATGAGGATATCGATGAGCTGGCGGATTTCGGTATCGCGACCGATTACGGGATCGATCTTCCCTTCTCGTGCGCGTTGCGTGAGATTGGTGGTGAACTGGTCCAGTGCCGGGGTGCGCGGATTTCCCTGGCTGGCCGAGGCCATGCCTTCTGCATCGACTTCTCCGTTCTCGTCGCTCATCGCGGTGCTGATGTTCTGAACGGCTTCATCAGAGCCAACGGTCAGTTCGGTGAGCTTGTGCTTGATTTCGTCGAGATGGAATTTGACAAAGAGCTTGGAGCCTCGAAATGCCAGTTGCGATAAGTCTGGTGCGGTGAGGAGTGCCAGCAGCAAATGACCGCTGCGGATCTGGTGGTTGCCGGATTCCAGTGAGGCGATCAGCCAGGCATGTTCGAACAGGGCCGGCAGGTGTTGGGAGAATACAGGGGTGCGCGTGTTGCCATTCTTGAAACGCTGGATTTCGGTGGATAAATCGCGTTCCAGCGCTGTGATGCTGACGTCGAACTTGCGGCACAGGCGGGAGAAATCGGAGTTCTCCGCTTCGCACAGGGCGAGGAATACGTGCTCAAGATCAACTTCATAGTTTCCGAAAGACATGCACAGGGCGGCGGCGCGTTCGGCGGCTTTGTGGCAGGTGGTGTTAAGTTTGCTGATCAGAACCTTGAGATTGTTGGCCATGGTACGAAGTTGGTCAGTGGGTGATTTCATAAGCGACATCGCGACGATCGTCGTGAGTCATGCGGGTGAGCATCCAGGTGTTGTGACCCAGGCGCGGGGTGATGGTTTGATTACCCAGCTGGGTGGGACGAACATCCTGTTTGCGTAAAATTGGGTGGACAGTGCAGTCCAGAGTGATGCCGGTGAGCATGGCAAGCAGGCTTGATATGGCTTCGGCGGCTTCTCCACCAGG
This sequence comes from Pseudomonadota bacterium, assembly GCA_018262235.1. Classification (GTDB taxonomy): domain Bacteria; phylum Pseudomonadota; class Gammaproteobacteria; order Burkholderiales; family Rhodocyclaceae; genus Uliginosibacterium. Next base: position 11,452 of record JAGTRY010000099.1, read on the forward strand.
CAGGAAACGATTGAAGTCTTCTCGCGTGAGCGGGCCAATATCGAGGGAGATACCTGTCTGGCATTGCCACATGCGTGTTCCGCACACAAAATCCCTGCCCAACTGCATATTGGATTTTCCAAGTACGCTGATTTGGTTGGCCGGTAGCGGATACCAGCGTCCCACAAATTGTCGGAGGCGAACTGGGACTCGGAAGTAGTCACTGATGATGCGTTCGATCAGGTGAGCCGGACGTGCACTCTGGCGCAGGGCGCCTGCGTAGTAGCCTAGCGTCTCCGCAAGAAGCTTGCGTTGCGGGTGATAGACGTTTTCCTGAACAGCATTTCCACCAACTCCGAGTAGTGACAAAAGCATCGGCAGGAAGCGTTCACGCCGGTCACGCTCATACTGGAAATACAGACGATTCTTTTCCCATGCACGATAGAACAGTGTCACTGCACGGTTTGAGAAAATGTCGAGAAAAGCGCGGGCCCCTTTATCGCGCTTCGTGATTTCGCGGTCTATCAGGCTTTCTGTATAGCTACGCGGCAAGGTACCGTGGTTGCCGGTAAGGCCAATGAAGCTTGGCGTCAGACGAGCCCCTGTGATGTGTGCGACATCCGGGCTCTGGATCTGTTCCGGCCAAGCAGCAGGCTGGAGTTCTTCGCCGTGATAATCAAAGTCCAGAGACTCGATTTCACTGGGGGCAAAACCGATATTGAGTGAATTGCCAAAGCGGATGCGCTCCCCTATCAGGTGCGAGGGAGGTTCTCCATTTTGGCGGAAATGCGTGGCGAGCAGCCGGACAGCCTGGAAAAATTCGAATTTGTAGGGCGCCTTTCTAAGGCGCTCGATCACACCAGAATCTGGTCGCCGTTGCGGGGCGGGCATCGCAGAATCTCCTCGCCGGTGTCGTGAGCACAGACAACGAGCTGAGTGAAGCTGTTGGTGTGGACGTACAGGCCAAAAAAGTGATCGAGCAAACGGGCAA
>JAGTRY010000100.1 GCA_018262235.1 Pseudomonadota bacterium
ACTTTCAGCGGATGCGCCAGCACGGCCTCTTCACGCGTGACCAGCACCGCACCTTCGCTGCCCATCGACACCACGACCCTGGCGAGCTTGGGCTGGGCGGCAAGCAGGTCACGCGCGGCGGCAAGCGTCGCCGCGGTATCCGGCAAGCTCCGCCCCAGATGCGCGGCGAGTTCGTCGCGATTGGGTTTGACGATATCCGGCCCGGCGGCCAGTGCGGCCCCGAAAGGTAAGCCACTGGTATCAAGCAGGACGCGCGCCCCGGCGCGGTGCGCATGTTCGATGAGCAACGCGTAGGTATCGGCCGGCCAGCCCGGCGGCAGGCTGCCCGAGAGCACCAGCCAGTGCAGCGTCGCAGCCAGGGCATCAATCAGCGCGAAGAGTTGCGCAATCCGCTCAGAGATCTGCGCGTTGTCCAGGGACGGCCCTGGCAGGTTGATGTCCGTCGTCTCACCACTGGCCGGATCGACCAGTTTGATGTTGATACGCGTTGCACCAGCCAGATAAAGGCTGTGATTGACGATGTGCTTGGCGGCGAACAGGCTCTCGAACAGCGCAGGATTCTCCCGCCCCAGCAAGGCCACGACCGCCGTGGACACACCATGATCAGCCAGGCAGGACGCCACGTTGACGCCCTTGCCGCCGGCATCCTGTTGCGCACGTGTGGCGCGGTTCACACTGCCGACGCGCAGTTCGGCGATCTCGACGGTCTGGTCGATGGCCGGGTTGAGGGCCACGCACAAGACCCGGCTGGCTTCGGCCCGAGGCGTACGGCTCATAGCGCACGCACCTCGCTGGCGCTGCTGGCGGCGAGCGCGCGCTCGGCCAGCACTTGCATGGCACTGAGCGGCTCGGCGCGGATCACGGTTTTGACGGCGGCAATGTCCTGCGCGCTCATCGACAATTCATGCACTCCCAGACCGGCGAGGATGCGCGCACCCAGCGGGTCGCCCGCCAGTCCGCCACAGACGCCGACATGGATGCCCGCTGCATTGGCGGCGCGCGCGGTCATGCCGATCAGCGCCAATACCGAAGGATGCAGCGGATCGGCCTGCGCCGCCAGTTGCGGATGCTGGCGATCCATCGCCAGCACGTACTGGGTCAGGTCATTGGTGCCGATCGAGAAGAAATCGACCACCTTGGCAAAGCGATCCGCCATCACCGCAACGGCGGGCACTTCGACCATGATGCCCAGCGGCACCACGGGCGCGCCCAGCTGCTTGCGGATCAACTCGCATTCGGCACGCAGGGTTTCGACTTCGGCCTGGTCGGTGATCATCGGGAACATGATCTGCAGTGGGCCATGCGCCGCGGCACGATACAGCGCACGCAACTGGGTATGCAGCAGATCCGGGCGTTGCAGCAGCAGACGCGCACCGCGCACACCGAGGAAGGGGTTTTCTTCCTTGGGCAGATCGAGATAGGACACCTGCTTGTCGCCACCGATGTCCAGCGTACGGATAATCAGCGGACGCCCGGCCAGCGCGGCGATGGTGTCGCGATAGACCGTGTATTGCTCGTCTTCGCTGGGCGCGCTGTCGCGTTCGAGGAACAGGAACTCGGTGCGCATCAGGCCCACGCCTTCGGCACCGGCTTCCACCGCATCTGCCGCCTGTTTGGCATTGGCGATATTGGCGAACACGCCGACGCGGTGTCCGTCCGGCGTCATCGCCGGCTGGTCGCGATTGGCGCGCATGGCGTCGCGGCGGGCCGCATAGGCCCGCACGGCGAGCCGCGCCGATTCCAGATCGGCAGGCGAGCATTTCAGATAGAGACAGCCGGCCGTGCCATCGATGACAGCCTCCTGCCCGGCGGAGAGCGCCAGCAATGAAGGGCCGGCGGCCACCAAAGCAGGCAAGCCCAGCGTGCGGGCGAGAATCGCGGTGTGCGAAGTCGGCCCGCCGCTGCTGATGGCCAGGCCAACGACATAGCGCATATCGAGTTGCAAGGTGTCGGAGGGCGTCAGGTCTTCAGCAATCAGGATGCTCGGTTCGCGCAACACGATGGCGCGCCGTTCAATGCCCAGCAGGCTGGCCAGCACACGCTCGCTGGCGTCCTGCAAGTCCAGTGCGCGGGCCGCCAACAAGGCATCGGCGAGCTGGCGCTGCTGGTCGACGCGTGCGGTAAGGATTTTCTTCCAGGCCCAGGCCGCGCCATGACCACGCATGATTTCACCGATGGCAGCGCGCATCAGGCCCGGATCGGCCAGCAATTCGCGTTGCGCCGCGAAGATGGCCGCTTCGCCCGCACCGAGGCGCTCACGCGTTTCGGCTTCCAGCGCGGCCAGTTCGGCAGACACCTTGCCGAGCGCTGCTTCCAGCGCTTCGCCATCGGCGATGGCGCCCAGACTCTTGTCTTCAACTTCGAGCACATGCGTTTCGTGGCGGACCAGCTTGCCAACGGCCAGCCCCGGGCTGGCGGAAACACCTTGTTGCTGGCGCGTCGCGGCAATCGGCTTCCAGGTCGGCGCATTCGCTCGTGCCTGGGCCGCAGCAGCCCGAGCACGCTCGGCATCGGCGATTTCTTCGGCCGACAGGCGGGTGATCGTTTCAGCCAGATCCTTGACCGCGATTTCCGCTCCCGCGCCACGCGCGGCAATGACAATCTGGCTTCCGCTGGAAATGCCCAGTCCCAACAGACCGCTCAGGGTCTTGGCATCTGCAGATTCCTCGTCCTTGATCACGCGAACCTCACAGGCATGCCGCTTGGCCGTTTCGACCCATTGCGTGGCCGGGCGGGCGTGCAGACCATTTGGATAGTCCAGCGTCAGTTCGAGCTTGGCATCGGCCGGCCAGGGCGTGGCCTTGGCCACCGGCACAAAGGGCGTATCGGTCAATGCGGCAATGATGCGGCCAGACTCCGTGGTCGTAGCCAGGGCTTCAATGGCACCGTCCTGCTGCATCAGGCGCGTGAGGCGGCGCAGGATGGCAATGTGCTCGTCCGACTGCGCCGCAATCGCGACGATCAGGCGCGCAGCGTTCTCGTCTTTCCAGCGCACGCCTTGCGGCACCTGGATCACGGCGATGCCGGTATGCAGTACGTGATGGCGATCTTCGATCATGCCGTGCGGAATCGCCACGCCATTGCCGAGGAAGGTATTCGAGACGGCCTCACGCTTGAGGAAACTCTCGGCATACGCCGGCGCAATGTAGCCCGCTTCGACAAGAAGCCTGGCGGCCAGACGGATCGCCTCTTCCTTGGAGGAGACAGGTGCCTGGATGCAAACGCAGGAGGGAATGATGGTTTCCATGGGGTGCTCGCAAAAGACGTCGTTTCGTTTGAATTATTTGTAATCGATTACATCGTATGTGTCAATGAAATTTACTGATCAGCAAAAAACAGATCCAGACCTTGCCCCTGAAGGCCTTGAACCCAGTCTAGTTCGATCAATCCGCAAAGATCCGTCTGCCTGTACGACGGTACAGCCGGTCTGAGATCGCAGCCTTGTCTTGATTTTTCGTGCACAATTACCCACAAATACAGTAATCGATTACAAACCATCCTTCACATATGGCTCGAATACTTGATGTAGCAAAGCATGCTGGCGTATCGGTCGCTTCCGTCTCGCGCGTACTGGCCGGCTTGCCCGGCGTCAGCGAAGTTACGCGCGAACGTGTCATGGTCTCGGTCAAGGCACTCGACTATCACCCCGACCTGGCAGCGCGACGTCTGCGTTCGCGCAAGACCGACACGCTCGGTCTGATCGTGTCCGACATCCGCAACCCCTATTTCACGGAAGTCAGCCGGGCAATCGAAGACGTGGCCTACGCAAACGGCTTGCGGGTCCTGCTCTGCAATACCGATGAAGATCCGGAAAAGGAAAACTTCTATCTCGACATGATGCGGGACGAGAATGTCGCAGGCGTGATCCTCTCCCCTACCCTGGCCTTGCTGTCACGCTACCGCGCGGCCGATTACGCTTTCCCCGTAGTGCTCGTTGACCGCTGTGAAAGCAACAGTGACGCCGATGCTGTGGTACTGGACAACGTGGACGCCGCGCAACGGCTCGTACAGCACCTGGTAGATAACGGCCACCGCCGCATTGCATTCTTCTACGGAGCCGCCAGTGCAACAGGCCGACAGCGCCTGCAGGGCTACCAGAACACTCTTGCCGCAGCAGGCCTGACGCCCATCTCCCAGGCGCTCAAACCCACCACCGAAGAAGCGCGCGTGATGATCCGCCAGTATCTCGAACGCCACCGTCAGGTGCCCGATGCCGTGGTAGCCAGCAGTGGCCTCATCCTGCTCGGTCTGGTCGAAGGCCTGCGCGAAGCCAATCTGCGTTATCCGGACGATCTGGCGCTGGCGGGTTTTGATGACATGCCCTGGACACGGGTCGTCACCCCCGGCATCACCGTGATGGCCCAGCCGACAGCCGACATCGGCCGCTCGGCCATCGAATTGCTGCTCGCCCGGATCGCCCAACCCGCACAGGCCATGCGCCGCATCGTGCTACGCGGCGATCTGTGTATCCGCGGCTCCAGCATCAAGCCCGCAGCCTGAACCGGAACACTGGGCTGGACCTGGAACCTCCGGCCACGCCAGCGCGCGCGTCAGCTTGCTGCAAGCTTGGCCTCAGGCAGTGGTCAGCTTCGATCCCTAGGATGCAGGTGTCGGACAAGCAAACAGTCTTGACCGCCCACTCACTGATCCGAAGGAGCAAGACCATGACCAAGACCATCCTGACCGCCCTGATTGCCACCCTTGCAGCCGGCTCCGTACTGGCTGCCGATCCGGCCCCGACGGCTTCCACCCCGGCTGCTGTACCGGTCAAGGCTGAAAAGACCGTCAAGACGCATACAGCGGCCAAGAAGCCCCACGCCAAAGGCGTCAAGGCTATCAAGGTCGAGCCGAAGAACGAAGCCAGCGTACCGGCCCAGAAGTAAGGCCGCGCAGGAGTTTAGCTGAAAGCTCGTTCCCCTCCATCGAGCTGTAAGCCGACGCCGCCAGCATCATCCGCTGGCGGCGTTGCCACATCTGTGCGCCCCGCACACTTGATACGTGGATGACAAGCATCCCTGCCAAGTCTGAGCCGGTGTAAGCTCGAAAGAAGTGAAACACTCGGAACGAGGGGAGCAGATTGGAAATCCGGCAATTGAAGTATTTCATTGCAGTCGCCGAAGAACGCAATATCAGCCGGGCGGCCGCGCGCCTGCATATCTCGCAACCCCCTTTGACGCGACAGATCCAGCTGCTTGAAGAGCAGATGGGCGCAGCCTTGTTCAAGCGCACCCCCTGGGGCGTGGAACTCACCGATGCCGGCACGATTTTTCTTGAGCATGCCCGGCAAATCAAATCGCACATCGCGCAGGCCAGCGAACTTGCCCGGCGGGCCGGCCAGGGGCAGATCGGGCGAATCGATGTGGGCGTGTTCGGCTCGGCCATGCTCGACATCGTGCCGCAGATCCTGAACCACTTCTCGGCCACCCATCCAGATGTAGAACTGGTTTTGCACAGCACGGCCAAGGGACCACAGATGGAAGCCCTGCATCGTGGCCGGATCATGCTGGCGTTTGATCGCTACCTGCCGGAGACGCCCGAACTGTGTGTGGAAACCGTCTGCGCCGAAGGCATCTATGTGGCCCTGAACACCCGCCATCCACTCGCCGCTCAGGATGAAGTCAGGATCGAACAGCTGCGCGAAGAGCTGCTGATCGGCGAACAGGATTCCAGCGTGTTCACCGCAACCCGTGAGCTGTTCAGCCATCACGGTTTCGAGCCGCACACCCTGCAGAAAGCAGCCGACATGATCGCCGCCGCAGTGATGGTCGCGGGTGGTTTCGGGACGGCGCTGGTGCCTGAATCAATACGCAGCCTGCAGTTGCCCAATGTCGTGTATCGCCCGCTCAGGGGGGACGTAGAGGCCAAAGTGCTGCTGCACTGCGCGTATCGACGTGATGAATCCAGCCCGCTGCTGGTGGCCTTGCTCGAAACCGTACGGGCCTTCCGGCAGGCACACGTCTGAAACACCTATCCCATATCAGAAAGGTATCAAGGGAGACTTATTTGGAATTTGACGGTATGAATATCCTGCGCGATGCTGAACACTAACAGCACGCCTTCTGTTCATTCCTGCTAGAAATGGATTTGGTTCTGCTGAACACATTTCAAAAACCAAGGAGACCCGTTCCATGCAAAAAACTTTTTCCGTAGACCTGAGCGGCAAGGTGGCCGTCGTCACCGGTGGTGGTGGCGTGCTGTGTGCCGAAATGGCCCGCGCCCTGGCTAACAGTGGCGCCCGCATTGCCATCGTTGACCTGAAGCAGGAAGCCGCCGAAGCTGTAGCCGCCGAAATCCGCGCAGCGGGCGGCGAAGCCATCGGTCTGGCCGCCAACGTGCTGGAGCGTGTCTCGCTGGAACAGGCCGCTACCGAAGTATTGAACCGCCTCGGCCCCTGTGACCTGCTGATCAACGGCGCTGGCGGCAATCATCCGAAGGGCACCACCACACGCGAAGCCATGACGGCCGCCGATCTGGGCGAAGCTGATCCGGCCGTGGTGACCTTCTTCACCCTCGACCCCGACGGTATGCGTTTTGTCTTCGACCTGAATTTCCTCGGCACCCTCCTCCCCTCACAAGTATTTGCCAAACAGATGGTCGGCCGCGAAGGCTGCTCCATCCTCAACATCTCGTCGATGAACGCTTTCCGCCCGCTGACCAAGATCCCCGCTTACAGCGCGGCCAAGGCTGCGGTCAGCAATTTCACGCAATGGCTGGCGGTGCATCTGGCCCCGGTCGGGGTCCGCGTGAATGCCATTGCTCCGGGCTTCTTCGTTACCAACCAGAACCGTGCCCTTCTGTTCTCCCCGTCAGGCGAACCGACGGCCCGCGCCGGCAAGATCCTGAACAACACGCCGATGAAGCGCTTCGGCGAAGCCAGCGAACTGACCGGCACCTTGTTGTGGCTGGCCAGCGAAGAAGCGTCAGGCTTCGTGAACGGCATTGTCGTGCCGGTCGATGGCGGCTTTTCGGCCTATTCCGGCGTTTGAGCCCAGGAGGACACAGCGATGATGCAGGTCTGGATCGTCTGGAGCGACAAGCCGCTAGCGGCTTTCTCTTCCGAAGCACGGGCAAAAGCCTATATTGCCCGTAACAATGCCGTGATGCACTGGACCTGCAGCCCGTTGGAGCTCAATCCGGATGGCTTGTTCGATAACACATCCATGGCACTGTTTGGCTTGCCACACCCAATGCTTGCCAGCACAGCCCACTGATAAAACCACCCAAGGAGATATGCAATGAAAATGTCCTTCCGCTGGTATGGCGACAGCGACCCCGTCACCCTCGATTACATCCGCCAGATTCCGGGCATGCACGGCATCGTTTCAGCCGTGTATGACGTACCGGTCGGCGAAGTATGGCCGGTCGACAAGATCCAGACGCTCAAGGCAAAGATCGAAGCCGCCGGTCTGGCTTTCGAGGTGATCGAATCCGTGCCGGTGCACGAAGACATCAAGCTCGGCAAACCGACACGCGACCACCTGATTGCCAACTATCAACAAAGCATCCGCAATCTGGCCGCCTGTGGCCTGAAAGTAATCTGCTACAACTTCATGCCGGTGTTTGACTGGACCCGCACCACGCTGGACAAGAAACTGCCGGATGGCTCCTCCTGCCTCGCCTTCAGCACCAAGGAAGTCGATGAAATCGACCTCTCCAAGGGCATCTCGCTGCCCGGCTGGGACGCCAGCTACAAGACCGAAGAACTCAAGGCCTTGCTGGCCGAATACAGCAAGATCGATGAGGAAAAACTGTGGGAACACCTGAGCTACTTCCTCAAGGCCATCATTCCGGTGGCCGAAGAAGTCGGGCTGAAAATGGCCATCCACCCGGATGACCCGCCCCGCCCCATTTTCGGTCTGCCGCGCATCGTCAAGAACCGTGACGACCTTGCCCGCCTGCTGAAGATCGTGGACACCCCCTCCAACGGTCTCACCCTGTGTTCCGGCTCGCTGGGCGCTGGCCCGGAAAACAATGTCGAAGCACTGGTCCGCGAATTCGGCGGCATGGATCGCATCCACTTCGCCCACGTGCGCAACGTGAAGGTATCGGCCAACGGCGATTTTGAAGAAACCGCCCACCTTTCCAGCTGCGGCTCACTGGACATAGCCTCCATCATCAAGGCCTACCACGACGTCGGCTTCACCGGCTACGTGCGCCCGGACCACGGCCGCATGATCTGGGGCGAAACCGGCAAGCCCGGTTATGGTCTCTATGACCGTGCGCTAGGCGCCGTGTATCTGAATGGCCTGTGGGAAGCCGTCGACAAGTTTGGCAGCCCCGCCAAGGCCTGATGCCCTAGCCCATCGCTGTAGCAAGAAAGCCCGGCTCGCATGACGCGACGCCGGGCTTTTTCACATGGGAAGTTCTACTACGGCGAAAACCTCATGCCAGGCAGGTCGGAAGGGGAACAACACAATTCATCACAATCACGGCGCAACCGTTATGCTTTTGGCGTTATTTTTCGTCATCAGTTACCGCCTATAAACCAACGCCCGACATAGGCCTGTCACGATGACTCATCTTTCAGGAGACACCGCTTCGTTCAGAAACCTGCCGAATGACCTACGACAGCTGCTCGGCCTTATGTAGAGCTCCACATAAGGCCGATCATCACTCCGCAGTTCCTGCATCATAAGAGCGCCTTGCCCAGAAACCTGCCGTCGGGCCATCGAAATGCCCCAGTCTCTGTGGTCGACAGCTACTACCCACAGTCCCAACCGACATTCCATACCGTATCAACACGGTGATCAGGTCATCTAACCGGAGGCTCGCGTGTGGGCATGTCGCAGGTAATGCGAGGCAGAAAAAACAAATCGTTCCCGCTAAGTAGCTGTTTTACAAATGTTCTTAGTCAAGAGCTAAAGCCATAGGAATAATTGTCGATAAGCATCCATCAAAATACTCAATCGCAAAAAACATGGCCATGCTGACTAAAGAGTCCCTTGCCACGATTTTCTGTTCGTTGGCCTTGGGCGCACTCTATGCCATCGAAGAGAACGTACGAGGCAAACCGCCCGAGATTCGGCAAGCCACCAGGCAAGCCGAAGCGATACCTGCATACGTACTCGAACGTATCGCCGACACGCCTATCACACGCGTAGCTGAACTTCTGCCTTGGAACTACGCGGCTCCATTGTCCAAAACTGCCGGCTGAGTTGCTCACTGCCCACCGTCAAGACGGTGCGGGAAGGACGCTTACCTTGAGAGCCAGGAAAAACCAAAGACCGTCAAAATTTAATGAATGAAGCGTCAACGAAAAAGGGCGGGATGACTCCCGCCCTGCGTTCTAATCCAAAGCGTAAATCAGGCTGCTACGGCTATCCGGTTTTCCAGCAGCAACTGGGCTCGGGTCGCTACACGCTGTTCCCCCATATTCACGAGCAGTTCCTTCATGTCGAGAATCAGCACGATCTGACCATTGGACAGCGTTGTAACTCCTGCCACGCCCTTGGGCCGGAAATCGTAAAGCGATTTGATCACCGCATCTTCGCGACCAGCAAAAGAATCTATGGCAAGAATGAAACTCTGCTCAGCCGATTGCATGAGCACCCCATACTCGGGAACTTTCTCCTGCGACCAGCCCAGCAATGCTGCCAGCGTCACGATAGGCAAGACTTCCCCACGAACCACCATGGTGGCCCGGCCGCCCAGCTCCTGCACCTCTTTAGGTTCGATAGGCAGGATCTCACGTACCATCGACAAAGGAACGGCAAAAGGCTGATCTTCCAGACATACCAGCAACACAGGCAAGATCGCCAAAGTCAGCGGCAGAGAAATGATGAATTCGGTGCCTTTGCCTTGTACCGAACGGATATCGATCGAGCCATTGAGTTTCTGAATGTTGGTACGTACCACATCCATCCCGACGCCACGTCCTGAGACATCGGACACCGCACTTGCCATAGAGAATCCAGGCAAGAAAATCAGGTTGAAACTCTGCCGCTCGTCCATGGTATTGGCCTCTTCATCCGAGATGAGGCCCTTTTCCAGCGCCTTGGCGCGCAAGCGTTCCGGATTCATGCCACGACCATCATCGGCTACGACGATGACGATATGGTCACCTTCCTGACGCGCTTCCAGCTTGACGAAAGACTTCTCGCTCTTGCCGATACTCATACGTTCAGACGGCAATTCAACTCCGTGATCCACTGCATTACGGATCAGGTGGATAATCGGATCCGACAAATCCTCGATCATGGTCTTGTCGATTTCGGTATCTTCACCCTCAAGCACCATTTCGACATCTTTGCCCAGCGAACGCGCCAGATCGCGTGCAATACGCGGATATTTCTGGAACAGGCGGCCGATCGGCTGCATACGCGTCTTCATGACAGCATTCTGAAGATCAGAGACCAGCAAATCCAGTTGGCTTACAGCCAGATCAAGGGCATGCAGGGTATCCGTATCATTCTTGCCGTTAAGAATGTCACTACGCAACGCAGTCAATCGATTCTTGGTCAAACCGATTTCGCCCGACAGATTCAATACCTGATCAAGCCGGGAGGTATCGACCCGGATTGAATTGTCCCGCTGCCGCTCGCCCTCGCGACGACCTCCCGGAGGCCCCTGATAACCAGGCTTATCCGTCGTCCGCCGACCAACCGCAGCCTGGATGATCTGGTTGGTAACCGTTTCGTTCAGATGCGGCTCTTCAGCTTCTTCAGAATCAAGGTCATCAACGACCGGCAACTTGGCTGCGACCGGCTCAATCCCCGTCACGGCCTGATAATAGGCATTCCAGTCAGGTTCATTGGCGCCAGAGACTACGGCGGCTACAGGGGAAGACTCAGGCTTGGGCGCGGCAGCCGGCACATCCTTCGCGGCGTTGGTCTTGCTTCCTTTGAGTTGCCCCGCCAACGCCAGCTTCAACTGGTCAAGCAAACCCTGATCAGCAGGACCAGGCTGCAAACCTCGCTCCAAATCACCAAACATGGTCCGTACCGAGGCGGTTGCCGCCAGGATCACGTCCAGCATCACCGGTTCGACCTGCATCTCATTCGTACGCAGTTTGTCGAAAAGGTTCTCGGTCAGATGACACAAGGTCACCAACTCCGTGGCATTCAGGAACCCGGCACCACCCTTGATGGTATGAAAGCCTCTGAATATTTCATTCAGCAATGCCAGATCGTGGGGATTGCGTTCCATATCAACAAGCTTGTTGTCGACACCAGACAGCAAATCTCCCGCCTCAACCAGGAAATCCTGCAACAGGTCTTCCATTCCCGCGAAATCGCTCATAGCAGACTCCGGTACCGTTGTAACTTCACTACGCCACTCCGGGAACTCCCGGCACCATTCAGAACCCCAGACTATCGAGCAGATCGTCGACCTGCTCCTGGCTGGTTACCACGTCATCACGTCCTTCCGTGCTTACCACCGGCCCATTGAGTAAGCCATCCGATGTCGCCACGCGCTTGTTCTCAGGCATGATGTCAATCAGCACCTTGAGCAATCCGTCTTCCATCTTGGAGGCCATGTCCACAATCTTCTTGATGACCTGTCCCGTTAGATCCTGAAAATCCTGCGCCATCATGATTTCCAGCAACTGCTCATTGACGACCTTGCTGTCCTTGGCGGACTGCCCAAGAAAAGTCCTTGTTTCACCGGCAAGCACCTTGAATTCCGCAACAGACAGCTTTCTGTCGTAAAGCTTGTCCCAACTCTTGGCCAGCTCTGTCGCACGTTCTTCAATGCGATCCTGAATCGGCTTGGCTATGTCTGTAGCATTCAAAACCCGACTAGCCGCTTGTTCAGTCATCTGCGAGATGTAGGACAACCGCTGGCGCGCATCCGGCAATTTCTCAGCAGTTTCCTCCAGCATCCGGTCGTAACCGAGCTGACGAATCGTGTCATGCAGCAAACGGGTCAGCTGCCCGATTTGCAGGAAAGCCTGCTGTTGGCGCTCTTGCGCCGACATTTGCGAAGAAGCCGCCACAACCTCTTTGATATTTACGCCAGCCTCTGCCACCACTTCCGGGGAAGCCGACGCAACCGATGAGCCTCCAGCCACACTATCAAAAAGGGCCTGAAGCTCATCTGAATCTCCCGCCCCATCAACTACTGCAGCAACAGCACTTACCACAGCCGGACTTACAACCGGCGTGGGCGTATTGGCTGAATCCGCAATAGAATCAAACAGCGCCTGCAAATCTTCGTTATCGCCAGATTCGTCCGCTTTCAGGCGTTTGGCCATGGTATCGGCTCCTAAGTCTTGTCAATGCCTTGCATCAAAGGGTTCAAGCCCCGTGCAACCTTGTTTATGCCAATTCGGGCGAATCAGCTCTTACCCATTTTTTCGAAAATCTTC
>JAGTRY010000101.1 GCA_018262235.1 Pseudomonadota bacterium
CGCGGCATCCTGGATTTTGCCGGGGGCACCGTGGTTCACGTCAATGCCGGGATTGCGGGTCTGGTTGCAGCCGCGATGCTCGGGCCACGTCTGGGTTTCAGGCGCGAAGCCCTGATCCCCGCCAATCTGGGTTACACGATGATTGGCGCCTCTTTGCTCTGGGTCGGCTGGATGGGTTTCAACGGTGGTTCGGCAGGCGCTGCGGATGGGCGTGCCGGGATGGCAGTTCTGGTCACCCAGATCGCGGCAGGCACCGCCGTGATTGGCTGGATGTTCTCCGAATGGGTGATCCGCGGCCGCCCCACGTTGCTCGGGATGTGCAGCGGCGCCGTCGCGGGTTTAGTGGCCATCACACCGGCATCCGGCTTTGTTGATCCACGCGCGGCATTGCTCATCGGTCTGGCTGCAGGGATCGGCTGCTACTGGGGCGCTACCGGTTTGAAACGTCTGCTCGGGCTTGACGACTCGCTTGATGTTTTCGGCGTCCATGGCGTTGGCGGGATTATCGGTGCGCTGCTCACCGGTGTGCTGGCAAGCCCGGCCATTGGAGGCGTCAGCGGTTCAGTCGCAACCCAGGCACTGGGGGTACTGGCGACCCTGGCATGGAGCGGCTTCATGACGGCATTCATCTTGTGGCTGATTGACCATCTGGTAGGACTCCGCGTCAGCGAACCCGAAGAACAACAAGGACTGGATTTAAGCCAGCACGGAGAGCGCGTCGAGTAAAGCTTTGCATTCACCCCGGGGAAACAGATCATGCTGGACAGCGAAAAATATGCATTGGCAGCACGCCTGCACGTACACCTGCGTCGCAAACTGGGCCGTATCACCGACGTAGAGTGGATGGTCAAAAACGCAGAATATGCCAATGAGATTTTGCGTCTGGCGCGCCAGCAACAAGACAGCGAAATCACCGGCCTCGTCGACCGCTACGAAGCCGGGCTGTTACCCCAGTCACCGCAAACACCGCGCTTTGCCGCGCCGCCTTCAGCCGCCACCAAGGCCGTGGCGGCTCCGGCCGATACGGCCGGGCGCTATGTTGATAGCTTGCGTTAGGCGCGCCGCGTCCTTTCACGCGCGGGTGTTCTCGTTCCCTGAAGCAAAAGTCCGAAACATTCATTCCTTCACATATCCCTTAAAAACAGGAGACTCGCACCTGAGACATGGCTCCGTTGTCACTCAAACCCCATGGGTAAGAGGTACCCAAACAACTGGGAGTCAGCTCTGCGAAAAATGGGCCACAAAAGTGGCACAGATCATCGCTACATGACGATAGTACTTTTGCAGTGAGGCTGTTTACATTGGCGAGGGAACAGGGGTCCCCTGCAGCTTGAACCATTCCACCAGCTCAGCTTCCGCACGCGCCACAATTTTGAGCATTGCCCGTTCTGCTGCCTTCGGACTTCGCGCTTCAATGGCGCTGCATAGCTCTTCATGCAGCGGAAAAGAATGCGCCTGCCCCCCCGGGATAGAGGCTGCGAACTCAAAACTTGTGCGCAAAATAGCCGAAATGGCATCCTGCATCTGGCGTACAAACTGGTTGTGACACGCAGAGAGAATTGTTGTGTGAAAGTCGAAATCGGCTTCCACATAAGATTTTTCGCTCTCTATTTCGAGTGCTGCGCGCATGGAGTTTATTGCCGTGCGCATTGCCTTTCGTTCAAGGTCATTGGCTCTTGCTGCGGCCATCCGAGCAGCAGCGGGTTCGACGATACGGCGTAATTCCAAGAGATCTCGAGCGAGTGCTGAATCGAAAACTCGTGATCGGGCCCGCCAAGCAATGATGTCCGGGTCAAAAGGATTCCAGTTGGACGCATCCAAAATCACCGTTCCTGTACGCCTCCGCGCTTCGAGCATACCCTTGGCGGCCAGTGACTTCACCACCTCACGTACCACGATGCGGCTTACACCAAGCTGTACCCCTAGCTGTGCTTCTGGCGGGATGACCTGACCGGCTTGCAAAGCACCAGAACAGATGTCTTCTCCAAGTTGATCCAAGGCTTGGTGGTGACGTGTTTTTGTAGGGACAGTAGTGGGGTTAGCAGTTTTCATTCCTATGATCTTATCGCTAACTCATTAGCTGTGGGATTTTTCTGACCCCGGCAGAAAAGGTCCCCTGATATGGCGTTCTGCACCATTCCGCCTTGAAATTGGCTCCTGCGCCATTCTATTGCCGCAAATCAAAAACTAAAAACTCTTGAAAAGCGAACAACCGAAAGATATGATGAATAATCCACTACAAACATATGACCTTTCTGCGCTGATTTTTGTGGGCTGCTATAAAAAAGCGCAGGTCTCAGCGGGTCTGATCGATTCAGGACATAAAAACACTCAGCCAGAGCTGATCGCACAAAAGTGGCAAAGTCAGAAAGGTGCAAGAGGTACTTTTGGCAGCACATACCCTGTATTTAAATATGCAAAAATCATCTAAACACAAGGAGCTAAAAAACCATGGCACGCGTTCCTTTTGAAACCATGCAGGCCGTCATTGCCGAGGCTTTTCTCAAGGCAGGATTAAGCAGGCAAGACGCTGACATCTGTGCACGCGTTCACACACAAGCCAGCTTCGATGGCATATATTCGCATGGCTTAAACCGTGTAGCTCGTTTCGTTGACTATGTGAAGCGCGGCTGGGTTGACATCAACGCAAAACCTTCACTGGTCAAGAAAATCGGGGCAATCGAAATTTATGATGGCAACCGTGGTATCGGCATATTGAATGCCTTCGCCGCTACCGACCGAGCCATTTCCATTGCCGCCGAACAGGGTGTTGGCATCGTCGCCCTGCGGAACACCACACACTGGATGCGTGGCGGGTCCTATGGCTGGTATGCCGCTGAAAAAGGCTATGTAGCAATTAGCTGGACAAACACTGAATCCTGCATGCCATCCTGGGGGTCAAAAGAACCCAGCTTGGGCAATAACCCTTTCGTAATGGCGGTACCTCGCCAAAAGGGACATATTGTTCTCGACATGGCCATGTCACAATATGCCTATGGCAAGTTACAAGTGACCCGCTTGAAGGGGCAGCAACTTCCGTTCCCGGGCGGGTTCGATAAGAACGGTAACCTGACCAGCGAACCAGGTCCGATTGAAGAATCCATGCGCATCCTGCCAATGGGCTATTGGAAAGGATCAGGCTTCGCAATACTGCTGGATACCCTGGCAGCGGTTTTGTCCGAGGGGCTTGCCACCAATGAAATCGACAAAATCCAGCAAGGCAGTTGCACTGGATGTTCACAGATTTTTATCATGATTGATCCACGCAAGCTTGGAGGGGAAACATATACCAATCAGGTTGCGGATAGTGTCGTTAACTATGTGAACAACTCCACGCCTGACGAAAACAGCAAGGAAGTGCTCTATCCAGGACAAATGGAGGTCCGTGTGCGCGAGGAACATCTTGCCAATGGAATTGTGGCCGATGATGGCGTCTGGGCTGAAGTCCTGGCACTGGCAGGCCGGAGGGAGTAATAACTATCCCATGGCAGAACCCTGTTCTTTATTGGTAGTCAGTATCCCCCGGCAAAGCCGGGGGCTTTAGTTTGTTAGCCCCTCAAAGAGACCGCGACATGCGCCGCCTGAGGGCGGCAGTCACATGCCCAATTTCAGTTGGTCGTAATACTCATCTCCCTTCTCTTGGTGCCGGATATAGGCTCTTCCCGATTGCGCCTACGTTTCCTCTTCTGTGTGTGCTTGTGCCGGCGCCTGTGAAGGTTTGGCGCCCTGCGCCTTGGCCTTGATGCGGCGCCGGGTCTCGGCGTGGCTCTGGCGGTAGCGTTGTGAGTCGTTGCCGGTCTGGATGATGTGGCAATGATGGGGGAATGGTGTGCGCTTGCATTCACGCGCTTCGCGCCGGTACTTGGGCTCCACGTCGCCCGGCGCCTTGAGCCACTTGTCTATCGTGTTGCGCGACAGACTCGTCTTGCCAATCATGGCCATGGTGATCACTCCTTCTTCCTCTGCGCAAAAAATATGCAGCGTAGGTTGAACACCCGGCTCACTTTTACTTCGGCATTACGCCATTTTCCGGCTCAGTTTTCGGTCGGCGTCAACAAACTCGGCTCCCGACACCTATCTGTACCAATCATCCATCGCGTACTAGTGTTCCGTCCCGTTAATTCGCTTGCAAAGTCTCTCGATTTTCTCAAGGATGGATTCGGCGGTTGCGGTCCAAGAGAAAGGCGTGCTGTCGCTGTTGTAATGGGCGATGAATAGTTCGATCTTCTCAATGAGTTCGCGCACGCTGGCGAATGATCTGCGTCGGATAGCTTTGTCAGTAATCAGTGCGAAGAAGCGTTCAACCTGATTGAGCCAACTGGCCGAAGTGGGTGTGTAATGCACATGCCATCGCGGATGTTGAGCCAACCACGCTTTGACCTTGGCATGCTTGTGGGTTGCATAGTTATCGCACACCAGATGCACATCCAGAGCGTGCGGAACCGCACGCTCGATGTGACGCAAGAAAGCCAGATACTCCTGGTGCCGATGGCGCGGTTTGCATTGTGCGATGACCGAGCCGTCGAGCACATTCAGGGCAGCAAACAATGTGGTGGTGCCATGGCGGTTGTAATCATGCGTCACCCCTTCGACGTACCCGAATCCCATCGGCAGCAAAGGTTGTGTGCGCTCAAGCGCTTGCACCTGGCTTTTTTCATCCACGCACAGCACGATGGCGTTGTCCGGAGGTGAAAGATACAGGCCCACTACGTCACGTACCTTCTCAATGAAGTACGGATTCAGTCGAGAGCTTGAATGTTTCTTGTCGATGCGGTTGCAGGCTGAACAACTTGAGCAGGCGGTGTACGGACGACTTGGAGATCTGTGTCTGCTTGGCCAGATCCCGGACGCTCCAATGCGTTCCGCCTTCGGGCTTGCTCTGTAGAGTCTTGTTGATCAACTCGGCCAACTGCTCGTCGTTGATGCTGCGTGGCTTGCCCGGACGGGCCTCGTCGTGCAGACCGGCAAGTCCCGCCTCAATGAAGCGTCGGCGCCACTTCCCAACCGTAGCCGGGTGGGTGTTCAGCGCCCGTGCCACCTCACTATTGGGCTGCTGCATACACCCCAACACGATCTTGGCCCGCAACACCAAGGACGCAGGCAGGCTGCGTGAGCGTGACATCGACATCAACTGATCACGATCCGCCTCACTCACCACCAGTTCCACTCTTGGTCGACCTTTGCTCATCAGGTATCTCCTGCCAAAACAATACCTGATTTCCAAGCAATAAATATGCTACAAATTAACGGGACGTAACACTAGAGCGGCGATCATCTTGGTTTGACGAAAAGACGAATCAGCCGGGCGACTAACGCGTGAGGCACCTAGTCTGTTTCTTGCAGCGCGCGCAGGCGCCGATAGAGCGTGCGCTCGCTCAGCCCCAATTGCTGCGCCAGCGCCCGCCGGGAACTACGATGGCGGGTAAGCGCCGCCCGCAGGGCGGCATCATCCAACTCAGTTTCGCCCCCTATCTGCCCAATCAGCTCGCCGCGGCCTTGCAAGACTTGCAAGTGCAGGTGATCAACCTGAATCTGCTGGTGATCGCACATCAGGCTGGCGCGTTCGAGCAGATTACGCAGCTCGCGCACATTCCCCGGAAAGTCATAAGCGCACAGAGCTGCCATCGCCTCCGGATGCAGACTCAGTGTGCGTTGCGGCGCCACCCGCGCGAGCAGGGATTCCACCAGCAACGGAATATCTTCGCGGCGCTGGCGCAAGGCCGGCACCGAGATCGGAAAGGTATTCAGGCGATAAAACAGATCGGCACGGAAACGCCCATCGGCCACCATCTGCTGCAAATTGCGATGGGTTGCCGACACCACGCGGAGATCGGCCTGGCGCAACTCGCTGGAACCCACGCTGCGGTAGCTGCCGGTTTCCAGCAGGCGCAACAACTTGACCTGCATGCCCAGCGGGATGTCGCCCACTTCGTCGAGAAACAGGGTGCCGCCGCTGGCCGCAGCCACCAGGCCAGTGCGGCGGCTCACGGCGCCGGTGAACGCACCACGCTCGTGACCGAAGAGTTCGCTCTCGAACAGGGTCTCGGGAATTCCCGAGCAATCCACCGCGATGAAGGGAGCCCCGGCTCGCTCGCTGGCCTGATGCAACGCCTGAGCGAGCAATTCCTTGCCGGTACCGGACTCGCCTTCGAGCAGCACGGACGCCCCGGATTTCGCCACCCGCGCGAGCAGTTCCAGCATCGCCCGGAAAGCCGGGCTATGGCCGATGAGCCCGCTGCTGCCGGCCAGGCCGCGCGCCGCCGGCAGCACTTCCTGACGCTCCAGAAAGTAAGCGATCTCGCCGCTGGCATCGCGGATCGGCGTCAACTCGATGCGTACATATTCCTCTCCACGCGGTGTGTGGTGCAGATGCAGCACGCGCTCGCGCTTGCCGGACTGACGGCATTGCGCCAGCGGACAAGATTCACCAGCCTCATCACAAGGCGCGCTGAAGTGATGAGAGATTTCGAAGCAGCGCCGCCCCAGCACACTGCCCTGGCCCTTGAACTGCTCGCGATAAGCGCTGTTGGTGGCGAGGATGCGGTATTGGGTGTCGAGAATAGCGCCGGCCTCTGGCGAGGCCTCGAGCAGGGAAGCAAGTTCTGGCAATGGGTGCGGGCTGGCGGACATGACAGGCTCCGGAAAGGACTATCGACTGAGTAATCGAGATTCTGCCACGCATTCGCCCGGAATCTGCCATGCCACTGCCACAAACTGCCAATCAACCGCCACCGACAGCAACTTGGCAGAAGCCAATGCCCCGTCACTTCCGGCCTAAAAACTCAACACATTGATTTTAAAGAACTCTCGAATCCTACCAAAGCCTGGCCTGCTTCTTGATATGACTCAAACCATTGCCTTCCCCCAATGCCTCATGAACGACCGCCAACTCGCCCGCAAGCTGATTGCCGTGCTGCTGATCAAGCTGGTGCTGATCGTCGGGCTGTGGTGGGTGTTCATTCGCGGGCAGAAGGTCGAGGTCGACAGCGCGGCGATGGCCGGCGCGCTAGGCACACATCAAACAACACAAACCGAAGCAACAGGAGAAACCCGGCATGGTCACTGAGCAACTGGTCGATCTCTCGCGGCTGCAGTTCGCCGCCACGGCGATGTATCACTTCCTCTTCGTGCCGCTCACGCTGGGCATGGTGTGGATGCTGGTCATCATGGAAAGCGTGTTCGTCATGACCGGCAAAGAGATTTACCGGGACATGACAAAGTTCTGGGGCAAGCTCTTCGGTATCAATTTCGCGCTGGGCGTCACCACCGGCATCACGCTGGAATTCCAGTTCGGCACCAACTGGGCTTATTACTCGCACTATGTGGGCGACATCTTCGGTGCGCCACTGGCGATTGAAGGCCTGATGGCCTTCTTCCTGGAATCCACCTTCATCGGCCTGTTTTTCTTCGGCTGGAATCGACTCTCGCGCCAGCAACACCTGCTGGTGACAATCCTGATGGCGGTGGGCACCAATCTCTCCGCGCTATGGATCCTGATCGCCAACGGCTGGATGCAGAACCCGGTGGGCGCCGAATTCAACTTCGTAACCATGCGCATGGAGCTGACCAATTTTTGGGACGTGATCTTCAACCCGGATGCGCAGGCCAAGTTCGTGCACACCGTATCGGCTGGCTATACGACAGGCGCCATGTTCGTACTCTCGATCTCGTCCTGGTATCTGCTTAAGGGGCGCGACATCGAATTTGCCAGGCGCAGCTTCCGCATCGCAGCCGCCTTTGGTCTGGCCAGCGTGTGTTCGGTGATCGTGCTCGGCGACGAATCCGGTTACACCGTGACCGAGGCACAGCAATCCAAGCTCGCGGCAATGGAGGCGATGTGGGAAACCGAGCCAGCCCCGGCCGGCCTGAACCTGATCGCCTGGCCGAACGAAGCCGAGCAGAAGAATGATTACGAACTGAAAATCCCTTGGATAATGGGCCTGATCGGCACGCGCTCGGCGAGCACGGAGATTCCCGGCATCCACGAGATCAAGGAGAAGAACCGCGCCCGTATCGTGTCGGGCATCAAGGCGGTGACCGCGCTCGAAGCCCTGCGCAAGAGCCCGAAGGACGAAGCGCTGAAAGCCCGGTTCCAGCAATACCAGGCAGATCTGGGCTTTGGTCTTCTGCTGAAGAAATACACCAGCGATGTGTCGAAAGCCACACCAGAGATGATCCAGAAAGCAGTGGATGACACCATCCCGCGCGTGGCGCCGATGTTCTGGGCCTTCCGCGCGATGGTCGGGCTGGGCTTCTGGATGCTGCTGATCTTCGGTCTGGCCACTTGGTTTTCGGTGAAAGGCTGCTTCGCCAATCGCCCCTGGCTGCTCAAGGCTGCCCTGTGGAGTTTGCCGATGCCCTGGCTCGCCTGTGAGCTGGGCTGGTATGTCGCGGAATATGGTCGCCAGCCCTGGACCATCTACGGCGTGCTGCCCACTCACATGTCGGTATCGACGCTATCGGTGAATTCCCTCTACGGCTCGCTGGCCGGCTTCGTCGGCTTCTACACCCTGCTGCTGATCGTTGAGATGTACCTGATGATCAAGTTCGCCAAACAAGGCCCCGGCAGCCTCGGCAGCGGCCGCTACGCCAACGAAGCCCACGCCTGAGAACAGGGAGAGACAACATGGATTACGCAACACTGAAAATCATCTGGTGGCTACTGGTCGGCGTGCTGCTGGTCGGCTTCGCGATCATGGATGGGCATGACATGGGGGTTGGTACGCTGCTGCCCTTTGTAGGCAAGAACGACGTGGAGCGCCGCGTCATCATCAACACTGTCGGCCCACACTGGGATGGCAATCAGGTGTGGTTCATCACCGGTGGCGGCGCCATTTTCGCGGCTTGGCCGCTGGTGTATGCCACGGCCTTCTCCGGCTTTTACTGGGCCATGCTGGCGGTGCTGTGGGCGCTGTTCTTCCGCCCGGTGGGTTTCGATTACCGCAGCAAGATCAGTGATCCGCGCTGGCGCAGCACCTGGGACTGGGGCTTGTTCGTAGGTGGCGCAGTGCCTCCGCTGATCTTTGGCGTGGCCTTCGGCAATCTTTTTCAGGGCGTGCCGTTTTATTTCGACGACAACCTGATGTCCTATTACACCGGTAGCTTCTGGGCTTTGCTCAATCCCTTCGCGCTACTCTGCGGGCTGGTGTCGACCGCGATGATCACCCTGCATGGCGCGGTGTATCTCGCGCACCGCACAGAAGGCGTGATCCAGCAACGCGCGATCACGGCCGCCACGCTTTTCGGAACGCTATTGATCGTCTGCTTCGCCGCAGCGGGCGTCTGGCTCGCTGTGGGCATCGAGGGTTATGCGATCAGCTCGGTTGTGGAGAGCGGCGGACAGGCTGACCCCCTGGCCAAAACGGTGGTACGTGAGGCGGGAGCATGGTTGGCGAACTACAGCCACGCGCCACTCACGCTGCTGCTACCGGCGCTGGGCTTTGGTGGTGCGCTAGGGGCAATCCTGCTGGCGCGGGCAAAACGTACGCTGACCGCCTTCGTTTCCTCCGCGCTGACGCTGGTGGGCGTGATCGGCACGGCCGGGGCCTCGCTCTTCCCCTTCATCATGCCATCGTCCTCACACCCGTCTGCCAGCCTCACCGTGTGGGATTCCGTCTCAAGCCACACCACGCTGATGATCATGCTGGTGGCCACCCTGATCTTCATGCCACTGATCATTGCCTACACCAGCTGGGCCTACAAGGTGATGGCAGGCAAGGTGACCGAGGCCTATATCCGCGAAAACGACCGTTCTGCCTACTAGTGCTGCGGAAAAATGATGCTGGCTTCGTTGCGACCGCTTGCCGTACTGCTTGCACTGTCTGCACGGCCGCGCCTCGCCAGCACCGTTCCGCTACGCTCCACTTCATTTTTTCGCTGCACTGAAAACCGGATATGAAAATCGCCCTCGCTTCGCAGAACCGCCGAACCCTCACCGCACATGCTGGCAAGTGTCGTCATTTTTTCATTGTCGACAGCGCCAATCCAGCTACGCAGGCGTCGGTAAATCTCGCCCCCGGTGAGTTGCTCCACAACTGGTCCGGTAGCGGGCCTCACCCGCTGGACGGCATCGACGTGCTGATCGCTGCAACGGTGGGCACCGGCGTGGCGGTGAAACTCACAAAGCGGGGCATGCGCGTGCTGGCTACGCCGGAGCGCGACCTGCAACACGTAGTCGAACGCCTGCTGAACGACACCCTGCCGATCGAACCGATCCGCTCCGAGCCGGATGCACGCAGCCGGCCCGGCGAATGTCTACCCAAGGTCGCAGCTCCGACAGCTCCGGCAGCCTCTGGCGCAATGGGCGCCATCCTCGGCGGCAACGCCTGGTCACACAAAACTTGAACAAGCACTGAAAGGACATGCCATGTGGTATTTCGCCTGGGTTCTCGGTATCGGTTTCGCTGTATTGCTGGCCATCCTCAACGCCATGTGGGGTGAGAACGAGGAAGCGCGCCAGCTCATCCAGCCCGCCTCACATACGCCTTCCCGCGAGGAAGCCGATGCCTGAGCGCGACACACCGCTGCATGCGCAAATCGCCGTGCTGCCGCTGCTGGTGGGCATTGTGATCATGCTCGCGATCAGCATCCGGCCGGATCTGCTGGCCGACTCAGCGGGCCGCGCCGATCACACCGCCGCCATGCTCATGTGCTGCGCGATGGCCGCCGGCTTTGTGCGCGGCGTGGGTTTCGTGCCGCGATGGTGGCTGTGGCGCGGGCTGTTTTCGTCCGCCGCCTGTGCGCTTTTCCTGGCCTTAACGCTCTGGCGCCTGCTTGGTTGAGCGTATGTATTTTCGCCAGATCCACGACTCTGCAAGTAATGCACTGACTTACCTGCTGGCTGACGAAGAAGCGGGTGTGGCAGTCGTAGTTGACCCCTTGCGCAGTCAGGCCACCCTGATCCTCGCCATGCTTGCCGAACGGAATCTGCGCCTCGTCCACGTGCTGCGCACCCATGTACATCAACCGGCGCGTGCCGAATGCGGAGAGCTGTGCCCGAGCACCGGCGCCACCCTGATTCTTGGCGCTGACAGCCCGGCAGAGATAGAGGGCACGCGTGTAGAGGAAGGGAGCGAGATACGCTGCGGTGCGCTGGTTTTCCGGGTCATCGACACACCGGGCCATGCGCCAGGAAGCGTCTGCTATCTGTGCGGAGATCGCCTCTTATGCGGTGACACTCTGCTCATAGAGAACCGGGACAACGTTACTGCAGATGAAGACCCAGGGTGCCTTTTCGACAGTGTGAAACACAAGCTGCTCATCCTGCCGGACGAAACTCTGGTTTTTCCAGGGCACGACACAAGAGGCCGCACCATCTCCAGCATCGGCGAAGAGCGCCGCCGAAATATCGCCTTCACTCAGCCTAGCCGCGAAGCCTTCGTCGCCGAAACGCGTCGAAAGCGTCGCCGACAACCACACATGCAAGAAAGTGCACTGATCAGCCACGGCCTCGGAAAGTGGTAACGCCATGAAGCCCCGAGCTCGCAACACTTGTTTCATTATTGCTATATAACCAATTAGCAATACATTATCGGTGCAACCCATCCGCTGGAAACAAACAATGGAAATCGTGTGCTCCCACTGCAAAACCATCAACCGCGTCCCCACTGAGCGCATTCTCGACGGACCTGCCTGCGGTGCATGCAAGCAGCCAATCCTGCCCCCGGAACCTGTCGAGCTGACGGCTGCCAATTTCGATACCGTGATCACACGCAGCGGGCTGCCGGTGGTGATTGATTTCTGGGCGCCCTGGTGTGGCCCCTGTCGCGCCATGGCGCCGATGTACGCCGATGCGGCAAAACAGCTGCATGGCCGCGCCGTGCTCGCCAAGCTGGACACCGAAGCCCATCCGAACATCGCCGCGCGTTTCGGCATCCGCAGCATTCCCACCCTGGCGATTTTCAAAGCCGGCCAGGAGGTCGCGCGTGAAGCGGGTGCCCGCCCCGCTGCCGAGATAGTCCGCTGGGTTAGTCAGTCCCTTTGATTTTCAACCGAACGACAAGGAGTGCATGATGGACAACACGAACTGCCCGAGTTTTCCCCGCCTCAACGAACGTGCCCCTGAGTTTTCCGCCAAAACCACCTTCGGTGACCGCTGCCTGAAAGACTACGAAGGCAAGTGGCTGATCCTTTTCTCGCATCCGGCCGATTTCACCCCGGTGTGCACCACCGAGTTCATGGGTTTTGCCAAGCACGCAGACACCTTCCGCAGCATGAATTGCGAACTGCTCGGTCTGTCGATTGACAGC
>JAGTRY010000102.1 GCA_018262235.1 Pseudomonadota bacterium
CCAGCGGGATCGGGATCGCACGCAGGTGGGATTCGAGCTCAAGACTGGTGGCGCGGGCTACGATATTGACCCGGCCCTGTTCGCCCGCTTCGACTTCGGCTGCTGCCCGCTGGAAATTCATCGGCGTGTCGTAAGACACCACCTTGTAGTCGCCATACTTGTGCCTGTTTGCCTGCAGGGCGGCTTCGAGCACTTCCCAGTAATAGGTGTGGCGCCGGTCATTGGGGTTTTCCGGCGGGGGATGGATGAAGGTCATCGGCTCGGCACTGCGCGCAGGCAGGGCAATCATGCTCAACACGGCGAGGATCAGGCAAAGCGCATTTTTCAGCATGATCGGGACACAGGGGCTGCAAGCGCGTCAATATACGCAAACAGACCCGTTTCGTGGCAATGCCGTCTGCCCGTCCGACCCCGCTTGCCTGTAAAATCGCGTCTTTCCGCTTTGTGCTGGCCCGGTTTTCGCGACCGGCCCACCCGATATGAACGCCAAACCAAGCTTTCAGGACATCATTCTCAAGCTCCAGTCCTACTGGGGCAGCCGCGGCTGTGCACTGTTGCAGCCTTACGACATGGAAGTCGGTGCCGGTACCAGCCACACCGCCACCTTCCTGCGCGCCATCGGTCCGGAACCCTGGCGTGCCGCCTATGTGCAGCCCTCGCGCCGCCCCAAGGATGGCCGCTATGGCGAGAACCCCAACCGCATGCAGCACTACTACCAGTTCCAGGTGGTGCTCAAGCCCGCGCCGGCCAACATCCTCGACCTCTATCTCGGCTCGCTCGAAGCGCTGGGATTCGACCTGAAGAAGAACGACGTGCGTTTCGTCGAAGACGACTGGGAAAATCCCACGCTCGGCGCCTGGGGTCTGGGCTGGGAAGTCTGGCTCAACGGCATGGAAGTCACCCAGTTCACCTACTTCCAGCAGGTTGGCGGCATCGAATGCAAGCCGATCACCGGCGAGATCACCTACGGGATCGAGCGTCTGGCGATGTATCTGCAGGAAGTTGAAAACGTTTTCGATCTGGTGTGGACCACCTGGGAAGAGAACGGCCAGACCCGTGTGCTCAAATACGGCGACGTATTCCATCAGAACGAAGTCGAGCAATCGACCTACAACTTCGAGCACAGCAATGCCGACGCCCTGTTCCGCCACTTCGGCGACTACGAAGGCAACGCCAAGCACCTGATGGAACAGCAGCTCGCGCTGCCGGCCTACGAGCAAGTGCTCAAGGCTGCGCACACCTTCAATCTGCTCGATGCACGCGGCGCCATCTCGGTGACCGAGCGTGCCGCCTACATCGGCCGCATCCGCAATCTCGCGCGCAGCGTGGCGCAGAGCTACCTCGAATCGCGTGAACGCCTCGGCTTCCCGATGGCACCCAGAGAATGGGTCGCAGACCTCCCGAAGAAGGAGGAGAAATAACCATGAACCAGAATCTGCTCGTAGAACTCTTCGTCGAAGAACTCCCGCCCAAGGCGCTCAAGAAACTGGGCGAGGCCTTTTCGACCGTACTGGCCGACAGCCTCAAGGCCCAGGGTCTCGCTGCTGCTGATGCGCTTGTCACATCATTTGCGTCGCCGCGCCGCTTGGCCGTACAGGTCGCGAATGTGGCCGACAAGGCTGCGGACAAGCCCATCTCGCAGAAGCTGATGCCGGTGGCTGTCGGGCTGGATGCCAATGGCAATGCCACCCCGGCGCTGCTCAAGAAGCTTGCTGCGCTGGGCGCCGATGCGTCTGCCGTTGCCAGCCTCAAACGCGTTGGGGAAGGCAAGGCCGAAACCCTGATGCTGGATTCACTGCAACCGGGCGTTTCGCTGGCGGCCGGCCTGCAGAAGGCGCTGGAAGACGCACTCGCCAAGCTGCCGATCCCGAAGGTGATGGGTTACCAACTGGCCGATGGCTGGAGCACCGTGCATTTCGTGCGCCCCGCGCACAAGCTGATCGCGCTGCATGGTGCGGATGTCATCGACATTTCCGTGCTGGGCCTCAAGTCCGGGCGTGAAACGCTGGGGCATCGTTTCGAGGCCGCCAAGCCGGTGGTCAGCATCCACACTGCCGACAGCTATGCCGCGCAGCTGCGTGATGAAGGAGCGGTGATCGCCAGCTTCGCCGAGCGTCGCGCCGAAATCGTGCGCCAGCTCGCTGCCGCCGCAGCGAAGGTCGGCGGTGGCGTGAAAGCCATCGAAGACGAAGCCCTGCTGGACGAAGTGACCGCGCTGGTCGAGCGCCCGAACGTGGTGATCGGCCAGTTCGAAACCGAATACCTCGCCGTGCCGCAGGAATGCCTGATTCTCACGATGAAGGCCAACCAGAAATACTTCCCGCTGCTCGATGCCAATGGCAAGTTGACGAACAAGTTCCTGATCGTCTCCAACATCGCCCCGGCGGATGCCAGCGCGGTGATCCAGGGCAACGAACGCGTGGTGCGCCCGCGTCTGGCGGACGCCAAGTTCTTCTTCGATCAGGATCGCAAGAAGACCCTGGCGTCGCGCGTCGAAGGCCTGGCCAAGGTCGTGTATCACAACAAGCTCGGCACGCAGGGCGAGCGCATGGAACGCGTGCGCGCGATAGCCAAAGCCATCGCGGCGAAACTGGGCGTGGATGTGGCGGCTGCCGATACCGCCGCGCAACTTGCCAAGACCGACCTGCTCACCGACATGGTCGGCGAGTTTCCGGAGCTGCAGGGCATCATGGGTGGCTACTACGCCAAGCACGACGGCCTCTGCGACACCGTGGCGGATGCGATCGAGGATCACTACAAGCCGCGCTTCGCGGGCGACGACCTGCCGCGCAATGACATTGGCGTGGTGGTGGCCTTGGCCGACAAGCTCGAAACCCTGGTCGGCTTGTTCGGCATCGGTCAGGTGCCGACCGGCGACAAGGACCCGTTCGCGCTGCGCCGCCATGCGCTGGGCGTGATCCGCATGCTGATCGAAAAAAATCTTGACCTTGATTTGCCGGAACTGTTGTTAACCGCGTTCAAAGTTTTCCCATTTGAAATTTCGATGTATCCAGCTGAGAACATCAAGCTGGTAATGACTTTTATTTTTGAGCGTTTGTCTGGACAACTGCGCGAGCAGGGCTATTCGGCACAGGAAGTGGATGCTGTGCTGGCGCTGAAACCGCAGCGTCTGGGCGACATTGCCAAGCGTCTGGCGGCCGTGCGGGCCTTTGCTGCGCTGCCTGAAGCGGCGGCGCTGGCGGCAGCCAACAAGCGTGTTGGCAACATCCTGAAGAAGATCGAAGGCGAACTGCCGACCGAGGTCAAGCCGGCCCTGCTGGCCGAAGACGCCGAGAAGGCGCTGTTTGCCGCGCTGGGCGAGATCGCACCGAAGGCCACTGCCGCCTTTGACTCGGGTGACTACACGGCCTCACTGCAGGCGCTGGCCGCGCTGCGCGGCCCGGTGGATGCCTTCTTCGATGCGGTGATGGTGAATGCCGAAGACCCTGCGCTGCGTGCCAATCGTCAGGCGCTGCTGAACCAGTTGTATGGCCTGATGAACCGTGTTGCGGACCTTTCGAAACTGTCGGCGTAGTGAATGAGAGAGGGTGAAGGGGGCCGGCAGAAAGGTGCGCATGCGCCGGGCCGGTACCTCTTCAACGTGATGTTTGTGTTGAACGGGAAGTTGGCGAGGCCGGGCGGGATTTGACCCTTCCCCCTTCCTCCTTCCCCCTTCCCGGAGAAGTGCATGAAGCTCATCATTCTTGATCGTGACGGTGTCATCAATCAGGATTCAGCGCAGTTCATCAAGTCGCCGGACGAATGGAAGCCGATTCCTGGCAGTCTGGAGGCCATTTCGCGGCTGGCCGAATCCGGTTATCGCGTGATCGTGGCAACCAATCAGAGCGGGGTCGGGCGTGGCTTGTTCGATATGGATACGCTCAACGCGATCAATGACAAGATGATGAAGGCGGTGGCGGCCGTGGGTGGGCGGATCGATGCGATCTTCTTCTGCCCGCATGCGGCGGACTCGACCTGCGATTGCCGCAAGCCCAAGCCGGGCATGTTCCGGCAGATCGCCGAGCGCTTCAATGTGGATCTGGCGGGTTTGCCGACCGTGGGCGACAGCATGCGCGACCTGCAGGCGGGCATTGCGGTGGGGTGTACGCCGTATCTGGTGCTGACCGGCAAGGGCGCCAAGACCGCGGTGGATCCTGATCTGCCCGTGGGCACCAAGGTTTTCCCCGATCTGGCGGCAGTGGCCAATCACCTGCTGACTCTCAAAGCTTGAGCGCATGTTGAATCTGTTGCGCTCGCTGTGCTTTGCCCTGTACATGCTGGTGTTCTTCCTTCCCTTCACGGGGTTTGTGGCGATCACCTTGTGGATGAGCCTGGCCCAGCGCTATGCCTTCGTCACGCGCTGGAACCATTACACGACGATGTGGGTGTTCAAGCATGTGCTGGGCATTTCCTATCGCGTGATCGGCCGCGAGAATCTGCCTGCCGAAGCGTCCGTCATTCTGGCCAAGCACCAGTCGGCCTGGGAAACCCTGGCTTTTGCCGACATCTTTCCGCCTGCGGCCTACGTGGCCAAACGTGAATTGCTGCGCATCCCGTTCTTTGGCTGGGGCATGGCGCGCATGCCGGTGGTGACGATTGATCGCAGCGGTGGCAAGGACGCGTTGCGCCAGGTCGTCGAACAAGGTCAGGCGATGCTGCGGCTGGGCTATTGGGTGGTGGTGTTTCCGGAAGGCACCCGCACGGCTATCGGGAGTCAGCGTCGTTACAAGATCGGTGGTGCAACGTTGGCGACGGCGGCTGGCTGCGCGGTTGTGCCGGTGGCGCACAATGCCGGCGAGTTCTGGCGACGCAATGCCTTCATCAAGCATCCCGGCGAGATCGTGGTGAGCATCGGCCCGGCGATTCCGGCTGCCGGGCGGACGCCGGAAGAGGTGAATACGCAGGCCGAGGCGTGGATCGAGGGGGAAATGCGGCGCCTCTTCCCGCATCACTACCAGGCCGCCACGCCATCGGTCCGCGCGGGGCAGCAAGGCTGAGCATGGCGACGGACGGCGAAACGCGCAGCATCGTGTTGCGTGGGCACGAGATCGTCTTCACCTTGCGCCGCAGCCGGCGGCGCAGTCTGGGCATGATGATCGACCGGCGCGGTCTGACGGTTTCCATTCCGCTGCGGGTGAGTCTGCGCGAGACGGAAGTCTTTCTGCGCGAGCGGACCGACTGGATCCTGGAAAAGCTTGCCGAGTGGGCGCAGCGCGCTGAACCGCAGCCGGTGGCGATCAATGACGGCATGCTGGTGCCGGTGCTGGGCGAGGCATGCCGCGTGCATTGGCTGGCCGGCGCCAACCGCGTGCACTGGGTCGAAGGCATGGACAGCCGGGCGTTGCATCTGCATCTGCGCCGTCAGGAAGATGCTCACGCCTTGTTGCTGCGCGGCTTGCAGAATTTTGCGCTGGCGTATTTCTGCGGGCGTGTCGATGAGTATGGTTTTCTGCTCAAGCGGATTGCGCCGGAGGTGGTTTTGCCGGCGGTGCGGCTCTCGAATGCGCGAACACGCTGGGGCAGTTGCTCACGTTTGTCCGGCATTCGTCTGAACTGGCGCCTGATCCATCTGCCGCGTCCGCAGATCGATTATGTGGTGGCCCACGAAGTGGCCCATCTGCTGGAAATGAATCATTCGCCACGCTTCTGGCGCGTGGTCGGGCAATTGCAGCCGGACTACGAAATTGCCAAGGCGGCACTGCGGCACGCCAACAAGATCATTCCTGTACTGTGAGGGTCGGGCGTCATCGAAAAGTCATCCGCAGCCCCGGCTGCACTACCCTGTTCCCACTTCATCTTCCCCAAGGAGAAATACCATGCGCGTACTGCACACCATGATCCGTGTTGGCGATCTGGATCGTTCCATCAAGTTCTACACCGAAGTGCTGGGCATGCACGTGATCAAGGTTTCCGATCATCCCGAAGGCAAGTTCACCAATGTGTTCGTCGGCTATGGCAGTGAAGCCGATGGGGCCACCATCGAGCTGACCTACAACTACGGCGTGGAAAGCTACGAGCTGGGCACGGGCTTCGGCCATATTGCAGTGGGCGTGGAGGATGCCTACAAGGCGTGTGCCGAGATCAAGGCGCGGGGGGGCGTGGTGACGCGCGAAGCCGGGCCGATGAAGCACGGCACGACGGTTATTGCTTTTGTGCAGGATCCGGATGGTTACAAGATTGAGTTGATTCAGCAGCCCTGATCAGCAGCCTTGTAGCGGTTTTTTTGTTGGAGCGGCCAGTGGCCGCGAATGATTCCGGGACAGGGCCGTTCAATTGCGTTGTGGGAGCGACGCGAAGCAGCGTTTCGCGACGTGGACGTCGCTCCCACAAAAACTTCGCGGCCAATGGCCGCTCCTGCACAGCAAGGTCTGATGCGGCTCTTCAGCATGAAGACGTGAAAAAGCCGGGTCTCCGCAGAGCCCGGTTTTTTTATGCGCGTTTCATCAGGCCGGTCGTTTGACCTGCTTGTACTCGTGGCTGCCCAGGCGCGCGTAGCGGTGCAGGATGAAGTCTGCGACAACCACTTCGCCGGTTTCTTCCTTGGGCTGGCGCGTGATGTTCAGGCGCTCGGCGAGGAACAGGCGGCCCAGCATCAATTCCCGCCACTTCTCGCCCCCCACCATCTGATAGAAGCGCGTGTTTTCAAGATGCGCAGAGATCAGCAGGCGGATCGCTTCACGCGGCTTGCAGCTCATGATGTGCCCCAGCGTCATCTGGTTGAGCACCGGTGTGTCGAGCGCTTCGTAGAAGGCGCGGGTCTGGACGCCGGTGAAGGACTTGTAGTGATTGCGCCAGTCCTGCCGGTGCAGCGGGATCAGATCCGTCTGCGGCTGGCTCAGCCAGTAGAGATTCCACGCCTGTGAATCCGCGTACTGGTGCATCAAACGAAAGATGCATTGCTCCGGTTCGGGCAGGGCGTAATAGTCCGGCGAACGCGGTGCGTACATCACGATGCCATTCCATAGTCTCATTGCCGTGCTCCCAACGTTCTGCAGGTGCAGCACTCTCTGCCCTTGATGCCATTAACGGCAGCGAACGCGGCTGGTTGAGACGTGGAGACAGATGAATTTGAAGTTTTCTGTTACAGAGCGTGCAAGCTCAAGATGGCTTGTCGTGCTTGTGGCGATGAAAAACAACGACTTGCGTGGGCGGTGGACTGCTCGTGCCGCAATTGCTGCAACTGCCGCAGCCTGACGAACACTCCGACGCTTCCGGAAAGAGCTTGCCGAGCAGGGCACCGAGCCAGTCCGGCAGTCTGGCCTGCCGGACGGCACTGCCCAGCCGCGCGAACTGCCGCGGCAGGGTGCGGCGCAGGGCAAAACCGGCGCTGGCGGCAACGATGAGGCCGACCAGCACGGGTTCGAGGAGGGCGTAGGTGCTCATGACAGGATCAGCGCCAGTCGATAGACGATCAGCGAGGCGAGGTAGGCCAGGCCGGTGAGCAGTGCCGCCCAGAAAGCGGTGGCGCGCCAGGAGTTGGTCTCGCGCCGGACCACAGACAGCGTCGCCAGGCACTGCGGCGCGAAGACGTACCAGGCCAGCAGCGAGAGTGCGGTGGCCAGTGTCCATTGGTTCGCCAGTGCCGTGGACAGCAACTCCTCGGCCTGACCTTCGGGGGCACTGATGGCATACACCGAGGCGAGGCCGGCGACCGCCACTTCGCGCGCGGCCAGGCCGGGGATCAGGGCCACGCAGATCTGCCAGTTGAAGCCGATGGGCTCGAAGACCACGGCGAGCGCACGCCCGATGTGGCCGGCAAAGCTGTACTCGATGGCCGGGCGGGTCCAGTCAGCTGGCGGTGTCGGGAAGGTCGACAGCACCCATAGCAGTACCGACAGCGCGAGGATCAGGGTGCCGGCGCGGCGCAGGAAGATCATTCCGCGCTCTTTCAGGCCGATCAGCACATCCAGCGGGTTGGGCAGGCGCCAGGCGGGGATTTCGAGCATCAGCGCCTGCTCTTCATTGTGCCGACCGAAATAGCGGGCGATGTAGGCGACGGACAGCGCGCCGAGAATGCCGGCCATGTAGAGGGCGAAGAGGACCAGCCCCTGCAGGTTGAACAGGCCGCCGATGGGCCGATCCGGGATGAAGGCGCCGATCAGCAGGGCATACACGGGCAGGCGGGCCGAGCAGGTCATCATCGGGGCGACCAGGATGGTCAGGAAGCGGTCACGCGGATTCGGAATGCTGCGGGCGGCCATGATGCCGGGAATCGCGCAGGCAAAGCTTGAGAGCAGGGGGATGAAGGCCCGGCCCGAGAGGCCAGCACCGACCATGAAGCGATCCAGCAGGAAGGCCGCGCGTGGCAGATAGCCGGATTCCTCAAGAATCAGGATGAAGAAGAACAGGATCAGGATCTGCGGCAGGAAGACCAGCACGCCACCAACCCCGGCGATGACGCCGTCGACCAGCAGGCTGCGCAGCAAGCCTTCGGGCAAGGTGGCATTGATCAGCGCGCCCAGTCCGCCAACGGATGCTTCGATCAGTTCCTTGACCGGTTCGCCCCAGGCATACACCGCCTGGAACACGACCAGCATGGTCAGGGCCAGGATGGCCAGGCCGGCCACCGGGTGCAACACCCAGCGATCGATTGCGGCATCACGCGGACTGGTGGGGTCCGGCATGTGTACCGCGCTGGCGATGAGCTGGCGTGCCGCCGCATGCAGATCGGCATCGGCAGCGGGGGCCGTGGGGATGCTCGGAGCGTGGCCATCCAGGGCTTTGATCAGGGCGGCAGCACCTTCGCGGCGGACCGCGATGGTCTCGACAACAGGGAAACCCAGTTCGCGTTCAAGCGCCTGGGCATCGATCCGGATGCCGCGCTTGCGCGCCGCGTCTGCCATGTTCAGGGCTAGCACCATGGGGCGCCCCAGGCGCGTGAGTTCGAGTACAAAACGCAGGTGCAGGCGCAGGTTGGTGGCATCTGCCACGCACAACAGCAGGTCCGGCTGGGCCTCGTCGGGGTGCTGGCCCAGGCACACGTCACGCGTGACGGCTTCATCCGGGCTGGTTGCGTTCAGGCTGTAGGCGCCGGGCAGGTCGAGCATGCGGACTTTGCGGCCAGAGGGCAATCTCAGGCGGCCTTCCTTGCGTTCCACGGTGACGCCGGCATAGTTCGCCACTTTCTGGCGGCTGCCGGTGAGGCGGTTGAACAAGGCGGTCTTGCCGCAGTTCGGATTGCCTACCAGAGCAACAGACAAAGGCATGGCCAGACTGGGCTCAGACATGTTCGACCTCCACGCGGGCGGCTTCACTGCGGCGCAATGCGAAGCGGGTAAAACCGATCTGGATCAGGATCGGGTCGGCGCCGAAAGGGCCCTGAGCGACCAGACTGACCGGTTCGCCAGCCACAAAGCCCAGGTCGCGCAAGCGCGCGGCAATGGGGTCCGGGTTGGCCAGATCACTGACTTTTACGACGGTGGCACGCGTGCCGCGAGGAAGTTCGGAGAGTTGCATTTTCGTTGCGCCTGAGAATCGTTCTCAATTAAGAATACGTCGCAATGACGTCTTTGAAAAGAGGGTTTTGACAAAAAGTTGTGAAAACGCTTTCGCACGCAGATAATTACTGACCGGTCAGTAATTAACGTTCATTTCCCGCCAATATTGTCGTGACTACACCTGCTCCGATTCGCCAGCGCCGTAAAGAAGCCCGCCCCGCCGAGTTGCTTGCAGCGGCACTCGAAGTCTTTGCCGACAAAGGTTTTGCCGCTGCCCGCATGGATGACATTGCGCAGCGTGCGGGCGTTTCCAAGGGCACTGTGTTTCTCTATTACGAGAGTAAGCAAGCCTTGTTCCGGGCGGTCGTCGAAGACGCTGTAGTGCCGCATATCGTTTCAGGCGAGGCGCTGGTTGAAGCCAGCAGTGAAGAGGATCCGGCCGTGCTCCTGCGCAACTTGCTGCTGCGTTATTGGAACGTGCTGGCCGATCCCCGTCTGGAAGGCTTGCCGCGGCTGATCATGGCCGAAGCGGGAAATTTTCCCGAGCTGGCCAGCTTCTATCATGAGAACGTCATCGTGCGGGCCCGCACCCTGTTCATCAACGTGCTGGAGCACGGAATCCAGACGGGCGTGTTCCGCCCCTGCGATCCGGCCGTGATGTGCCGTCTGGCTGTCGCCCCCCTGATGTTTGATTGCATGTGGCGGCGCCTGTTGCCGCCCAGTGACCCACTGCGCGTGGTGCCTGATACCTATGTGCAGACGCATCTGGATATGTTCTTGAGCAACTTGCTGGCTTCGCCCCTTGGCGAAAGGAATGACGATGAAAAATGAAGTACTGGCGCTAGGCATTGCGATTGCCCTGGTGGCTTGCAGCAAGCCCGGGACGCCGACCGAGGACAGTCGCCCGGTGGTAGTGCAGACGGTCAAGAGTGGCGTGGAAAGCGGTCTGTTTGTCTATTCCGGTGAGGTGCGCTCCCGCTATGAGACGGATCTTTCATTCCGCATCGGCGGCAAGCTGATCGAGCGACGGATCAATCTGGGCGATACGGTGCATAAAGGACAGGTGCTGGCGCGCCTGGATCCTCAGGACGTGCGCTTGTCTGCAAGTGCTTCGGCGGCACAGGTTGCCGCGGCGCAGGCGGATCTGGCTCTGGCCAAGGCGGAATACGAACGGGCCCAGAACCTGTTTGCGCAGAAATTCGTCAGCGGCAGTGCGGTGGACGCGCGGCGTACGCAGTACGAGGCGGCTCAGGCCAAGCTTCATCAGGCGCAGGCGCAGAACACGGCCTCGGACAATCAGGTCGCCTATGCCACGCTGGTGGCGGATCGCGACGGAGTGGTGACGGCCCTGCCGGTTGAATCCGGCCAGGTGGTGGCTGCCGGGCAACTGGTTGCGCGCGTCGCCGATCCGGCCTACCGCGAAGTGCTGACCTGGATTCCTGAGGGTCGCGCACAATTGTTCAAGCCCGGCCAGACGGCGATGGTGCAAGTCTGGGGGGCGCCGGACAAGACCTATCAGGGCGTGTTGCGCGAGATCGCGGCGAGTGCCGATACGACCACCCGGACATATGCCTTCCGTGTAGCGGTAACCGCGCCGGATGAGCGCATGCGTCTGGGCGCGACGGCGGCCGTCGGGTTTGCGCAGAATGGCGTGGCGGGGTCGGTGCGGATTCCGCTTGCGGCCGTTCTGCAGGGCGAAGGCGGGCAGACTCGGGTGTGGATCATCGCTGCCGATGGCACGGCACAGGCCCGCGCGGTGAGCGTAGAGAGCTATCACGACGACGTGGCGGTGCTGCGCAGCGGGCTGGCGCTGGGCGAACGGGTCGTCACGGTCGGCGCGCATACGCTCAGTGCCGGACTCAAGGTCAAACCTATCGAGCAGACAGCGCCTGTCGTGCTGGACGCAGCACGATGAAGAAATTCAATCTCTCCGAATGGGGCTTGCATCATCCCCAGTTGATCCTGTTCCTGATGCTGGTGCTGACCCTGATCGGCCTGGCTTCCTATTCACGTCTGGGGCAGAGCGAAGATCCGCCCTTTACCTTCAAGGTGATGGTGGTGACGGCGCAATGGCCGGGGGCTACGGCGCTTGAAGTCGAACAGCAGGTGACCGACAAGATCGAGAAGAAACTGCGCGAGATGAACGAGGTCGAGACCTTGCGCAGCTTTTCGCGGCCCGGCTATTCGCAGGTCATTGTCGTGGCGCGTGACGCGCTGAAATCCGGGCAGATGAAAGACGTCTGGTACCAGGTGCGCAAGAAGATCGGCGATATCCGCCAGAGCATGCCCAGTGGTGTGAGCGGCCCGTACTTCAACGATGAATTCGGCGATACCTTCGGCAACATCTTCGCGCTGACCGGTGACGGACTGTCCTACACCGAACTCAAGCGTTATGCCGAAGCCATTCGCCAGGAATTCCTCAGCGTGCCGGATGTGGCCAAGGTGGATTTCTTCGGCGAACAGGAACAGCGCGTGTACGTCGAGTTCTCGCCGATGCGCATGGCTACCCTGGGGATCGATCCGAAAGCGTTGATGGCGATGATTGCTGAACAGAACGCCAAGATCGGCAGTGGCTACTTTGAACTCGGCAGCGAGCGGATCTATCTGCGCCCACAAGGCGAGTTCAGCGATCTGGATGCGATCCGCGAACTGCCGATCCGCGCCGGCGGGCGCACCATCCGGTTGGCGGATGTCGCCGAAGTCAAGCGCGGCTATATTGATCCGCCATCCAGCAAGATGCGCTTCCA
The DNA here is from genome assembly GCA_018262235.1 of Pseudomonadota bacterium. GTDB lineage: Bacteria > Pseudomonadota > Gammaproteobacteria > Burkholderiales > Rhodocyclaceae > Uliginosibacterium. The sequence goes on from JAGTRY010000102.1 coordinate 12,185, forward strand.
GGGGCGTGAGGCCGAACCCTTCGTAGTCGG
>JAGTRY010000103.1 GCA_018262235.1 Pseudomonadota bacterium
GGCCTGGAAGAGCGCCCAGAACAGGTGCTGATCAAACAGGATCCGGCCACTCATATCCCCAATGATGCCGTAGTTCCAGACGTTGGTAGAGCTGTTGGCCATGTCGGCTACGTGGCCCAGGCACCAGTTGATCATCAGCGGAGCGAAGAAGAATTTGAGCAGCAAGGCCAGCCCCGCCTGTTTGGTCTGCTTGCTGATTTTGGGCTTGGGAGAAAATTTGCGTTTCTTGCCGGTCCTGACCGCTTCCGGGTTGCGCGACCAGCCGAGCCAGACACCGCGTACGAAGATCAAGACCTTGGCGTGCAGCCAGGGATACTTGAGATAGAAACGGACCAGGATCACGGCGTAGACCAGCACCAGCACCTTGAACAGGAAAGGGGCGGTGAGCGTGACGGTTTCACCGAGCGCGGCATCGGTCAGGATGCTCGAAAAGAAATCGGGAACGTATTGCAGGATGCTTGCGGGAACCATGCTGACGATTCCGTCGTGCAGGGGGCCGAGCAGGTGTTCGACCAGAAAATCCCGGATCGGGTTGAGGATCGGCATCCGCAGCGAGCTGCCCAGCATCTTCTGGTGCCATTCTGAAATGTTGAAGCAGTAGTACCAGCCCGAGACAATGAAGAACATGGTACTCAGGTAGTTCTGCAGGAAGCGCGGCTTGAGGATTTTCTGGAACATGGCGACGAGCACCGGGCGAATGGGTGAGTGCGGCGGAAGATGCCGGATGTTAGCAGTCTCATGGTGTCAGTGGTCAAGCGGCTCGCGAGGATGGGCCTGTCTGAGTGCTTATCTGTTTGGCATGGCCGGGCAAGCGCCTTGTAGCAAGCGCGTATAATCCATGCTCCAGCGCGTGGCGCTGCGTGGGGAGTCTGCATGAACGCTTCAAGTACACCGGATACCGAACAATTCCGTTTCGTCGATTTGCCGCGTGCGCTGTGGTATTTCCTTGCTGAAGAACGCTGGACCTACCTGTTTTTCCTTGGGGTGCTGCTGGCCGTGATGTTCTACACCATGGTGCCCCCCTACCTGATCGGACTGATTGCCAACTTCCTGATTGGTTATGTCAAGGCGGATGCTGCCGCCAAACCCGCGATCACTCAGTTGCTGTGGCTGGTCGGCATTCTGGCCGGCAGTCATGCCGCGGTGGCAATGGTGCGCTTGTCGAGCAAGCGCATGCTTGGCGGGATCAGCCTGAATGCGCGCTATCGGGCCAAGGTCTGGGGCTTCGGGCGCTTGCTGGATTATTCGCTGGCCTGGCATCAGCAGGAGAGCACCGGCAACAAGGCTCAACGCATTCTGACCGGGTCGGAATCCGTGCGCGAGTGGACCGGCGACATGATCAACAGCCTGTGCTCGGCGGTCGCTGCATTTGTCGGTTCGCTGGTGGCGTGCATGTTTCTCCATCCGGCGTTCATTCTGTTCTTCGCCTATTTCCTGGGCGTGTTGATGAGCATCGAGTTTTACTTCGACTATCGCATCTCGAAGCTCTCCGACCGTATCAACAAGTCCATGGAAAACGCCAGTGGCAGCTTTGTCGAGAGCGCTTCGAACATCCTGGCCGTGAAGGCCATGGGGGCGGCCGGCAACATGACCAGCAATATAGCCCAGCGCGAGGAGTTGGCCCGTACGCTGTCCTACGAACGCCTGCGTCTGTCGAATACCAAGTGGATGTGTTTCCAGGTGCACAATTCCTTGTCCTGGGGCTTCTTTCTGATCGTGATCGGGCTGATGGTGATGCACGACCATCTGCTGCCCGGCTTCTTCCTGACCTATGCCGCGTATTTCGACCGCTTGCGCGAGTCCTCGATTGAATTTACCGACCGCATCCAGTTGATGATCGAACGGAAATCCAATCTGGGCCGGATGATGTCCATCTTCTGGGGCAAGAACACGCTTTCCAAGGGCAAACGCAAATTTCCGGCAAGCTGGGATGCGATCAGTCTGCAGGACGCCGTGTTCCGCTATGGCGACAAGCCTGCCGTTGGCCCGTTGTCTCTGGAGATCAAGCGTGGCGAGATTCTCGGGATCGCGGGCCATTCCGGCTCGGGGAAATCCACGCTGATCAAGCTGATGCTGGGCTTGTATCACCTGGAGCATGGGGTGCTGAAAATCGGCGATGCACCGATCAGTGAAATCCGCCATGAGGATCTCACGAGCAATGTGGCGGTGGTGCTGCAGGAAACCGAGCTGTTCAATTTCTCGCTCAAGGAAAACCTCACGATGATGCGTGAAGTTGCTCCCGCCTTGCTGCAGCGGGCGTGCGAGATAGCTTGTCTGGAAGACCTGATTGCACGCCTGCCGGAAGGGCTGGACACCATGGTTGGAGAGCGCGGCTATGCACTCTCTGGTGGTGAGCGTCAGCGTGTGGGGATTGCCCGGGCGATTTGTCGTGATGCCCCGATCCTGCTGCTCGACGAGGCGACGTCTGCGCTGGATTCAGCGACCGAACAAACCGTCATGGCGGGGCTGATGTCGGATTACGCCACCGGGCGCACAATGCTCATCGTGGCGCACCGGATCAGTACGTTGAAAGAAGCCGACAAGATCGTGGTCTTCGAGCGCGGGCAGATCATCGAGCAAGGCGGTTTTGATGCCTTGGCGCATGATCCTGCAACGCATTTCGGCAAGATGTACGCGATCCAGGCTGCATAACTGCTTGGGCTGTGGTGTGGTTCGAAGAAAATGAAAAAGGCGTGGTCGAGACCACGCCTTTTTGCCATTTCATAACCGTATCAGAGGATGTGGTGGCCAACCCACCAGGCACCTGCCGCAATCAATGCGCTGCACGGAATGGTGAGGACCCAGGCCCATACGATCTTGCCTGCCAGTCCCCAGCGAACGGCCGAGAAGCGCCGTGAAGAACCGACACCGACGATGGCGCCCGTGATGGTGTGGGTGGTGGATACCGGAATGCCCAGCCAGGAAGCAAGGTACAAGGTCAGTGCCCCGCCGCTGTCGGCACAGAATGCGCTGTAAGGCTTGAGTTTGGTGATGCCCTGACCCATCGTCTTGACGATGCGCCAGCCGCCAAACAGCGTGCCGAATCCAATGGCTGAGTAACAGGCGACGATGACCCAGGTGGGGGGCGGAGCATCGCTGGCGACATGGCCGGTGGTGATCAGCAGCAGCCAGATGATGCCGATGGTTTTCTGTGCGTCGTTGCCGCCGTGCCCCAGGCTGTAGGCGCTTGCGGAAACGATCTGGAGGCGGCGGAACCAGCGGTCCACCTTGGTCGGGATGGCGTGGAAGCAGACGTGCGAGACGATCAGCATCATCATCGAGCCGAGCAACATGCCGAGCAAGGGCGAGATCACGATGAATGCCACCGTCTTGCCGATCCCGGCCCAGATCAACGGACCCGTTCCGGCCTTGATGATGGTGGCGCCGACGATACCGCCAATCAGTGCATGCGACGAACTGGACGGGATGCCGAAATACCAGGTGATGATGTTCCAGCAGACCGCTCCGATCAAGGCGCCGAACACGACGTAATGATCGACGATGCTCGGATCGACAATGCCTTTGCCGATGGTGGCGGCCACGTGCGTGCCGAACACCCAGATGGCAATGAAGTTGCATGTGGCTGCCAGTGCCACAGCCTGATTGGGCTTCAGGGTGCCGGTGGAGACGACTGTTGCAATGGCGTTGGCGGCGTCATGAAAACCATTGAGGAAGTCGAAAAACAGGGCGAGCGCGACCAGCGCTACGACCGCGTAGAGGGCGATTTGCGCGTGTGCCATGATGGATCAGGCGTTTTCCAGCACGAGGCCTTCGACAATCTTGCTGACGTCTTCGCAGTGGTCGGAGATTTTCTCCAGACCTTCGTAGATTGCCTTCATCTTGATGACTTGCAGCGGTTCGCGTTCGTCACGGAAGACGCGCGACAGGGCACTGCGCATCACGCGGTCAACATCGGATTCCAGTTGCTCGATTTCACGGCAGGTGCGCAGGATGTCCGCTGCATGTTCCATGCTGGACAGCAGGCCAACGATCTGGCGAACCCGCTCGGCACAGGATTGGGTGAGTTCGGCCATCTGGACGGCGTCTGGCGTCAGGCGGCGGATGTTGTAGAGGCTGATCCCCTCGGCCACGTCCTGGATGGAATCGACGATGTCGTCCAGATCATTGACCAGCGAATGGATCGCATCACGATCAAAAGGGGTGACAAAGGTCGTGTGGAGCAGGGCGACCGTGTCGTGAGTGATCTTGTCTGCGCGGGTTTCGATTTCGTCAATGGCAGAAACGATGGCGGGCATGTCTTCCGGGCTGGCGGACATGAGGGCGACCAATTGTTGGGCGGCGAGTACTACCTGTTCCGCATGGGCGTTGAAAAAATCAAAAAAACGTCCCTCGCGGGGCAAAAATCGTCCAAACATGGCTGTGCCGTGTGTAATGAAAGCGCAATGATATCAGTGGCAAAGGGGCAGCGTCTTGTTCAAGTGCAACAGAATTGCCGGATCCCTTGTTTTGTTGTTTCTGTCGCACGCCAGACTTCAGGCATCGGCCTGCAATTCGCGCGGAATCGGGAAGGTGACGTTCTCCGAAGCCCCTTCCAGGGTACGGACATTGGCCACGCCGAGTTCCTTGAGCCGGGCGACGACCGCACTGACCAGTACTTCCGGCGCCGAGGCGCCGGCGGTGACGCCGATCCGGCGTTTGCCCGCAATCCAGGCCGGATCAAGGTTGGCCGCGTTATCCACCAGGTAGGCCGGAATGCTGCGCAGGGCGGCAACCTCGCGCAGGCGGTTGGAGTTCGAACTGTTCTGGGAGCCCACCACGATGACGACTTCGACCTGAGGGGTCATGAATTTCACGGCATCCTGACGGTTCTGGGTGGCGTAGCAGATATCGTCCTTCTTCGGGCCGATGATGGCCGGGAACCGCGCCTTGAGCGCATCGACGATCACTTGCGCATCATCGACCGACAAGGTGGTCTGGGTCACATAAGCCAGCATGCTTTCGTTGCTGACCTGCAGGGCGGCGACGTCTTCGACACTTTCCACCAGATACATGCCTGATTCGGTCTGGCCCATGGTGCCTTCGACTTCCGGGTGCCCCTTGTGGCCGATCATCACGATTTCGCGGCCAGCTTCGCGCATCTTGGCCACTTCGACGTGGACCTTGGTCACCAGCGGGCAGGTGGCATCAAACACGCGCAGTCCGCGCGCCTCAGCCTGGCGACGCACGTCCTGCGGCACGCCGTGGGCCGAAAAGATCAGGGTCGAGCCAGGGGGCACTTCATCCAGCTCTTCGATGAACACGGCGCCTTTGGCACGCAGATCTTCGACGACAAACTTGTTGTGGACCACTTCATGGCGCACATAGATCGGTGCGCCGTGGATCTTGATGGCGCGCTCGACGATTTCGATGGCGCGTTCGACACCAGCACAGAAGCCGCGGGGGTTGGCGAGGAGGATTTCGGAGTTGCTCATGGCTGCCTTGAGGAAAGGGAAAAGGGGGAAGGGCTGTCGGAGTGGTGGTTTTACGCTTCCCCTTTCTCCTTCCCCGCGAGTTGATCAGATCACGCCAATGATCTCGACCTCCACGGTCACGGCCTGGCCGGCGAGCGGATGGTTGAAATCGATCAGGGCGTATTCGTCGGTGAGTTCGCGTACCAGACCGGGGTAGCTGCTGCCGTCCGGCGCCGGGAAGGAGTAGACCGTGTCCTGCTCCAATTGCAGTGTGGCCGGGATGTGGCGGCGTTCGACCCGTTCAACCAGTGCCTCGCTGTATGGGCCGAAAGCTTCACCTGCTGCGAATTGCAGCGTTTCACGCGCACCGTCCGAGAGCCCCAGCAGGCGCGTTTCGAGTGCAGGCATCAAGTCTCCCGAACCCATTTGCAAAGTCATCGGGGTGGCTTCAAACGTGGAGAACATCACCCTGCCGCTGGTGGCATGGGAGACCCTGAAATTCAGGGTGACGAGGCTGGTGGGGAGGATGCCGACACGCATGCAGGAGTTCCTTTTACGAGAGGGAGCGGGCGCGGCGGCTTTCGCGCAGCTGGGCCACGATCATCAGGGTGACGCCCAGGCAGATCGCTGAATCGGCCAGGTTGAAAGCCGGCCAATGCTGCAGCCCGAGGTGGAAATCCAGGAAATCGACTACCCGGCCATAGACGAGGCGATCGATTACGTTGCCAAGGGCGCCACCAACGACCAGCGCAAAGGCCGCCGGTTGCAGGACTTCCCGGCGATGCTGCCAGATCATGCTGAGCAACCAGCCGCAGATGACGATGGCCAGGATCACGAAGAACCAGCGCTGCCAGCCGGCGTGGTCGGCCAGGAAGCTGAACGCCGCACCGGGGTTATAGACCAGTACCAGATTGAAGAAGTCCGTAACGGGGCGCGACTCATATTCGGCAAAGCGAGCCAGTATCGCGAGCTTGCTCCACTGGTCCAGTCCGATCACCACACATGCCAGCACGAGCCAGCCAGCGAAACGCTTCATGCGCGGCTCCGGGTCTCGCCTGCCCCATGCAGGTTGTCATCGCAACGACCGCACAGTTCAGGATGTTCGGGATTGCGACCCACATCGGCACGGTAATGCCAGCAGCGCCCGCATTTCTGATAGGTGCTCGGCGTGACCACGATCTTCTCGTCCGCTTCGCTGGCGGCTTGCACAAGGTTCGCGGCCGAGGTGATGAACACGAAGCGCAGATCGTCGCCCAGGGCTGCCAGGGCGGTGAACTTCTCGCCCGAGGCGTGTACCGTGACTTCGGCCTGCAGGGAGGAGCCGACCTGCCCAGCGGTGCGGACGGCTTCGATCTCCTTCATGACTTCGGCACGTACCTGACGGATCAGCTGCCAGCGTGCAGCCAGACCTTCATCAATCGCCAGCTCAGGCAGTTTGTGGAAGCTGTGCAGCATGACACTGTCGTCTGCATCCTTGCTCATCACTGCCCAGGCTTCCTCGGCGGTGAAGGCCAGAATCGGCGCCATCAGGCGTACCAGAGTCTGGCTGATGTGCCACAACGCGGTCTGTGCAGAGCGGCGGGCTTTCGAGCCGGTAGCGGAGGTGTAGAGGCGGTCTTTGAGGATATCGAGGTAGAAGCTGCCCAGATCATCCGAGCAGAACAGTTGCAGGGCTTGCACCACACGATGGAATTCGTACTTCGCGTAATCGGCTTCAGCGCCTTCGGACAACTGGCGGGCCAGGTTCAGTGCATAGCGATCGATTTCCAGCCATTGCTCGACAGGCACGGCATCGCGAGCGATGTCAAAGTCCGCCGTGTTGGCGAGCAGGAAACGCAGGGTGTTGCGCACGCGGCGATAGACTTCCACCACACGTGCCAGGATTTCCTTGCTGGCGGCAATCTCGCCGGAATAATCCGTGCTGGCGACCCACAGGCGCAGGATGTCGGCGCCCATCTTGTCGTTGATTTCGTCGGGCAGGATCGTGTTGCCCAGCGATTTGCTCATCTTGCGCCCCTTCTCGTCCACGGTGAAGCCGTGGGTGAGCAGTGCTTTGTAGGGCGCATGGCTGTCAATCGCCGCGCCCGTCAGCAAGGAGCTGTGGAACCAGCCGCGGTGCTGGTCCGAACCTTCCAGATAGAGATCCGCAACCGGGCCTCCATCGGTGTGGCCGATCTTGTGCGAGCCGCGCAACACATGCCAATGGGTTGTGCCGGAATCGAACCAGACATCCAGCGTGTCGCTGATCTTGTCGTATTGCGCGGCCTCATCGCCGAGCAGTTCGGCGGCATCGAGCTTGAACCAGGCTTCGATGCCTTCTTTTTCGACACGCAGGGCGACTTCTTCCATCAATTCGACGGTGCGTGGATGCAGCTCGCCGGTTTCCTTGTGCAGGAAGAACGGGATCGGTACCCCCCAGTTGCGCTGGCGCGAGATGCACCAGTCCGGCCGGCCGGCGATCATCGCGGCCAGCCGCGGTTTGCCCCAGCCCGGGAAGAAGTCGGTTTGCTCGATGGCAGCCAGCGCGCGCTCGCGCAGCGTCGGGCCTTCATTGGGCTGTTTGTCCATGCCGACAAACCATTGCGCGGTGGCACGGTAGATCAGCGGTGTTTTGTGGCGCCAGCAGTGCATGTAGCTGTGCGAGATGGTTTCGTGCTTGAGCAGGGCACCGACTTCCTCGAGTTTGGCGACGATGTTCGGATTGGCTTTCCAGATGAACTGGCCACCAAAGAATTCGAGGCTCGGCACATACACGCCATTGCCCTGCACCGGGTTGATGATTTCGTCGAAACCACGCCCATTCGCACGCCAGATGTTGAAGTCATCCACGCCATAGGCGGGCGCGCAGTGCACGATGCCGGTACCGGTATCCACGCCGACGTAGTCAGCCAGATAGACCGGCGAGAGACGGTCGTAGAACGGGTGATGGAAGGAAATTCCTCCCAGGCGGGCGCCTTCGGCTTCGCCCAGCACTTCGCCGGAAAGCTTGTAGCGTTGCAGGCATGCTTCGACCAGATCGGTCGCCAGGACCAGCAGCTTGTCGCCGACATCGACCAGCGCGTACTTCACTTCCGGGTGGATGTTGAGCGCCTGGTTGGCGGGGATGGTCCACGGGGTGGTGGTCCAGATCACCGCATAGGCCGGCTTGGCGAGCGCGTCCTGGCGGAAGGCGATGGCGAGTTGTTCCGGTGCGGCGCAACGGAAGGCCACGTCGATGGCATCCGATTTCTTGTCTTCGTATTCCACTTCGGCTTCGGCCAGTGCCGAGCCGCAGTCGAAGCACCAGTTGACCGGTTTGAGGCCTTTGAAGACATAGCCATGCTTGACCAGCTCGGCCAGCGCACGGATTTCACCGGCCTCATTGCCGAAGGCCATGGTCAGATACGGATTGTCCCAATCGCCCAGCACGCCCAGGCGGATGAAGCCGGCTTTCTGGATGGCGACCTGTTCGGCGGCGTAGGCGCGCGAGAGCTCACGTACCTTGTCGGCCGGCAGATGTTTGCCGTGGGTGACTTCGATCTTGTGTTCGATGGGCAGACCGTGGCAGTCCCAGCCTGGCACATACGGGGCATCAAAGCCGGCCAGGGTCTTGGAGCGGACGATGATGTCCTTGAGCACCTTGTTGAGCGCATGCCCCAGGTGCAGGCTGCCGTTGGCGTAGGGCGGGCCATCATGCAGGATGAATTTTGGCCGCCCCGCACTGGCGCGGCGGATCTTCTCGTAGAGCTTCTTCTGTTGCCATTGTTGCACCCAGCCCGGCTCGCGCTTGGGCAGATCGCCGCGCATCGGGAAGGGGGTGTCCGGCATATTCAGGGTCTGTTTGTAATCAGCCATTCTGTTCTCGCAAGCTCAAGTATTCCGGGTGTGTGGAGAACCACGCCCGCACATCATCACAATCCTTGCCGATCGCCGCTTTCAGGGCGTCCAGCGAATCAAATTTCATCTCGTCGCGCAGCTTGTGCCAGAAGCGTACCGACAGTCTTTCGCCGTAGAGGTCACCGGAAAAATCCAGCACATACACCTCGACCCGCAGTGCCAGTCCTTCCGCTATCGTCGGGCGGTAACCGATGCTGGCGGCTCCTACGGCGTTCTTCAGCGGGCCGCCATCCACCGTGACCGCAAAGATCCCGGACAGCGGCAGCGTTTTCTGGCGCATGCGGATATTGGCCGTCGGGAAATTGATTGTCCGTCCGATCTTGTCCCCATGCTGCACCCAGCCTTCCACGACAAACGGCTCTCCGAGCAGTCGCGTGGCATGTTCGATTTCTCCTGCCTTCAGCGCTTCGCGCACGGCCGAGCTGGATACCCGTTCATTCTGCACTTCCAGCGTGTGCATCGCCTCCACGCTGAAACCGAAATACTCGCCAGCCTTTTGCAAGGCTTCAAAATCGCCGCCGCGGCCACGGCCGAAACGGAAATCGTCGCCAATCATCAGGTGCTGTACCTGCATGCCTTCGACCAGGACCTTTTCGATGAATTCCATCGCATCGAGGTTGGCAAAGCCGGCATCGAAGCGCTGCACGCAGATCTGGTCCATGCCCGCCGCCTGCAGCAGTGCCATCTTGCGCCATACGCTGCACAGGCGGGGGGGCGCGGTGTCTGGCGCAAAATACTCGCGCGGATGAGGCTCGAAACACAGCACCGTTGCGGGCAGGCCCAATTCGTCGGCTTTCTGGCGGACGCGGGTCAACAGCGCCTTGTGCCCAAGGTGTACGCCATCGAAATTGCCGATGGTCAGCACGCATGGCTCGCTGGTATGTTCCCGGATGCCCCTGAAAATCCGCATAAGGACTGCTGAAAAAAGGAGCGATTATAACAGCGCGCAAGGCGCTGGCCGGCCTGTTTTCAGGAGGATAGCCGGTCGTGCAGCGCGATGAACTCCTGGGTCAGCTTGTGGCGGGCATCCAGATGAATCATCGGGCGGGCCTGCTGGTGGCTTTCGCGGATCCTGACCGAGGCGGACAGATAGGTCGGCAGGATCGGCAGCCCTTCATCGACCAGTTCCTGCACCAGACGTTGTGGCAGACTGGCTCGCGGCTGGAACTGGTTAACCACGATGCCTTCGATGATGAGCGCCGGATTGTGATCAACGCGGATTTCTTCAACGCTGTCGAGGAGCGCGTACAGCGCCCGACGCGAGAAATCATCGCAGTCGAAAGGAATCAGGCACGCGTCGGCAGCGATCAGGGCCGAGAGTGTGAAGAAGTTCAGGGCTGGTGGCGTGTCGATATAGATATGGTCGAAATCGTCGGCCAGCTCGGTCAATGCATCGCGCAGCTTGTAAATTTTGTGACGGGATTCGAGTTTGCTCGCTAGCTCTTCGAGCCGTGGTGAGGAGGCCATCACCGAGAGGTTCTCGAACGGCGAGGCCAGTGCGTAGTCTCGGCTGGCCCGGTCTTCGAAACGGATCATGAGGGTCTGATCGAACAGATCCGCCAGATTGGGGGCAATGCCGTCCGCCGCGGCGCCCAGCAGATAATGCGAGGAATTGCCCTGCGGATCGAGATCCACGACCAGTGTACGCAGCCCTTGCGCTGCCGAAATGGCTGCGAGATTGCAGGTGATGGTGGATTTGCCGACGCCGCCTTTTTGGTTGAATACCACGCGTTTCATGTCCTGCCTCCCCGAAGTGAGTGCAATTGCTGCACTGCACATTGTGCCAAAAAAGCCTGGCTGAAAACGAAAAGCTGACGAGCCTGTACGAACAGGGCACGTCCTGGCGCTAGAATCGAGCGACTTTTCGAGGACACACCATGAACATACGTATTCTGCTGGCCACTGCACTGATGCCCCTGGGCGTTGCCGGCACTGTGGACGCAGCCGAGATGATCTCCGTCGGGGGCGGCTCCTATCACTTCGAGCGCGATCTGGGCCATAACGAATTCAATTATGGGCTGGGCTACGAGAAAGACTGGAACGAGGAAATCACCTGGTCTGCCGGCGTCTACAAAAACAGCATTCGTCGTGCAACCTTTTACGGGCTGGCCAACTGGTATCCGCTGAATCTGGGGGCCGGTTTCCGGGCGGGGCTTTCCGGTGGCTTGATGACGGGCTATCACAAGTCGCCCGTGATCGGCACCTTGATGCCGACCTTGGAATGGCGTGGCGAACACGTGGCCATGCAGAGCTACAGTGTGCCGACCATCAAGCCCTACGTGGATGGCGCGGTGGTGGTGCAGTTCAAATACATTTTCAGCAAGTAATGCGCGCCGGGATGGCATGAAAACGGGGCGCCGCAGCGCCCCGTTTGATTTTGGGTCTTGGGGTTCAAAGGTGTTTTACGCAATCCACGCAGTAGTGAACCACGCCTTCGCGCAATTCCTTGACCAGTCCGTGGCAGTCGCTCTCGAAGCCGGGGAAGCGCTCGTTGAATTCGCGCACGAATTTCAGATAATCGACGATGGTCTTGTTGAAGACTTCGCCCGGGATCAAGAGCGGGATGCCAGGCGGGTAGGGCGTGACCAGCATGGCGGTGACGCGGCCTTCGAGATCATCGATGGAGACGCGTTCGATCTCGCGGTGCGCCATCATTGACCAGGCATCGGTCGGGCGCATCGCCGGGACCATTTCCGACAGATACATCTCGGTCGTGAGGCGTGCCACATCGCGCGCCTTGTACACGTCATGGATCTGCTGGCACAGGTCGCGCAGGCCGAGTTTTTCGTAGCGCGGGTTCTTGGTGATGAACTCCGGCATCACGCGCCATAGCGGCTGGTTCTGGTCATAGGCGTCCTTGAACTGCTGCAGTTCGGTCACCAGGGTGTTCCAGCGGCCCTTGGTGATGCCGATGGTGAACAT
>JAGTRY010000104.1 GCA_018262235.1 Pseudomonadota bacterium
TGCGGGCGATTCGCCAGCCGGATCTGGTTCTGGAAACCCTGCTGGATTTTTCCCCTGACGTCCTGCTGCTGGATTTCCATATGCAGGGTTGCAACGGACTGGAAGTAGCAAAGATCATCCGCCAGAACAAAGCCTTTGAATCCATTCCGATCGTGTATCTGACCAGTGAGACCAGCGAAGCGGTGCAGCTCGAAGCCATGCGGCATGGTGGAGATGATTTCCTGACCAAGCCGATCAGCCAGGCACAGCTTGTCAATACCGTGATCAGCAAGGCTGAGCGGTATCGGGGGTTGCGCAAGCTGATGGTGGAAGACAGCCTGACCGGCCTGTTCAATCATGTGAAAACCAAGGCTTTGCTGCAGCAGGCTTTGCTGCAGGGGGAGCGCCAGAAGCTGCCGGTGTGCTATGCCATTCTGGATATCGATTTCTTCAAACGCGTCAACGACACCTACGGTCATACGGTGGGGGATCGTGTACTCAAGACTCTGGCGCGCTACCTCAAGCAGCGTTTGCGGCGTGTTGACGTGGTCGGGCGCTATGGCGGTGAAGAATTCGTTGTGGTGTTCTTCGATGCGACGCTGGAACAGGCCGTGGAGCGGCTCAACAGTATCCGGGAAGGCTTTGCCCAGATCTATCACGCTTACGACGAAGGTATCTTCTCGGTCACTTTCAGTGCCGGTCTGGCGCATTACCCCAGCTACACCAACATGATGGAGCTGATGGTCGCTGCGGACAATGCGCTTTACGCCGCCAAACGAGCCGGGCGTAACCGCGTTGTCGCGGCCGGGAAAGCATAAGCCCAAAAAAGTAAGGTTATCGCCCCCCAAAAGGTGGGAAATACCGTCAAGTCTTGCTTTCCGGTGCCGTAGATGTCCTGAAGGTGCGTCGCTGGCAAGTTCGGAGTGCGTGCCAAAACATTTTTGACGCCATGGATACTCCGGGTTCGCAGCACATGTCCCCTCCAATTGATGTTTCCCGTTTTGAACAGTTGAAAGCCTCTGGCGATCTACCTTCGCCAAAAGGGGTTGCATTGGCCATCATGCGATTGACTCAGCAGGATGGCGCATCCATGGCTGCACTGGCGCAGGTGATCCGCTCTGATCCAGCTTTTGTCGGGCGATTGATCAAGGCCGCCAACGGCATCATCGGTTATGGCCGGCGTCCGATCGTGTCGGTGCAGGATGCCTTGACCATTCTCGGGATGCCTGCCGTACGCAACATGGCGTTGGGGTTTTCGCTGCTCAACCACTATCGCAGTGGTGCATGTGAAGGGTTTGATTACGCCCGCTACTGGTCACATTCCCTGCTGACTGCGGTTGCTACCCAGGCGATCACGCTGCGGACCCGCGTAGCTGCGCCTGATGAAACCTATTGCCTGGGGTTGTTGGGACGAGTGGGTGAGCTGGCGTTGGCTACGCTTTATCCGCATGACTACACGAAGATTCTTGGCGACGTGCAGAATGATCCGTTGCGGTTGGCTGAGCTGGAGTCACGCGCTTTTGCAATGACCAATGCTGAGCTTGGCGCCGCAATGCTTGCGGACTGGGGCTTGCCACGGCTGTTTACGGACTCCGCATTTTGTACGGCCTCCGGGGTCGAATGCTTGCAACCTGAAGGCTCGCGTGATGCAACGCTGACGCTGACACTCAGGCTTGCACGTCAGTTGGGGGACCTGTGCCTCGCTCCCGAAAATGAGCGCGCAGCGCATCTGCATCGCGTGAAGCTGGCTGGGTCACGACTGTCTTTTGATGAGGAAACCCTGACTACGCTATCGGATGGTGTGTTTGCGGAATGGCTTGAATGGAGTGCATTGCTTAATCTGCATGCGGAGAAATTGCCGCCTTTCGAACACATGCTGAAAGAAGCTGAGAAGCCTGTTGCGCCAGACGTTGTGCAGAGCCCTCCCGTTGAGAAGAACGTGCCAGCAGGAGTGGTGGAAGACTCCGAAAGTGATGGGCAGGGTGAGCGCCTGTTGCGGGTGCTGATTGTGGAGGGAGACAAGTCTGTGCGAGCCATGCTCAGAGATGCCTTGATCAACGGTGGGTATGACGTGGCTGAGGCAGGAGATGGCTATATGGCGACCGAGATGGCGCTGGATTTCCGCCCCGACATGATGCTGCTGGCTTCGATGCTGGTCGATATTTCGGGGGCAGATCTTCTGAGGACTTTGCGCAAGACGCGGATTGGTCGCGCAATCTATGTGGTGGTGATGGGAGATGATGCTGCGGAAGAAACCGTGATTTCGGCGTTTGATGCCGGGGCTGATGATTTGTTGCCCAAGCCCATCAATACTCGTTTGCTGCTGGCCAAGATTCGTGCAGGTCGACGTTTGACTGCGCTGCATTACGAGATCGAGCGAGACCGGGAGGAAATCCGGCACTTCGCGGCCGAGCTTGCCGTAAGCAACCGGCGCCTGCAGGAAGTTGCGTTGATGGACCCGCTGACGGGGTGCCCCAATCGACGTTTTTTCACAGACCGTATTGCCCAGGAATGGGCGGCTGCCGTTCGTAGTGCAAGGCCCTTGTCGTGCCTGATGCTGGATATCGATAACTTCAAGGTCATCAACGACACCTACGGTCATGATGTAGGCGATTCGGTACTGCGGCAGGTTGCGGCTTCGATTCGGAGTGCTTTGCGTGGTCATGATCTGGTTGCACGCACGGGAGGCGACGAATTCATTGTGCTGTGCCCGGACACGACAATCGAAGCGGCCATGGTATGTGCCGAGCGTGTACGGAGTGGTGTTGAAGACGCGCAGGTTTTGTCTGGCTTGCTGCATCTGAAGGTGACCATCAGTGTTGGTGTGGCCTCTCGCGATCAGAGTGTTGTGGATGCCGACAGTTTGCTCAAGCGTGCCGATCAGGGGCTCTACATCGCCAAGCAGGGTGGGCGCAACCAGACGGCGGCCGTCCAGCTCAAGCCCCATATTGCAGGGGTGGCCTGAAGGGGATGAGGCGAACCGAAAGCCGCAAAAAAATTATTGAAGAAAACCCTAAAGTTTTCTGAAACCGGTTCGTTAGTGTTAGCAACAAAGCAGTAATCCGCTCGCAGCTGGTTTTTTTGAAAGTCTTCATGGTTGGCATGTAAGAGTTGTTCTTACGTGCCTGCTGCTGTCGACTGTTACAGCATTTTCCGACGCCGCCTGATTGGTTGTTGTCTCCTTGTCGTGGAGAATCCGTTTCCATAGAGTCCGGAAACAGGGTCTCACAAAAGCGTAGAGGGGGTTGATCATGAAAATGGACATCGGGAATGAGGTTCGCGAACTCAATCTGTCTTATCTGATGCTCGCACAGCAGATGCTCGTGGCGGATCGAGCGGGTGGCATGTTTAAGCTTGGCGTCGGTGAGGATGTTGCCGAAGTCATTGAAAATCTCTCCCCTGCGCAGATCTTGCGCATGGCCTCCAGCGACATGTTGCTGTGTCGTTTCCGTTTCGACGATACCTTGTTGCTCAATCTCCTCGGCAATCACGGCCGTGAAAATTCGGCTGCGCGTATTCACGCGACGATCCTGGCTGCGTCCAAGCCTGTTGAACATCTGGTTTGAGTGGTTGGGAGAGAATCGTGCGAATGAAAAGCCTTGTTCAGGACGTGCAGGAAACCCGGCTGGCGATCGAGATGATCGAGTTGGGCGCACGTATGCAGATGCTGGAATCGGAAACGGGTTTGTCACGCGAGCGGCTGCTTAAGCTTTACAAGGAGATTCGTGGTGAATCTCCCCCTAAGGGCATGTTGCCGTTCTCGACCGACTGGTTCATTCCGTGGCAGCAAAACGTCCATGCTTCGCTGTTCATGTCTCTACGCAGTTTCGTGATTCGCAATACGGAACATAACCCGTTGGAAGCAACGTTGCAGGCTTTCCGGATGTATCGGGAACAAGTGGAGCTGATGCAGCTTGATGAAGTGCTGAGTTTGACGCGGGCGTGGACCTTGGTGCGGTTTTTTGACGCGAAGATGCTTCAGCAAACCCGTTGTACCTGTTGTGGAGGGGAGTTTGTGGCACATGCCTATGATCCCACGCACGGCTATGTGTGCGGGTTGTGCCATGTTCCCGCGCGTGCGGGTAAGGGCAAACGCCCGATGCGTGAAGAGGTTGTCATCGAAGTCGCTTGAACCACGCGTACGCCGTCCAATACAAAAAACGCCGGATATGTCCGGCGTTTTTTGCCATTCAGGGCAGTCAAGTTTTGTCGACCGGAGCCGATACCTATACTGGTTCGGGACAGTTCCGGGGTGGACGCAGGAGCTGTCACGTGAAGGATCGGGGGTGAATCGCGCATGGTGTGCGTTGATCACCGATCCACTGCACGAGGTTTTGAGCGATGCTCCTGATTGTTGGCTACGTCATCATCCTTGCCGCTTCGGTTGGTACTTATGCGGCACATGGCAGTCTGGCTGCCTTGTTTGTACCGATGGAGTACATAGCCATCATCGGCTTGGGCGTAGGCTGTTTTGTGGCCAGCAATTCACCGAAAAACATGAAGGCCACGGTTGCTGCGGCTTTGGGGTTGTTCAAGCCTTCACCATACAACAAGGCCTTCTATGTTGAAGTGCTGGCCATGCTGTTCGAGATTCTGGCCAAAGTCCGGAAGGAAGGCCTGATGTCGATTGAAAACGACATCGAGAATCCTGAGGCCAGCCCGATTTTCACCAAATATCCAGCTTTTCTGCATGACCACCATGCCATGGAATTCTTGACCGACTATCTGCGCATGATGGTCGGGGGAAACCTGAATGCCTTTGAACTCGAAAACCTGATGGATGTTGAGATCGATACGCATCACACCGAAGCTCATGCTCCGGCGCACGTCGTAGCCAAAATAGGTGACGCCATGCCTGCATTCGGGATCGTGGTGGCAGTGATGGGGGTCGTCAATGTGATGGGGTCCGTGGGGGAGCCTCCGGCGGTTCTTGGCAAAATGATTGGCGGTGCGTTGGTGGGGACCTTTCTCGGGATTCTTGCTGCCTATGGGTTCATCGGCCCGGTGGCTGAACAGCTGGAACAGAAATGTGCCGAGGGCAGCAAAATCTACCAGTGCATGAAGACCGTATTGTTGGCGAGCATGAGTGGTTATGCCCCTCAGGTTGCAGTGGAATTCGGACGCAAAGTGCTGTTCTCGACAGATCGGCCGGGCTTTACCGAACTCGAAAGCGAAATCAAGAGCCGCAAGAAATAAGCCAGGCGGATTTGCAGAAACCTCAACGGATTAATGCCTGATCATGGCGGATAACCAGCAGCCCATCGTCGTCAAACGGATCAAGAAAGGCGGGGCCGGTGCACACGGTGGCGCCTGGAAGCTGGCGTACGCGGATTTCGTGACGGCAATGATGGCGTTCTTTCTGCTGATGTGGCTGTTGGGGTCGACTACAAAGGGCGACCTTAAAGGAATTGCGGATCACTTTCAGTCTCCGCTCAAGCTTTCCATGGCGGGTGGGCCGGGAACAGGCTCTTCCAATTCTCCTATATCTGGCGGCGGTACGGATCTGACCAAGTCTGTTGGCGATGCTGCGCGGGGAAGCTACAAGGAGCCCCGTAAACTTAGCGAAGTCAAAGTGATTCCGGCTGAGTCCAAGATGGCGCCTGGTGAAGCCAAGAAAATGACACCAGAATTGCAGGATGCCCTGGACAAACGAGCCCAGCTTGAAAAAGCCGAACGGGTACTTTTGCAAGATCTGAAAGCCAAGGTCGAGGCTGTGATTGAGGCGAGTCCCGATTTTCGGCAGTTCAAGCGCCAGTTGTTGCTGGACCTGACTTCCGAAGGTTTGCGTATCCAGATCGTGGATGAACAGAACCGGCCGATGTTTGATACCTCCAGTGCCGAAATGAAACCGTATACCAAAGCCATTGTCCGGGCTATAGGACAGGTGCTCAATCAGGTGGAGAACAAGATCAGTATTTCCGGGCATACGGATGCTGCCCAGTATGCCGGAGGGAGTCGTGGATTTTCCAATTGGGAACTTTCTGCCAATCGTGCCAATGCCTCGCGCCGTGAGCTGATTCAAGGCGGCATGGACGAACGGAAAATCATGCGTGTCGTCGGTTTGTCCTCGAACATCCCGCTGGATCGGAATGACCCTTATAGCCCCATCAATCGCCGTATTACCCTGATCGTTATGAACAAGCGGACCGAGGAAGCCATCCGACAGGAAGGGCGGGATCTGGATGTGGATGCGAATGCTCCGCTGGAGCCACAACCCATTGTGGAGGGTGCCAAGCGAGAGCTGGGTGTCCGTTCAGGTCTGCCTTTGCCTGTGCGGAAATGAGCAAAGGTCATGACATGACGATCGATTTGGGTCGGTATTTGCAGCTGTACTTTGAGGAGAACGAAGCGTATTTGCGGATTCTGGACCAGCAGCTGGATGCCCAGACCAATCTGCAGCCTGCAAATGAAGGCATGCGTGTCGCGATACGCGCGGCACATTCCATCAAGGGTAGCAGCGGGGCGTTTGGATTCGATGAGGTCGTGAAACTGGCGCAGATGCTTGAATTGGTTTTGCGGCAAGTGGAACGGCAAGGGACATGGATGGGTGCAGATCAGCTGGCTTTGTGTCGTGAAGCTGTGGTGGTTCTACGCCAGTTACTGGTACTGCGTCGTCAAGGAGGGACTGCTGATACGGCAGAAGTTGAGATCCTCAGCGGGCACTTGGCCGAATGCTTGGCAGAAGCTCCTGTCACGGGCGTTTGAACAGTCAAATTTCAGGAGTGGAATGAAATACCATGGACCAGAATAAATTTGGTTTTACGCATAAGCCGCCTGCACCGGCCAGTTCAGCCAACCGGACAACAACGGGTACTGTTCCCACGCAATCACCACGGAGCAGCAGCGGTACGGCGGGTTCTGTCGCGCAAGGCGCGCGCCAGGGGATCATGGATGCGCTCAAGAAGATCGATACCGGGACTCGTGAATTCGAGTTCACACCGCAGGATTTTGAACGCGTACGCAGCCTGATCTACAAGCACGCGGGCATTTCGCTGTCACCGGTCAAGCAGGATATGGTTTATAGCCGTCTTGCACGTCGTCTGCGTGCCCGAGGCGTCAAGCGGTTTGTCGACTATCTTGATCAACTCGAACGCAGTGGGGATGCCACAGAGTGGGAAGCTTTCGTCAATGCGCTGACGACCAATCTGACGTCTTTTTTTCGTGAGGCGCATCACTTCGATCTGCTGGCGGATCAGATGCGCAAGGCGACAGATCGCCGTCCTTTCAAAATCTGGTGTTGCGCCGCCTCGACCGGCGAGGAGCCTTATTCGCTGGCGATCACCGCTTGTGAAGTATTCGGCAATAACCCGCCGGTACAGATTGTGGCCTCGGATCTGGATACCAATGTCCTGGCCCATGGACAAAAAGGTATCTACACGTTGGATCGTGTCGAACGCATGGAGAAAGAACGGGTACAGCGCTTCTTCTTGCGTGGTACGGGAGATCAGGAGGGTTATGTGCGGGTACGTCCCGAATTGCAACGCCTGATTACGTTCAAGCAGATCAATTTGCTTGAACCGGGCTGGCCTTTGCGTGAGAGTTTCGACGCAATTTTCTGTCGCAATGTGATGATCTATTTTGACAAAGCGACCCAGTTCAAGATTCTTG
Source organism: Pseudomonadota bacterium (assembly GCA_018262235.1). Classification (GTDB taxonomy): domain Bacteria; phylum Pseudomonadota; class Gammaproteobacteria; order Burkholderiales; family Rhodocyclaceae; genus Uliginosibacterium. Next base: position 7,588 of record JAGTRY010000104.1, read on the forward strand.
AGCGCTTTACGGGGCTGCTGCAGCCGCAAGGGCTGCTTTATGCTGGGCACTCGGAGAATTTCATCCACGCGGTCAGTCTGTTCCGTTCGCTAGGACGGACGGTCTATGCCAAGGCAGACCCGACAGCGCGCAAACCCTGAGTGAATTGACATGAAAACCCGGGTGCTGGTTGTTGATGATTCTGCCTTGATGCGGGCGGTGCTTGCAGAAATCATCAATGCAGCACCTGATCTCCAGGTACTTGGTACGGCTTGTAATGCGCTGGAAGCGCGCGAGGCCATCAAAACACTCCGTCCAGATGTCATGACGCTGGATGTGGACATGCCTCATATGGACGGGCTGGCGTTTCTGGCGCAGGTGATGCAGTTACGCCCGATGCCTGTGGTCATGGTCTCCGGCTTGACTGAAAAGGATTCCGAGACGACTTTGCGCGCTTTGGAATTGGGGGCCGTGGATTTTGTATCCAAGCCCAAGACGGATCCGGTTGGTAGTATCAACAAGTACTCTGACGAGATTTGCGAAAAGATTCGAGCTGCAGCGCTTTCGCGAAAGCATCTGAATAAGAGTGTTGTAACTGTTCCACCCGTCGTTCTGCCAAGCATGCTGGGCAGTGCCTTGCCATCGAAAGTCTTGCAGGAAAAGCTGGTGCTGATTGGCGCTTCGACAGGAGGAACAGAAGCCATCCGGGAGGTGCTGATACGTTTTCCTGAGAAAATGCCGGGAATCCTGATAGTGCAGCACATGCCGGAAATGTTTACGGCTTCGTTTGCGAAGCGACTGGACGGATTGTGCAGTCTTCATGTCAAAGAAGCCGAGCAGGGCGAGCGTGTAAAACCTGGGACGGTCTACATCGCACCGGGGCATTCGCATTTGCTGGTACGGCGGATAGTGGGAGGGTATCAATGCGAATTGTCGCGAGAAAATCCAGTCAACCGGCATCGCCCATCGGTTGAGGTGCTGTTCAATTCGGCTGCTTCTCAGGTTGGTCGTAATGGTGTCGGTGTGATGCTCACCGGGATGGGGAAAGATGGCGCGCAGGCCATGTACGCTATGCGCACTGCGGGGTGTTATAACATTTGCCAGGATCAGGAGAGTTCGGTCGTCTGGGGTATGCCACGTGAAGCGACGATCAATGGTGCCGCTCACGAGGTGGCTGCCTTGCGTGATATTTCGGGTCGTGTGATGGCGAGTCTGCGTGGCGTGTAGTCCGAGGAGGGCTTCACCTAGACATGATATGTGCCCGTGAGTGCGCTGGCGGGGCGTGTCTTGAAGCGCGAGTATGTGAGGAGAAACTTGCGCTGAACTTTGAAGCGAAGTCGGGAAAAGATATTCATGCGCGCCGTGCGCGAATCTTCCCGGATTTCAGGATAATGCTGCCTCAAGCAAATTGTTTCGATGCCGCTGTTTACGTGGGCGTGTGGTTCTGGCCTCCTGCTGTCGGTATCTTTGTCTGAATACGTTTTGCAACTGGAGGTTTTCAATGGATGCTCAAGTCACGATGAATGATGCACATGCCGTACTGCATCTGGCTGGTCGCTTTGATTTCAAGGCTCACCGTGAGTTTCGCGATGCGGTGGATTCCCTGCTGACGCAGGCGGGAGCGAAACCATTGCAGGTTGATCTGGGTGAGGTGTCCTATCTGGATAGTTCGGCCTTGGGAATGCTCTTGATGCTTCGTGACAAGGCCAAGGCTGCCAATAAGGATGTGGCGTTGGTTGGGGTAAAAGGCAGTGTGCGGCAGGTGTTGGACATTGCCAATTTTTCCAAGCTGTTTGCGATCAGTTAAGCCCGATGGCCCGCTTGTCGCCAAGGCAGGCGGGATTTGGCGTGTGGTCGCCTGATCACGCGATGTGTTTTTCCTCTGCTTTTGCCACCTTCCCTTTGTGCCGTTGCCATGGGCGTACAGAGGATTGATGTCCTAAAGGCCACACTGCCTTCCTCCTCTCAAGTTTGCGATATGTGCAACCGTTATCGGTCTGACACCTGCAGGGCGTATGGACATTATTTGGCGGATTCTTGGGGTAGGCTGCAAGGCGAAATAGAGCTTGAAAACCAGTCTGAAGCGAGTTGGCGGGGTGCTCAAGTTTGTGAAACGGGTGCCGTAAAACCCTTGGAAGATGAGTATTTCGGATCAGCGCACGCTAGGGCAGAGTCAAACAGCGGAGAACACCATGTCGGAATTGTTGAAGAACATTGATGCGCGAACCCGCCTGGCCGGGACGAACAAGCTTGAAATCCTGCTCTTTTCGCTTGGAACTGATCTGCGTACTGGGCGTAAGGAGAGTTTTGGCATCAATGTGTTCAAAGTGCGCGAAGTGATGCGAACACCGCAAATCACGGCAGCACCTGATATGCCTGCAGGGGTCGAAGGGATGGTTTCCCTGCGTGGGCAGTTGGTGCCTATTGTGGATCTGGCCAAATATTGTGAGATCGATCCCGACGGGAAGCGTGAAATCATGATCGTGACCGAGTACAACGGTCACACACAGGGTTTTCTGGTCGAAGGCGTTGACACGATTTTGCGTCTGGACTGGTCACAGATGCGCGTGCCTCCCGAAATGATGACGACCAAGCTCGGTGGACTGGTCACCGCGGTGACCGAACTGGAGGACGGGCGTCTGATCATGATGCTGGATGTGGAGAGGGTTCTGGCGGAAACCTCGCGTTATGACGACGACTACCTGTTCAAGGATATCCAGCCCATTGGCCGTGATTTTACGGTGCTGTTCGCGGACGACTCGTCGGTGGCCCGCAAGCAGATTGAAAAAACGCTCAATACACTGGGGGTCCGCTATGTCGCAACCGTCAATGGGCGGGCCGCTTGGGACGAGCTGGACCGCATTGCCAAGCATGCTGAAGTGACGGGGCGCAAAGTATGGGAAATGCTCCATCTTGTCTTGACTGACGTCGAGATGCCGGAAATGGATGGATATATCCTGACCAAGAAAATCAAAAGCGATCCTCGGTTTGATGGCGTTCCAGTACTGATGCATTCCTCGCTTTCGAGCATGTCGAACCAGACGCTGGGGAAATCGGTTGGCGTGGATGGATATGTGCCGAAATTCGAACCACACCGTCTGGCCGATGCCGTGCGCAGGATGCTGGCGCCGGATCAGGTTGTTGAAGCCATCTCCTGAACCAGCATAGAAGGGGTAACCATGGAACACGCAAATACCAATCTGCTGGAATCGGTTGATGCCCGTACCAAACTGGCCGGTTCGAACCGGATGGAGATCCTGCTGTTTTCGCTGGGAACCAGTGAAACATTTGGCATAAACGTATTCAAAGTACGTGAGGTTTCCAAGACGCCATTCATCACCAAGGCTCCGAATATGCCTGGAGGGGTGGAAGGGTTGATCTCCTTGCGGGGCAATGTGATTCCGGTGTTGTCGCTGGCCAAGATCATCGGTATTGCCAAGCCAGGACAAGGGCTAGGCAATTCCATGATGGTTACGGAGTACAGCAAGCGCACGTTGGGTTTTCTCGTTCATGACGTGGATCGAATCATCCGCGTTGAATGGGACAAGGTGCGTCAGCCCGAAAACATGGCGGGTTCCACTCAGAACTACATTACTGCGATAACCGAATTGTCCGATGGCAAGCTGGTGTCCATCCTGGATGTAGAAACAATCTTGTCGCAAACGTTTGGTGAAGCGCCTGTCGGACAGATTGCTGCGCTGGAACGCAATATCGAAGCCAACGTGTTCTTTGTTGACGACTCTGCGATCGCACGGAAGAAGATTGCTGAAGTGCTCGACAAACTAGGTGTTCGTCATAAACATGCGCTTAACGGGCTGGAGGCCTGGACGCGTCTGGATGGAATGGCTGCGCACGCACAACAACAGAAGCATAAGCTTTCTGATGAGATCAACATGATTCTTGTTGATGCGGAGATGCCTGAAATGGATGGTTATGTCCTCACGCGGAACATCAAAAATGATCCAAGGTTTGATGGCATTCCTGTTGTGATGCATTCGTCTTTGTCATCTGAGGCCAACAGGTCGATGGGCAAGGCGGTGGGGGTGGATGCATATGTTGCAAAGTTTGATGCAGAAATACTGGCTGAAACCTTGCGCCCGTATCTTTTGAAGGCCTACAAGGATTAATCCGGAGAATATAAATCATGTCGGATCCAAAAATGAAATTCCTGGTGGTGGACGATTTTTCGACGATGCGCCGCATCGTGCGAAACCTCCTCAAGGAGTTGGGTTATACCAACGTAGATGAGGCGGAAGACGGTGTCGTCGCCATGCAGAAACTGACCGCCGGGGGCATCGACTTTGTCGTGACGGATTGGAACATGCCGAATATGACCGGTATTGAACTGCTCCGCGCCATTCGTGCGAGTGCGCCGATAGCGCATTTGCCGGTATTGATGATTACGGCAGAAGCGAAGAAAGAAAACATCATCGAAGCCGCACAGGCAGGGGCGAGCGGTTACATCGTCAAGCCATTTACGGCAGCCACTCTGGCCGAAAAGATGACGAAGATTTTCGAAAAAATGGGTAAGAGCTGATTC
>JAGTRY010000105.1 GCA_018262235.1 Pseudomonadota bacterium
CAATTCGTAGCCGAAGTATTCGGCGCGGGTCTTCACCACGTCGATGGTTTGCGGAAAACAATCGGCATCAATGAAAAACACATTGGATTTCGATTTCGATACGCGGCGCGCCATGGTCATGGCTTCGGCGGCGGCGGTGGCTTCGTCCAGCAGCGAAGCGTTGGCAAGGCTCAGCCCGGTCAGATCGCAGACCATCTGCTGCCAGTTCAGGAGTGCTTCGAGACGACCCTGGGCGATCTCGGCCTGATAAGGCGTGTAGGCCGTGTACCAGCCCGGATTCTCCAGCACATTGCGCAGGATGACGGCGGGCGTGAGTGTGTCGTAGTAGCCCATGCCGATCAGCGAACGCTTGATCTGGTTCTTGCCTGCGATGGTTTTCAGCTCGGCCAGCGCAACGTGTTCCGGTTTCGGTGCGGCGATGGGCAGCGGTTTTTCCAGACGGATCGCAGCGGGTACGGTCTCGTCGATCAGGCCTGCCAGGCTGGAGGCACCGATGGCTTTGAGCATGACGGCAATTTCGGATTCATTCGAGCCGATGTGGCGCTCGATGAAGGCGTCGTGAGCTTCGAGTTGGGTGAGCGTCTGGATCTGTTGGGACATGGTCATCTCGGTAGATGGTTTTGGGGAGTAGGGGGTCAATCGCCCGAAAGACATTGCGCCGGATTGGCGCTATTGACATGCGGCGCAATGCGTTGTACTTCGATTTCGCCCTACATTTTTCGCTTGAATCGAATGATGACAAACACCAGCCACACTCCAATCAGCAAGGCGGTCAGCCATTTGCCGCGTGTCAGCACGAGCATGGCGAGGCACATGCCCGCTGCAACGATGGCGTACTTCAGCAGCTCGTTGAGTGGATCGCGATCAGGTTTGGGCATGGGGTTTGGTTTCATGGATCAACTGCAGTTGATGATTTCCTTTGGTTATCACAAGACGCAAAACCAACCCCTCCCGACCTCCCCTTGACAGGGGAGGCGCAACCCATTCGGGCCGAAGCGAACTCCCGCCCCTGTCAAGGGGAGGGCTGGGGAAGGGTTTCGCGTCCCCTGCAGTAAAACATCAGTCGTCAATTGCCTTGGCATACGCCGCGGCGTCGAGCAGCGCATCGATGTCATCGAGGTTTGCCGGCTTGATCTTGAATAGCCAGGCGCCGTAGGGGTCGGAGTTCACGCTGTCCGGCGCATCGACAACGGCGGTGTTGGCTTCGATGATTTCGCCGGCAACCGGGGCGTAGATGTCAGAAGCCGCCTTGACGGATTCGACCACGGCGACTTCCTCGCCAGCCTTGGCAATGCGGCCGATTTCCGGCAGCTCGATGAACACGATGTCGCCAAGGGCTTCCTGGGCGTGATCAGTGATGCCGATGGTCAGGGTGTTGTCCGGTTCCTTGCGGAGCCATTCGTGGGATTCGGTGTAACGCAGATTGGTCGGGATGCTCATGTCTTACTCCTTGGGTGGATCTTGTGTGGGAATGTAGTGAATCAGTTTGCGGCCTGAATCAGAATCTTGCCTTTGCGCACGAAGGATATCTTCGTGACCTTGGCTTTGAGGCGCTTGCCGCGCACATCGACTTCGACCGTGTCGCCCAGCGCCACTCCGACCGGCACGCGGGCGAAGGCAATCGAGGCGTTCATGCTCGGTGCGAAGCTGCCGCTGGTGGTTTCTCCCGCTCCGTGTGCGGTAAACACCGGCATGTGGCTGCGCAAGACACCACGCTCTTCGAGTAGCAGGCCGACAAGTTGCCGGGTCGGCGGATGGGCTTCGAGCGCGGCACGGCCGATGAAGTCGCGTCCGGCAGAGAAATCCACGGTCCAGGTCAGGCCGGATTCCAGCGGGCCGATGTGCTCGTCCATGTCCAGCCCGTAGAGGTTCATGCCGGCCTCCAGGCGCAGCGTGTCGCGTGCACCCAGGCCGATCGGCGCGATGCTCTGGGCGGCCAGTGCGTTCCAGATTTCGAGGGCGCGTCCGGCCGGGAAGATCAGCTCGAAACCGGCTTCGCCGGTGTAGCCGGTGCTGCAGATCATGACTTCGCCGAAGCGCGCGGCCTGGAAGTATTTCAGATGCTTTGATGCTTCCTCGGAGCCGGGCAGGGCGGCCCACACCTTGGCCTGGGCGTTGGGCCCTTGCACGGCGATGATGGCCAGATCGCGGCGCGGGTTGATCGTCACATTGCCGCCGCCGGGTAGCTTGCTCGCCTGCTCGCGCATCCAGGCGACATCCTTGTCGGCGGTGCCGGCATTCACGACGATGCGATAGTCGTCAGCTGCGAAGAAATACACGATCAGATCGTCGAGGATGCCGCCGTCTTCCTTGAGCATGCAGGAGTAAAGCGCCTTGCCGGGCTCGGTGAGCTTGGCGACGTTGTTCGCCAGCAGCTTCTGCAGGAAGGCTTGGGCGCCCGCTCCGCTGATGTCGATCGGCAGCATGTGCGAGACGTCGAACATGCCGGCGTCCGCGCGGACCTGCTTGTGCTCTTCCAGTTGCGAGCCGTAATGGATGGGCATGTCCCAGCCAGCGAAGTCGACGATCTTGGCGCCGGCGGCAAGGTGTGCGGGGTAGAGCGGAGTCTGCTTGGCCATAATTCTCTCAGGGGCAAATGAAAAAGGGCCGAGTGCACGGTGTGCAATCAGCCCCCATCTGTCCTTGATACCTGAGAGATTGGAAAGCCGTGCTTTCCGTGCCCCTTCGGTGGATGCCTCGCGGCATCACTCTCCAGATTTGCAGTTTTCGTTCGGTCCTTCTGCCTGAGCGTTCCCGGGGGGTTGCGCCTTCGGCGGTCTTTGCAGACTCTCTCCCGAACAGTGGGGCGAATTTACCGGACGAAGCGGGTTCGCTGCAAGCGTTTGTTATCATGGCCCATCCATCCTCCATTCCGGATCGCCTGTGAACGCTGATCTGCACTGTCATTCCACGATTTCAGACGGCCTGCTTGCCCCGCGCGAAGTGGTGCGCCGGGCGTACGCCAACGGGGTCGAATTGCTGGCCCTGACCGATCATGACGAGATCAGTGGTCTGGTCGAGGCGCGTGCCGAGGCAGTGGCGTGTGGCCTGCGCTTCGTGAATGGTGTCGAGGTGTCGGTCTCCTGGGGCGACCAGACTGTGCACATCGTCGGGCTCGGCTTTGATGCGACCGATCCTGCTTTGCTGGCCGGCCTGCAGCAAGTCCGCAGCGGCCGTGACGAACGCGCCCGGTGCATGAGCGAGGGCTTGGCGGCCATCGGCATCCGCGGTGTGCTGGAAGGTGCGCAGCGCTATGTCGGCAATCCGGCCTTGGTGAGCCGGGCGCACTTTGCCCGCTATCTGGTCGAGATCGGCATTGCTCGCGACATGCCCAATGTCTTTGAACACTATCTGGTGCGTGGCAAGCCGGGTTTTGTGGAGCATGAGTGGGCCAGTCTGGAAGACGCACTGGGCTGGATTCACGGTGCCGGTGGCCTGGCGGTGATCGCGCATCCCGGACGCACGCGTCTTGCCAAGAGCGAGATGCCCAAACTTTTCGAGCGTTTCAAAGCGCTCGGCGGCGAGGCGATCGAGGTTGTCTCGGGGTCGCAATCAGGGCCGGATGCGCTGGAATACGCGCGTGTGGCGCGGCGCTATGGCTTCCTGGCCTCGCGTGCCTCGGATTTCCATGGCCCTGGCGAAAGCCCTGTCGATCTTGGCCGTGCCGAGATCCTGCCGCCGGATTTGACGCCGGTCTGGGAGCGTTTGGTGTAAGGTTTCGCCTTCTTTTTGTCCTGCCGGGCCTTGATCCGGTGTGACAAATGTTCAAATCCGTTCGCTCCGGGCGCGCCGAAGACGTGTATTGAGGGGGATTCTCCCGTACAGCGCGTCGCGTGCCGTCTGGCACGAACGGTTTTTCTCAGGTTGCCCTCATGGCCCAGCTATTCGAAATTCATCCAGTACAACCGCAAGTCCGTTTGATCCATCAGGCTGTAGATATCCTGCGCAAGGGCGGATTGATTGCCGTGCCGACTGATTGTGCGTATTCGCTGGTCGGTTTGACCGGTGATGCCGCCGTGCTGGACCGCATCAGGCGGATTCGTGGCGTCGATGAGCGTCATCACTTCACCTTGATGTGCCGCGACTTGTCGGAAATCGCCACCTATGCGCGGGTCGACAATGCGCAATATCGACTGCTCAAAGCTACAACGCCAGGCCCTTACACCTTCATTCTTGAGGCTACCAAGGAACTTCCGCGCCGCGTACTGCATCCCAAACGCAAGACCATCGGTTTGCGCGTGCCGGATCATGTCGTGATCAGCGCACTCTTGGCCGAGCTGGGGGAACCCCTCCTGTCTTCGACGCTTCTGATGCCGGGAGAAGAAGATCCGCTGAACGACGCGGAAGAGATCTGTGCGCGGCTGGACAAGCAGCTGGAGCTGGTCATCGATGTCGGCTCCTGCGGTCTGGAGGCCACGACGGTGGTGGATCTGACTTCAGGTGCGCCCGAGCTGTTGCGCGAAGGCAAGGGCGAACTGGGCCCTCTGGGTTTGTAACATAGGCGGCATATGGAAAAACTGATCCTCGACATTGTTCTCTGGGCTGTTCCCGTCGTGCTGGCAATCACGCTGCACGAAGCCGCGCACGGCTATGTCGCACGCATGTTTGGCGATCCGACTGCGCATCTCATGGGGCGCATCACGCTCAATCCGCTCAAACACATCGATCCGGTCGGCACTTTGCTGATTCCGGGTGGCATTGTGCTGATGAATGCTATGACCGGTGCGAGTTTTCCGCCCTTTGGCTGGGCCAAGCCGGTACCGGTCGATTTCGGCCGGCTGCGCAAGCCGAAAGCGGATATGTTGTGGGTGGCGGTGGCCGGGCCCGCAACGAATCTCTTGCAAGCTATCGTGTGGGCCGTGTTGATCGGATTTTTGATCCGCATGCAGGGCTCTCCGGATTTGTTCTGGTTTGATCTGGCCAAGCGCGGCATGCTGGTCAACGTTGGCCTGATGCTGATCAATCTGGTGCCGATCCCGCCGCTGGATGGCGGGCGTATTGCGGTAAGCCTGCTGCCCATGCGCCAGGCGATTGCCTGGTCGCGCATCGAGCCGTATGGGTTCTACATCCTGATCGGTCTGTTGTATTTCGGCGTGCTTGATTACGTGCTGCAGTATGTTGCCCGGCCGATTCTTCAGTTTTTGATGCTTTTTACTGGGGTGTGATCATGTTTCAGCAACGTGGTTTCTCCAGCGCGCGGTGCCTTTTGTGGGGGCAAGTATTGCCACATGAGCAGACTGGAGATGGCCGTCATCGTGCCTGCGCCGTGGCGGCAGAGGCTGCGCGTAATGTCGGTGTGTTTATCCACTGAGGTTTGTGCGTGAATAATCAGCCGATGGAGACAAGTGCTGCTGTCGCGCCTGAGCTGGCGCTGCGCTATCACGTCAAGATCCATGGCGAGCCGATGCTGGCGCTGCCGACGGACCTGTATATTCCTCCGGATGCGCTGGAGGTGTTTCTCGATACCTTCGAAGGTCCGCTGGATTTGTTGCTGTACCTGATCCGCCGTGCAAATCTGAATGTGCTGGATATTCCGATGGCACCGCTGACTGCACAGTATCTGGTTTATGTCGAGGCTATGCGCGCCACGAATCTTGAACTGGCGGCAGATTATCTGGTGATGGCGGCAACCTTGCTGGACATCAAATCACGCTTGTTGCTGCCCAAGCCGCCGCGCGAGAAGACCGAGGACAGCGAGGAAGATCCTCGTGCCGAGCTGGTGCGCCGGTTGATGGAGTACGAGCGCATGAAGCGCAGCGCGCAGCTCATTAGTGCCATTCCGCGTGTGGAGCGCGATTTCGAATGGGTGGTGGTGCATGTCGCGGAGAAAACAGTTGAACGCTTGCCCGAGCTGAATCTGATGGATCTGCAAACGGCTTGGCTGGACATGCTGCGGCGGGCAAAATTGATCCAGCGGCATCGCGTTCAGCGTGATGAATTGTCCGTGCGTGAATACATGAGCCAGATCCTGCGGCGTTTGCAAGGCGCAGGGGACGTGCCGTTCGAGGCTTTGTTCGATGTCACGCTTGGCGTGCCGAGTCTGGTGGTCGGTTTTCTGGCCGTGCTGGAACTGGTGAAGGAAAGAATGGCGCTGGTGTCACAAAACGCCCCGATGGAAGCGATTTATGTCCGACTCAACGAATCCGAACCAAGCCACAGTGCAGCCTGAACAGACCTCCGATCCGGTGGAGCCGGGAGACGTGACCCCGGCTGTAACCGATGGGCTGCTGGCAGGCATCGATGTGGTGCTGGCCAAGCAGGTCATTGAAGCAGCACTGCTTTCGGCGACCGAACCGCTGACCGTAGTGACTTTGCGGCGGCTGTTCGAACCGGATATCGGTGCCGAGCTGATGAACCGCCTGCTGGCGGATTTGCAGGCTGACTGGGTCGGGCGTAGTGCGGAATTGCGGCGGCTGGCTGGCGGTTGGCGTTTCCATACCCGTGAAGCCTTGCAGCCTTATCTGGACCGCCTCAAGGAGACCCGTGCCCCGCGTTATTCGCGCGCAGTGCTGGAAACCTTGGCAATCATCGTGTATCGTCAGCCCGTTACCCGCGGAGATATCGAAGAAATTCGCGGAGTCACGGTCTCCAGTCAGATAGTTAAATTACTGGAAACCCGCGGTTGGATCGACACAATTGGTCACCGCGACACTCCGGGCCGTCCGGCCCTTTATGCCACCACGAAGCAATTCTTGGATGATCTCGGCCTGCGCAGCCTGACTGAGCTGCCGCCTTTGGCCGAGCTAGAAGGAGTATTAGATCTTGTCGACACCGCCCAAGCCGCGTCGTCCACGCCCGCAGAACAATCTGAACCGTCCGGCCACGCCGGGGGGGAACAAATCACGCCACAACCGTCCGACCGGGCGACGCCCGATGGCGGCGGCAGTGCCATCAGTACCTGACATCGATTTTGACTCGCCTGATTTCATCGAAGGCGAACACGATGGTCAGCTGGCTTTCCTGAGTGTGCTCGATAAACCCGCACGACCTGAACTGGAAGGCGGAGCACGGCGGGGTCGCTGGGGCGCGGCTCCCGATGAAATGGCCGGGCGCAAGGGCACAACGGTGATCGATGCACCAAACGAGCGGATCCAGAAGGTGCTGGCGCAAGCGGGGTATGCCTCGCGTCGGGAGCTCGAAGAATGGATCGTGGCAGGTCGCGTCAGCGTGAATGGCGAGCCTTCTTTCCTCGGGCAGAAAGTAGGGCCGGGGGATCGTGTCAAGGTCAATGGCAAGCTGGTGAATCTGCGTTTTGCTGCCGAGCAGAAGAAGCGTGGCGCACGCGTGCTGGTCTATCACAAGCCGGAAGGCGAGATCGTCTCGAAAGAGGATCCGGAAGGTCGCCCGAGCGTGTTTGACCGCTTGCCGGCGATCAACAAGGGACGCTGGATCGCGATAGGGCGTCTGGATTTCAATACCTCCGGCCTGTTGTTGTTTACCGACGATGGCGATCTGGCGAACCGCATGATGCATCCGCGCTACGAGATCGAGCGCGAGTACGCTGTGCGTTTGCTGGGGGAACTGACCGATGAGCAGAAGACTCAGCTGACCGAAGGTATCCAGCTGGATGATGGTCCTGCCAAGTTCGCGACTTTGCGTGATGAAGGCGGCGAAGGTGCCAATCATTGGTATCGCGTGACCCTGTCTGAAGGCCGGAATCGTGAAGTGCGGCGCATGTTCGAAAGCATCGGACTGACCGTCAGCCGCTTGATGCGCGTGCGCTATGGCAAAGTTGAGCTGCCTAGCCGTCTCAAACGCGGAATGTACGAAGAAATGTCTCCCGAGCTGGTGGCTGAGTTGACAGGGAAACCGCTTGAGCAGCGTCAACAACGGCCGGCAGACAAACGTCCGCCGAAAGGTCCGCGCAGCACGCGGCCACACGTCAAACAGGCCGGGCCGCGTCCGGAAGGTGTTGGGGCGGCTGGTGAAGGCGCCCGCGCCGAGGGTAATCGGCAGGGGCGTGGTCGAAACCGCAAGGATGGTGATCGTCCCCGTGTGCGTCAGGATGTTCCGCGCGTGGAGGGGGCGGGTGCTGGAGGTCCGCAGGTGGCGCAGGTAGATGGTGCGCCGCTTGAAGCAGGGGTAGAAAAACCGGCCGGTGCGCCGCGTCGTCGGCGTTCGCGTGGGCCACGGCGTAATAAGCCGGCGGCAACCGAAGTCGCGTAAGAAAATGATTTGTTGAGGCGGGAGTTTGTGTGGCCCGTCTGGCAAAGGCGCCGCAGACATGAACAACATGCTGCGGCGATTTACTGTGGCGCCCTGACGTGCTAGAATCGACTCGTTTTGTTGATTCCGGTCGGGGGTTGCCCCGTTTGGGTGGTCAAGATGGGCTTTGTGCCCATTTTTTATTTGTGGCGTGGGAATGGATCTAGTACGGATAGTGGAACAAACGCTCAGTGGAATGGGCTACGAACTGGTGGACATCGAAATGTCGCCCAAAGGGCGGCTGCTGCGCATTTTTATCGACGTCGAACGCGGCATCAATGTGGATGACTGTTCCCTGGTGAGCCGGCAACTGCAACGCGTCTTCGAAGTGGAGCAGTTCGATTACGACCGTCTCGAGATTTCCTCTCCGGGGCTGGATCGCCCGCTCAAAAAGGCCGCAGATTTTGAACGTTTCGCGGGCCAGCAAGCGCAGGTCCGGCTTCGTTTGCCGATTGGCAATCAACGTAATTTTGCAGGGGTTCTGGGAGGATTGCGCGAAGGCGCAGTGCTGCTGCAGACCGAAAAGGGTGAGGTCGCTTTGCCGCTGGATCAAGTGGAAAAAGCGCGCCTGGTTCCACAATTTTGATGAATTCGCTTTCAGGGGATTGAAACAATGAGCCGCGAAGTTTTGCTGCTTGTCGATGCATTGGCGCGTGAAAAGAACGTTGCCAAGGATATCGTCTTTACGGCGCTGGAAATGGCGCTGGCTTCTGCTACCAAGAAGCGGATTCACGATGAAGCTGACGTGCGCGTGTCGATTGACCGCGAAACGGGCGACTACGAGTCTTTCCGCCGCTGGCTGGTGATGCTGGATGCTGAAGTGGAAAATGATGAGGCCCAGATGGGGCTGATTGATGCCCGCGAACAGTTTCCGGATATTGAAATCGGTGAGTACGTGGAAGAGCCGCTGGAGCCGATCGATTTCGGTCGTATCGGCGCCCAGGCTGCCAAGCAGGTGATCCTGCAAAAGATTCGTGACGCCGAGCGTGAGCAGATTCTGAACGACTTCCTGGATCGCGGGGAACACTTGTGTACCGGCAGCATCAAGCGCATGGAACGTGGCAACGCCATCGTTGAAGTGGGGCGCCTGGAAGCCGTGTTGCCGCGTGACCAGCAGATTCCGAAAGAAAATCTGCGGGTGGGTGACCGGGTTCGTGCCTATCTGCTGCGTATTGATCGCGGCGCTCGTGGGCCGCAGTTGGTGTTGTCGCGTAGTGCGCCGGATTTCATCACCTATCTGTTCGAGCTCGAAGTGCCCGAGATGGAAGATGGCTTGCTGGAAATCAAGGCGGCTGCCCGGGACCCCGGTCTGCGTGCCAAGATTGCAGTCAAGGCTAATGATGCCCGCATCGATCCGATCGGCACGTGTGTCGGCTTGCGTGGTTCGCGCGTCACAGCCGTGCGGAATGAGCTTGGCGGTGAAAACGTGGATATCGTTTTGTGGTCGCCCGAGCCTGCACAGTTCGTCATCAATGCCTTGGCGCCTGCTGAGGTCAGCTCCATCGTGGTGGATGAAGAAACCCACAGCATGGATGTGGTGGTCGATGAGAGCAATCTGGCCATGGCGATTGGTCGTGGTGGTCAGAACGTCAAGCTGGCGTCTGAGCTGACCGGCTGGAACATCAACCTGATGACCGAAGCAGCGGCTGCGCAGAAGAGTGAAGAAGAGCAGGGGCGTTTGCGCGCGCTGTTCTGTGCGAAGCTTGACGTGGATGATGAAGTTGCTGACATTCTGATTGAAGAAGGTTTTTCTTCGCTGGAAGAAGTGGCGTATGTGCCGCTGGCAGAAATGCTTGAAATCGAAGCTTTCGACGAAGATACCGTCAATGAACTGCGTCAGCGGGCTCGCAATGTGCTTCTGACTGAAGCCATCGTGAGCGAAGAGCATCTCGAAGGGGTTACTGACGATTTGCTGGGTCTTGACGGGATGGACAAGGTACTGGCTTCCAAGCTGGCACAAGGTGGGGTGAAGACCCGTGATGATCTGGCCGATCTCGCGGTTGACGAACTGGTGGAACTCGGCGGTATCGATGAAGCCCGTGCCAAGGATCTGATCACCAAGGCGCGTGCGCACTGGTTCGAGTAAGTGGGGAGAAGCACACAATGGCGCAAATGAGCGTGGCGGAGTTTGCCACGGAACTGAAAATGCCTTCACCGGCTTTACTCGAACAATTCGAGAAGGCTGGTGTGGCGAAGTCCGGTCCAACCGATGTGGTCAGTGAGCAGGACAAGGCGCGTCTGCTTGAGTACCTTCGCAAGTCGCATGGTGATGCGACGGGCAAATCCAAGATTACCCTGACCCGGAAACAGACAACCGAAATCAAGGCTGCCGATGCGACGGGCAAAGCCCGTACGATCCAGGTTGAAGTGCGTAAAAAACGCACGTTCGTCAAACGCGATGGGTCCGAAGGCACCATGGAGTCTGGGGCCGACGAGCTTGAGGTTGTCGGGTCCGAGCCGGTGGCTGAAGTGGTTCCGGAAATCGTTGCGGCAGTTGTGCCAGAAGTGATCGTAGAGAAAGTCCCCGAGCCGCAGCCTGAACCTGAGCCTGCACCGGTTGTTGAACCAGAGCCCGAGCCTGCACCTGCACCGGTTATTGAAGTTGTGCCCGAACCGGTTGTTGAGGTCGCTCCCCCGGTTGTGCCGGCTCCTGTTGTCGAGGTGGCGCCGGTGGTACCAGCGGCGCCACGTGTCGAAACGGCACGCGAGCGTGAAGAACGCCGTCATCGTGAACTGCTGGAGCACCAGGCGGCTGAGAAACGCGCGAAAGAAGCACAGATCGCGGCACGCAAGCTGGCTGAGGAAATGGCTGTGCGTAAAGCGGCTGAAGCCAAGGCCAAGGCTGAAGCGAATGCGGCAGCGGCAGCCAGTGCTGCGGCGCAGGCCAAGGCTAAAGCCGACAGTGCACGCAAGGATGGCAACAACACCCTGCACAAACCGGCAAAGACGGCTGATGCACCGAGTAAGAAGCCGGCTCAGCCCGCACGTGGTCCCGGCTGGCAGGATGATGCTAAGAAGCGTGGCACGATCAAGACGCGTGGCGATTCGGCTGGTGGTGCCGGTGGCTGGCGTGGAGGTCCGCGTGGCGGGAGTCGTCATGGTGGGCGGAATGCCGGCGACAATGCCATGCAATTCCAGGCTCCGACCGAGCCGGTGGTGCGTGAAGTTCATGTGCCTGAAACCATTTCGGTTTCCGATCTGGCCCACAAGATGGCCGTGAAGGCGACGGAAGTCATCAAGAAGATGATGATGCTTGGACAGATGGTGACCATCAACCAGGTGCTGGATCAGGAAACCGCGATGATTGTTGTCGAGGAGCTGGGACACACTGCCGTTGCTGCCAAGCTGGATGATCCGGAAGCATTCCTGGTGGAAGGTGATGAAGCCAAAGATGTGAAGGTTGAGCCGCGTGCGCCTGTGGTGACCATCATGGGGCACGTTGATCACGGTAAGACTTCATTGTTGGACTATATCCGGCGTACCAAGGTTGCGGCAGGCGAGGCTGGCGGGATTACCCAGCACATTGGTGCCTATCACGTGAAAACACCGCGTGGCACGATTTGTTTCTTGGATACTCCGGGTCACGAAGCCTTTACGGCAATGCGTGCTCGTGGCGCCAAGGCGACCGATATCGTGATTCTGGTGGTGGCTGCGGACGATGGCGTGATGCCGCAAACCAAGGAAGCTATCCACCATGCCAAGGCTGCGGGTGTTCCTTTGGTCGTGGCGGTCAACAAGATCGACAAACCGGAAGCCAATCC
>JAGTRY010000017.1 GCA_018262235.1 Pseudomonadota bacterium
AATCAGCCGCATTAGCCGTGTTTTTCCCGCGCCATTGGGTCCCGCCAGAACTACAAGCCTTCCTAGCGAGTGGAAGCGTAATGGGCTCTTGTCTAACGGAAGACTCGGCAACCCGATGCCCAGATCGTTAAAGGTATCAAGGTCAAGAGTGATTGATTGGATAGCCATGATTTACTATTGATGGACTGAAGTTGATTTGTCGGGAAGTTGTAGGATGCTGCCCAAGTAGGCAAGGTCAGCCGGGTTTTTATTGCCGCTCAACGGATTGTGATGGAAGCATAACCTTGTATGTCAAGGCTGTAACCCGGAATGTGTGGGGCCGGGGTCCAATAGCTAAAGGGGTCAGGCTCGAATTTTTGTACCGTGTACCCAGCAAGTAGCCCGGATGAAGGCCGTAGGCCGGAATCCGGGGTGTGCGGTCGATAGATCCCGGATTCCGCTTCGCTGCATCCGGGCTACGGGCTGGACAATCGGATTGTTGCGGATAGCGGGAAGGGCTTTTGCTGGAGCGCGGCTGGAACCTCCGGGCTGGAGCGGGTATCAATGGGGTTTTGAATCTGCAGGATCACCATGAGCCATTCCCGCCATCACTATGCCCAACGCCGCCGCTTCCTGATTCAGGGTTCCGCCCTCGGGGCGATCACCGCCTTGCATAGCCTTGGCAGCTGGGCCGCTGCACAGGATACTCAGCCGGGCAAGCTGCCGGGCAAGGGAGGGAAACCGCGGTCTGCGCCGGCGCTCTTCATCGGCCACGGTAGCCCGATGAATGCGATCAGCGAGAACGCCTTCACGCGCAGCCTCAATGCGCTGGGCCAGAAGCTGCCGCCGCCCAAGGCGCTGCTGGTGGTGTCCGCGCACTGGCTGTCGCCCGGTGTGACGGCGGTGAACGTGGCCGAGCACCCGCCGACCATTCACGATTTCGGTGGTTTCCCGGCCGAACTCCAAGCCATGGAATACCCGGCGCCGGGCTCGCCGCACTTTGCGCGCGAGGCAATCCGCGCGGTAAAGGGCGTGAAGGTAGTGCCAACCAGCGAATGGGGGCTGGATCACGGGACCTGGACTGTGCTGCATCATCTGTATCCGGAAGCGAAGATTCCGGTCTTCCAGCTCTCCATCGATTACGCCAGGGGGCCGGACTTCCATTACCAGCTCGGCCGCGAGTTGGCCGCGCTGCGCCAGCAGGGGGTGATGATCATCGGCAGCGGCAACATCGTGCACAACCTGCGCGCCACCCAGCGCGGCCTGCCCGAGGCGATGCGTGCCTCGCAGGATTGGGCCCAGCGCTTCGATGAAGCCTTTGCGGGGGCACTCGCCCAGCGCGATGACAAAAGAATTCTCGACTACACCCGCCTGGATGCCGGCGCGAACATGGCGGTGCCGACGCCGGATCATTACTTCCCGATGCTCTACGCGCTGGGCGCGGCCGGTCGCGACGAGCCCGCCGAAACCCTGTTCAGCGGCTTCCACAGCGGCACGCTGAGCATGCGCTGTTTCGGTTTCGGGGTCTAAGCGGGCCTGCTGCACCCCCGGCTTTCTGCCGCCTGGACAGGCCCGGAGCGCTGAATCATGTTTTATCGGCGGAGTTGGCTCGCAGCCCTAGCAACAGCGGAAGCACGCGGGTTAGGGCAGATCCTGAGAGGGACCCTGGACGCCTATTGGGCTGCCTGGCAAGACGACTCAAGCGCTCAGAGCTTCACAACCGGAATACTGTCCGCATCCTTGATCACCTGGCGCTGTGGCAGGTAGTGCAGCAGGAGGTCGGTTTCCTTCTTGACGACTTCGTAGCACTCGCAGCTGAGCGCTTCGAGTTTGGGTCGATCAAGTACCTTGATTGATCCACGGGCATATGAAATCACGCCAAGTTCCCGCAGCTTCAGCGCGGCCTGGGTGACGCCTTCGCGGCGGACGCCGAGCATGCTGGCGATGAATTCCTGTGTCATCGTCAGATGGTTGTGTGACAGGCGATCCATCGAAAGCAGCAGCCAGCGGCAGAGCTGCTGGTCGATGGAGTGGTGCCGGTTGCACACGGCAGTCTGGGCCACCTGAGTGATCAGTGCCTGGGTATAGCGCAGCATCAGGACCAGCAACTGGCCGTGGCGGTTGAATTCCTCTTTCACCCGCGTGCGGGGGAGGCGATAGGCATAGCCTGCACTTTGCACCAGCGACCGGCTCGGTGTGCTCTCTCCACCCATGAACAAGGTGATGCCCAGCAGACCTTCGTTGCCCACCACGAGAATGGCTGTTGATTCGCCATTTTCCATGACGTACTGGAGCGAAACGATCGAATCCGTTGGGAAATAGACGTGATGCATGGCGCGTCCGGATTCATACAGCACGGCACGTAGCGGCAGCGGCACTAGCTCCAGATGGGGAAACAACCGACCTTGCACTTCGGGCGACAAGGCGGCGAGCAGATGGTTTTGCCGAGGCTCTGGGGTGACAGACATTGCGATACTTTCGTGAGTTGAGCTTCGGGGGAGAAATTCTTGAAATCCCAAAACCTTACCTTCCGGACGCCATCTGCTCTGTGCTGCAGATCGCATATGGCGTTGGGTTTGAGGATGATGCGATGGCGTAGCGGCCATTCATTGAGCCGTCGAGTTGTTTTCCACTTACGGATACATCCGGAATCTTTACTGCCAGCCATTTCCGCAAAGCAGGCATGCAGGGATTGTTCGGCAAGAACGGCCATGGCTTGATCCGCGGTCTGGCGAGTGGATTGTTGTTTGGCCGGAGCTGGGAAGACGGGGCGTGGAGGCTTCTGCCAACGGACTTCTCCTGGCGGAATGTCTCCAGACGGGCGTAGATGGTTTATGCTCCGCTCCTTTTTCCTAACTAGCCCAATCAGGCTGGCCCGACGAGCAGTCTGTGCGGCGGGTGGCCGACGCTATCCTGCTCATGACACGCACAGCATCCGACTCCGCATCCGCGCAAGCACACGGCCAGGAAGACCTGCGCCGCAATCTCACCAACCGCCATATCCAGCTCATCGCCATCGGCGGGGCCATCGGTACCGGTCTTTTCATGGGCTCCGGCAAGACCATCAGCCTGGCAGGCCCCTCCATCGTTTTTGTCTACACCATCATTGGCGTGATGCTGTTTTTCGTGATGCGGGCCATGGGGGAGTTGTTGCTTTCCAATCTTTCGTACAAATCGTTCATCGATTTCTCGGATGATCTGCTGGGTCCCTGGGCCGGGTTCTTTACCGGCTGGACCTACTGGTTCTGCTGGGTGGTGACGGGCATTGCCGATGTGATTGCCATTTCGTCCTACGCCCAGTTCTGGTTCCCCGGCTTGCCGCAATGGGCGCCGGCGCTGGCCTGCGTCGGCTTGCTGCTGACCTTGAACCTGCTGACCGTGCGGCTTTTCGGTGAGGTGGAGTTCTGGTTCGCGATGATCAAGATCGTGGCCATCGTGGCCTTGGTGGCCACGGGCTTGTTCATGGTTTCTGGCGATTTTGTCGCGCCTTCGGGCCATGTGGCGAGCCTGGCGAACTTGTGGAACGACGGTGGAATGTTCCCGCACGGCATGATGGGCTTCTTTGCTGGCTTCCAGATTGCGGTGTTTGCTTTCGTGGGGATCGAGCTGGTCGGCACCACGGCAGCCGAAGCGCGTGATCCGATGCGCACCTTGCCGCGCGCCATCAATTCGATTCCGGTGCGCATCATCTTCTTCTACGTGCTGGCGCTGATCGCGATCATGGCCGTGACGCCCTGGCGTGAAGTGGTCCCGAACAAGAGCCCGTTCGTGGAGTTGTTCATGCTGGCCGGTTTGCCTGCTGCTGCGGGCGTGATCAATTTCGTGGTGCTGACCTCGGCCACTTCATCGGCCAACAGCGGTGTCTTCTCCACCAGCCGCATGCTCTACGGGCTGGCACTCAAGGGCGATGCACCGAAGGCTTTCGGGCGTCTTTCGCACGCCAGCGTGCCTTCGCGCGGCTTGCTGTTTTCCTGTGTATGCCTGCTGGGTGGCGTGGTGCTGATGTGGATGGTTCCGGATCTGGTGGAGGCGTTTACGCTGGTCACCACGGTGTCGGCGATCCTGTTCATGTTCGTGTGGTCGCTGATCCTGTTTTCCTATATCGCCTATCGTCGCAAGCGCGCCGCGCTGCATGAGTCCTCCATCTACAAGATGCCCGGCGGTATCACCATGTGCGTGGCCTGTCTGGTGTTCTTCGTGTTCATCCTGGCGCTTCTGGCGCTGGAAGACGATACCCGCCAGGCGCTCATCGTCAGCCCGCTGTGGTTCGTGATCCTGGCCGTGGCCTATCGTTTCAAGCGGCGCTCTGCTTGATGCAATGCGGGCGGCCAGGATTCCACGGCCGCCCGTGCGCTACGCTGTGGCGTACCGTTTTGTCTCTCGGAGGATGTGTTTGAAACGAAATTCCGGGAAGGCTCTGAGCATGAATCGACGCATGTTTGAGTTGGCGAAAGTGTCCTCTGAAGGCGGTAAACTGATCGCCAGTCAAGGTGGCTGTGCATGCCATGACTTGCGCAACGAGTTTCCCCATTGCCGGGTGGGCTGCACTGTGTGACCATTCGGAAAAACGGCGATATAAGCCGGGACCGATGGGCCGCTTTCCAACTCATTCATGAGGTTCTCGCGTGACGCAACACGATCCGCAGTCGGATGAACAGTTCCTGTTTGCCGAGGAAGGACCTGACAATCCAGAAGGGGCGGCAAATGTGCTGCGCTGGCGTTGTCTGATTGTCGATGATGATGAAGGCGTACACCAGTCCATGGTTTTTGCGATGAACGGGCTGGTAGTCGAGGGCGGACTCATCGAGTGGCTGCATGCCAATTCTGCGCGCGAGGCGCTTGATCTGCTGCAGCGCGAGCAGGATGTTGCGTTGGTCGTGCTGGATGTCGTCATGGAGCACGAGCAGGCCGGGCTTGATCTGGTCAAGGCGATCCGTAATGACCTGGGCCTGACCGATACCCGCATCATCCTGCATACCGGCCAGCCAGGCTTTGCGCCGGAGATCGCGGCGATCCGCGATTACGATATCAACGATTACCGGACCAAGTCCGAACTCACCCGCAATCACATCTACACCTGTCTGTCCTCGGCGATCCGGACGTATCGCCAGATTCGCAGCATTGAAGCCAGCCGTCAGCAATTGCGCCGCATCATCCAGACCGGAAGTGCGCTGATGAGTCAGGACGATGACATTGCATTTGCCCGAGGCGTCCTTGAACAATTCGCTGCGCTCCTGCAGTTGGCCTGTTCGGGGGTGGTGTTGCTGCAGAATCCGCAGGACGCGGCTGCTGGGCTGCAGGTGTTGTGCACGACGGCCGGATTCCAGGCTGAGCTTGAACAGGCTGATGATTCGGACGGGAGTGTCCGTGACTGTTGTTTGCGCAGCCTCGCCGTATGTGGAGCTCTCGAAAGAGGCGCGCAAGGCATTGCCCTGAGCATTCCCGCGCGTGATGGGCAGGTACTGGTGTTGTATCTCGATACAAGACGCCAGACTGTTGGCCAGGTGGATGACAGCGTGGTTGAAACTTTTGCCGCGCATTTCGCCGCCTGTATGGACAATCGGGCCTTGCTGGCGCGCCTGCAGCACGATGCTTTCTTTGACCGTCTGCTTGGTCTGCCCAACCGGCGTTATCTGAGCGAGCAGCTTGATGAGGTTTATACCTCCGGCAAGCAGGCCGGCTTGCTGCTGGCGCTCATCGACATTGATCGCTTTGGCGAAATCAATGAAGCCTTGGGGCAAACCTTTGGGGACGCATTGTTGCGCGCATTGGCCCAGCGCTTGCGTCAGGGCATTCAGGTCGAAGCCACGCTGGCGCGTGTGTCGGCGGATATCTTTGCGGTCCTCGGGCCTGCGGCTATCGTGGAGCCTGAATGCCTGCTGCCGATGTTCGCCGTGCCATTGTCCGTCCTCAGTGAGGAAGCCATGGTCTCGGTCACGATTGGCCTGACCCGTCTTTCCGACGTGGAAGCCGATGATGGCCCGGCTGCGCTGGAGGCCGCGTTCCAGGCCTTGCGTACGGCCAAGGCGAACCAGCGTGGACAGCTGGCCTGGTATGCCCCGGAGCTTTCACGGCAGACGCATGAGCGGGTCAATCTGCTCAATGGCTTGCGGCAGGCCTTGCGTGGAGAACGGTTATTCGTTGTGTACCAGCCTCAGATCGCGCTGAGTGATCGTCGCCTGATCGGGTTTGAGGCCTTGGTGCGCTGGCGGCCCGAGTCGGGAGATCCCATCGGGCCTGACCGCTTCATCCCGGTCGCAGAGCAGTCCGGATTGATCCGCGAGATAGGGCTCTTCGTTCTGCGACAGGCCTGTGCCGTGCTGGCCGGACTGCATCGGGACGGTTTGGCTGGCCTGCGCATGGCGGTCAATGTGTCGGCAATCCAGTTCCGTCATCCGGCCTTCCTGCATGAGCTGCAGCAGATCATCCTGGCGTCTGGAATCGATCCGCGTTGCCTGGAGCTGGAAATCACCGAATCCATTGCCATGGAAGATGCTGCCTATGTCCGCGAGACGCTGGATGCCTTGCATGGGATGGGTATTCAGCTGGCCATTGATGATTTCGGGACGGGATATTCCTCTCTGGCACAGCTCAAAGGCCTGGCGGTTGATCGCTTGAAAATCGACAAGGCCTTCGTGAAAGAACTCAGTGAAGCGGAGGCTGATGCAAGTATTGCAGGGGTCGTCATCCAGCTGGGACGACGCTTGCGCAAGGAAGTCATTGCAGAGGGCGTCGAAACCGAGGATCAGGCTGCGCTGCTTGGCCGCATGGGGTGTCCGGAGGCGCAAGGTTACCTGTTTGGCCGGCCCATGCCGCTTGATGAGCTGCGCAAATGGATTGAAGCCTGGCCCGCGCACCGCCAGCGTGCCACCGCTGTCCTGCCCGGAGGGTGAAGGTCCTCTGGTTTCTGCAGCATAAATCGCTATAATCCAGTGCTTCCGAGGAGCGCTGCGAGATCGTCATGATCCCAGGCTCGGACCCCGCCGCTTCTCTGCTGCGGGTCACGATTCAACCGCGCTCACCAGTTCAACCGTGCCGGGCACGGGGTAGACGGTGAGCCATATCAAGCTTCCATTCTCCCGTTCCGGCCACTTGTTCAAGGAGAACACCGTGGCGAATGCGACAACTGAATTCAACGATTATGTCATTGCCGATCTCAAGCTGGCCGATTGGGGCCGTAAAGAGATCAAGATCGCCGAAGGCGAAATGCCGGGCTTGATGGCCATTCGCGAGGAGTTCGCGAAGACCCAGCCGCTCAAGGGCGCACGTATCACCGGCTCGCTGCACATGACCATCCAGACTGCCGTGCTGATCGAGACGTTGACTGCGCTCGGCGCCGAAGTACGCTGGGCTTCGTGCAACATCTTCTCGACGCAGGATCACGCGGCCGCGGCCATTGCGGCTGCGAACATTCCGGTCTTTGCCGTTAAGGGTGAATCCCTGGCGGACTATTGGGATTACACCCACCGCATCTTCGAGTGGACCGATGGTGGTTACTCCAACATGATTCTGGATGATGGCGGTGACGCGACCCTGCTGCTGCACTTGGGCGCCAAGGCCGAGAAGGATCTGTCGGTCATCAGCAAGCCGGGCTCCGAAGAAGAAACCATCCTGTTCGCCGCGATCAAGGCCAAGCTGGCGATTGATCCGGCCTGGTATTCGGTGCGTCTGGCCGCGATCAAGGGCGTGACCGAAGAAACCACGACCGGCGTGCATCGCCTGTATCAGATGCATGCGCGCGGGGACCTGAAATTCCCGGCAATCAATGTCAATGACTCTGTCACCAAGTCCAAATTCGACAATCTCTACGGTTGCCGCGAATCGTTGGTGGATGGCATCAAGCGCGCCACCGACGTGATGATCGCCGGCAAGGTCGCCGTGATCGTTGGTTACGGGGATGTGGGCAAGGGCTGCGCCCAAGCCATGCGTGCGCTGTCGGCACAGGTCTGGGTTACTGAAATCGACCCGATCTGTGCATTGCAAGCGGCCATGGAAGGTTTCCGGGTTGTAACCATGGAATATGCTGCCGATAAGGCTGACATTTTCGTGACGACCACCGGTAATTACCACGTCATCACGCATGATCACATGGTGGAGATGAAGAACAACGCCATTGTCTGCAACATCGGCCACTTCGATAACGAAATCGACGTTGCCTCGCTGGAGAAATACCAGTGGGAAGAGATCAAGCCGCAAGTTGATCACGTCATCTTCCCGTCAGGCCGCCGCATCATCCTGCTGGCCAAGGGCCGGTTGGTGAATCTCGGTTGCGGAACGGGCCATCCGAGCTACGTGATGAGCTCCAGCTTCGCCAACCAGACCATCGCGCAGATTGAGTTGTTTACGCGTACCGCCGAGTATCCGGTCGGTGTGTACACGCTGCCCAAGCATCTGGATGAAAAGGTCGCGCGCCTGCAGTTGAAGACGCTCAACGCCCAGCTCTCCGTGCTGCGCCCGGATCAGGCCGCTTACATCGGCGTGCCTGTCGAAGGCCCGTACAAGGCTGATCACTACCGCTATTGATGCAGTCCTGCGCTGTCATTCCCGACGAATGACAGCGCAGTTTCCGGAGTTGTGAATGATGAGCAGCAAACCCCGTTTCAGCATCGAGTTCTTCCCGCCTGCCACACCTGAAGGCGTTGAAAAGTTGCGCGGTGTCCGCGATCAGCTCGCAGTACTGAAACCCGAATTTTTTTCCGTCACCTATGGTGCCGGCGGTTCGACACGCGACCGTACCCTGCAGGTTGTGCGTGAGATCCGTGAAGCCGGGCTGAATGCCGCACCGCACTTGTCGTGCATCGGCGCGACACAAGCCAGCATCCGTGAACATCTGGCCGAGTTCCGCGAAATCGGCGTCAATCGCATCGTGGCCTTGCGTGGCGATTTGCCGTCTGGCATGGCTGATCCGGGAGAATTCCGCTATGCCAATGAGCTGGTCGAGTTCATCCGGAAAGAATCGGGTGATGAGTTCTTCCTCGAAGTTGGCGCCTATCCTGAGGTACATCCCCAGGCACGCAGTTTCGATACAGACCTCGCCGCCTTTGTGCGCAAGGTTCAGGCTGGCGCCAATTCGGCAATCACACAGTATTTCTACAATGCGGATGCCTATTTCCATTTTGTGGACGCGGTTCGCAAGGCTGGCCTCGTGATTCCGGTTATACCGGGCATCATGCCGATAGCCAGCTATACCAAACTTGCACGGTTTTCGGAAAGTTGTGGCGCTGAAATCCCGCAATGGATGCGCCGGAAATTCGAGGGCTTTGGGGATGACACAGACAGCGTGCGTGCGTTTGGGCTGGACGTCGTGACGACGCTGTGCGAACGCTTGCTGGCCGGAGGAGCACCAAGCCTGCACTTCTACTCACTCAATCAGGCGGGACTGACGACAGAGCTATGCCGACGTCTGGGTTTTACTGAGCAAGATGGCGCCATTTCTGGCACCAAGTGCCTTGGCCGTTTTTCAGGCGCGATGTTTGCGCCAGGAAAATGCGGCTAGTGCTTGACGACGTTTATATGATTTCGCTAGAATGCGTGGCTTCGCTTCTGGAGGGTCGTTAGCTCAGTTGGTAGAGCAGCGGACTTTTAATCCGTTGGTCGCAGGTTCGAATCCCGCACGGCCTACCACCGGAAAACGAAGCGGAACAGATTTTGGGGGTATAGCTCAGTTGGTAGAGCAGTTGACTCTTAATCAATTGGTCGTAGGTTCGAATCCTACTGCCCCTACCAAAATTCCTAGAAAGCCCAGTCTTCGGACTGGGCTTTTTGTTTTCTGGCCGCGGTTTGACCAGAGATTTTTCGATGAGGTTTACAAACTGCAGAAGGTCAGTTCAAACGGAATGTCGGTTTCTGCCTGACGCGGGCGTGAGGCGACATCAGGTGCTACGAAACGGATATTGAACGCATATTTGTTGGCGCTGATTTCCGGAAGCGCGCAAATTTCTCGTTCAAGGCGCACACGGACTAATTGCGCGTGGCGACCGGACATCATGATTTGGTAACTGCCGCGTTTGGCAAGCTGTTCTTCCGAACGGCCGCTTTCCCGCAGCAGACGAAGGATGATGGTCAGTCCGTCGCGAATCGGAAGCATGGGGTTGAGCCAGCCTTGAATGTCCCGGCGGCGTTTGTCCGCATCGCGGTTGAGCCAGTAGTGGTACGAGGGCAGATCAAACTCGCAGACTCCCCCTGGAATGGCTGTGCGTGATCGAATGGCCATGAGCCATTCTGATTCGCGCAGGTACTGACCGATTCGTCCTGCCATGGCAAGCAGCGCACTGCTGGATTGCTCAATCTCGTACAGTGCGCCGGAGAGTGCTTCTTCAGAAATCTGGGGGTTGTCGCGAAAGGCCAGGAGAATCTGACGTTGCCGTTCGAGTTCTTGTACCAGGTCGACTTTGAGATCGGCACGGCCGGCAACATCAAGGATTTCAAAGAGAGCGAGCAGTGCGGTGTGATGCTCGTAGGCTCCGTTTGCCAGCGAGAAATGCAGGACTTTGTCGAACAAATCTTCCAGGCGCAGCAGTGTGCGGATGCGTTCGCTCAGAGGATATTCGTAGGTAATCACCGCAATTCGCTGTTCTAGTCTTGATGTTTGTGCGTATTTGGGCCGGAATGCTGCCGCATCATAACATCAAGATTTGCTGAATGGCTTTGCCGATTCAAGGAGATAGTGCTGATGCAGTGCGTCAATGCGGGTGTGCAGCGCTGACAAGCTTCCCGTATTGTCGATGACTTCGGTGGCTGCCGCCAGGCGCTGGGCCCGACTGATTTGTGCGGCGATGATCTGATGCGCTTCTGTTGCGGTGAGCGCACTGCGGGCCATCACGCGTTTGACTTGCAGCTCGGGGGGGCAATCTACGACCAGGATACGGTCGCAGCGTGCGCGCCATGCTTCCGATTCGAGTAGCAAGGGTACAACGAGCATGGCATAAGGCGAGTCTGCACGTTCGAGTTGTGCAACACATTCGCTGCGGATCATCGGGTGCAGGATGGCTTCAAGGCGCTGGCGGGCGCCAGGGTCTGAAAACACAAGGCGCCGCATCGCGACGCGGTCCAAGGCTCCGTTTGCCTGCTGCATGGTGGTGCCAAAAGTGGTCACGATGGCAGGCATCGCTGAACCACCGGGGGCTGTGAGTGCGTGCGAGATCTCGTCTGCGTCGATGATGCGGATGCCGTGGGCGGCAAAACCTTGAGCCACCGTCGTTTTGCCGCTACCTATTCCGCCGGTCAATCCTACTGTGAAGATGTGGGAGCGCGGAGTTTCAGTTTGGCGCACAGGCATCACGCTCTGCGTCCTTGCGGGCGGTCAGAAACTCTTTGAGCAAGGCCTCCAGCGGTTCGGTACGCCCGGTTATTTCGGCGCGCGCGCCATTTCCGGTGTTGTCGCGGACGGTTATGCGGGCAGTTTTAATGTTTTTCTTCTTGAGTTGCTCAATAAGGCGGTTTGCGGCTTCTTCACTATGGAACAGACCCAAGGAAATTGCGTATTGGTTGGGGCCACTGTCACGAACGATGATGTAATCCTCGATGCCTGCCTTGGTAAGGTCTTCACCGCGCCTGCTTGCGGCTTCCTTGCCACCGTTTGGCGGGATATTGACCCAATAAGAGGTTGGTGAAACGCCGCTGATGCGAACAGCAAGTCCTCCGTCCTGGCGTGCGGCCTGTTCCGAAATTTGCTGCGTACCTTCCCGGGTGAGGTTGCGCACGGCCACACAGACCACATTGTTCGGGTCAGAAGC
Organism: Pseudomonadota bacterium; assembly: GCA_018262235.1. Taxonomy (GTDB): domain Bacteria; phylum Pseudomonadota; class Gammaproteobacteria; order Burkholderiales; family Rhodocyclaceae; genus Uliginosibacterium. Next base: position 11,715 of record JAGTRY010000017.1, read on the forward strand.
TGCTGCGACAGGTTCTGTGGCAGGTGACGACGTGATCGCACTGGCCGGTGGCGTCGGTTTGGCGGGGTCTGCGCCAAGGGGCTGGATTTTTTCCGGGGTGAGCTGATGGTTGAGGCGATCCGCTTCGCCACTGGGCGTCCAGGGTAGCTGGATGCCGAGCAAAGGCAAGGCCGAGAGAATCGCGAGAACGATATTGGCCGCCAGTAGCAGGTAAAAGAAGGGGCGCAGAGTCTTCATAGGGGCTGATTATCCTGCGACGACGCATTGGCTCCAATACTCCTCATCAGGATTTCGGACCCATCGGCGGATTTGTTTTGGAATCGGTGGCGATGGCGAGCAGACCGTCCATGACCAACCAGGGATGCAGTCGGGCACGGGCATCGAGATGGGGGGCGAGCGTTTCAGCGAACCCACCGGCTAGCAGGATCGGGCTCGCTGTTGGCAATTGTGCGGCAATACGTTCAATGGCGCCGAGCTGGGCATGCAGGCAACCTGCGCGGATGGCGCTTTGGGTCTCGACCGGGATTTGGCGCAGGGTTTCGGGAGGCAATCCACCTTGGGCCCGGGGCAATGCTGCTGTCCGGGTAGACAGCGCTTCCAGCATCAGGCCGAAGCCCGGCAGGATGCAGCCGCCCGCAAAGCACCCCGGGGCGCGGATGACATCCACCGTGGTTGCTGTGCCGGCGCATACGACCACGCAATCAGACTGGATGTGCTGCCAGGCACCAATGGCGGCGGCCCAGCGATCTGCGCCAAGCTGTGCAGGATCGGTGTAGCCGCAGTGCAGGCCGCAACGGCTCTTGCTGCCCTGCAGCCACTCGATGGGAGCCTCAAGGCCGGCCAGGTTGTGCTGCAACTGTTCGGCCATCCGTGGGCCTGCCACGTTGGCAATGACAATGCGGGAGGGCAGGAAGCCGGGGGGCAGTTCTTCGCGGAGTTGTCCGAGGTCCGTCACGGCGGTGCGCAGCACCCAGTCCTGCCCATCGTGACAGGCAAGTTTGAGGCGGGAGTTGCCGGCGTCAATGAGCAGATACATGAAATTCAGACAGGGAGTGGGATGAGGCTGACGTCGCCGCTGGTAATCAAAAGGTGAGCACCATTTCCCGTGTGCAGGATCAGCGAGCCGTCCGCTCCAATATCCCCGCAAACGCCTTGATGCTCGCCACTTTCCGAGCTGATGCGTACGGGGCGGCCCCGCAAGGCATTGCGCGTGCACCATGCTTCGCGCAGGGCACCGAATCCGTCGCGGCTGAAGGTGTCGAGCGTGCTCGCCATTTGCTGCAGTATCGCTCCAAGAATGACCTCGCGAGGAAGGGAAAGCTCCGTTTCACTCAGGGCGGCACTGTTTTGTCCAAGCTGGGCTTGCCAGTCCGTGTCGTGTTGCAGGTTGAGGCCGATACCGATAATCAGCCCTAGACCGTCGCTATCAAAGGCCACCTCAATCAGTACGCCCCCCAGTTTTCTGCTGTTCAGCCAGATGTCATTGGGCCATTTGAGCGCGACACCGCGAATGCCCAGACCTTCCAGTGCCTGGGCAATGGCAAGGCCTATCGTCAGGCTCAGCCCCGAACTCCGGACAGCGGGCGGCAGACGCCAGAGCACCGAGAAGGTCAGGCTGCAGCCCGGTGAAGACAGCCAGCTCCGGCCACGCCGGCCACGCCCGGTCGTCTGGTGATTGGCGACCAGCACACTGCCTGAAGGTGCCCCACGCGTGGCACGCTCCAACAAAAGGGTGTTGGTGGAACTGCATTCGGCCAGCCAGTCCACGTCAAAGCGTGTGCGGGCTGGCCCCAGGTGCAGCAACAGCAGTGGGTAATTCAATCCATCATGCGAAGAATCTGGCATGGTGAGCGCGAGGGAAAGCCAGCAAAGGCTGGCAGTCTAGCGCGAATTACTCTTCACTGCGTCCGGCGTCGATGGCCAGTTCCTGGATCTTGCGCGTGATCGTATTGCGGCCTATCCCGAGTAACTGGGCGGCTTCAACACGACGTCCCCCGGTTGCTGCCAGGGCACGCAGGATCAGATTCTTTTCGAATTCCTTGCTGAGGCGGTCAAACACCTCGCCGGGAGCCGAGTGGATCAGGCGATCCGCTTCGGCATTCAAGGCACTGACCCAATCGTTTCCGGCGGCGCTTGTGGTGCTGGCAACGGCTTCGCGCATATCGGCAGGCAGGTCCGCTTCGTCAACCGTCTGGCCTGGTGCCATAACAGTCAGCCAGTGGCAGATGTTTTCAAGCTGGCGCACGTTGCCCGGGAAGTCGAAACTCTGCAAACGGTGCAAGGCTGCTTCGGAGAGTCGTTTGGTTTCCACGCCCAGTTCCTGGGCACTATGAACCAGGAAATGTTTGGCCAGGATCGGCACATCTTCACGGCGCTCGCGTAGCGGCGGCAGGCGCAGGCGGATCACGTTGAGACGGTGGAACAAGTCTTCGCGGAACAGCCCGTCGCGAACACGTTGCTCCAGATTCTGGTGGGTGGCGGCAATCACGCGCACATTGGCCTTGACCGGCGTGTGCCCCCCGACGCGATAGAAATGCCCATCAGAGAGTACGCGTAGCAGACGGGTTTGCAACTCGGACGGCATATCGCCGATTTCGTCGAGGAACAAAGTGCCGTTTTCGGCTTGCTCGAAGCGTCCGCGGCGTTGGGAAGCGGCACCGGTAAAGGCCCCGCGTTCATGACCGAAGAGTTCGGATTCGAGCAGGTCGCGCGGAATCGCAGCCGTGTTGATCGCAACAAAAGGACCGTCCTTGCGGGGGCTGTGGCGGTGCAGGGCACGTGCGACCAGTTCTTTGCCGGTGCCGGATTCGCCATTGATCATGACCGTCGCAGAAGACTGCGACAGGCGGCCAATGGCACGAAAGACTTCCTGCATCGAGGCGGCTTGACCCAGAATCTCCGGAACAGTTGCTTCCGACTCGTCCGCTCCAATCTGGTGCGTGCTTTCTTTGAGGGCGCGCTGCAACAGATCAAGCGCCTGATCCACGTCAAACGGCTTGGGTAGATACTCGAAAGCGCCGCCCTGAAAGGCCGAGACGGCACTATCCAGATCGGAATAGGCCGTCATGATGATGACGGGCAGGTTGGGATGTTTTTCCTTGACGCGCTGCAAGAGCACCAGGCCGGAGTCGCCAGGCATGTGGATGTCCGAGATCAGGACTTGGGGGGGCGCCCCGTTTGCATCCAGGATGGACAAGGCTTCCGAAGCCGAGGAGAAACTGCGGAAAGCGATATTTTCGCGGGCTAGCGCTTTTTCCAGCACCCAGCGGATCGATCGGTCGTCATCAACAATCCAGACAGGATTCATGTTCTGGTAGTCCGTGTTCTGTTACGAGGGGCACTTCACGCCTGATTACGATTGAGTGATCGGCAAAAGGATCGTGAAGCAGGTGCGGCCGGGTTCGCTTTCCAGATCGATGGTGCCCTGGTGCTGTTCTACAAAGCTTTGAGCGATGGATAACCCCAAGCCCGTGCCACCTTCGCGTCCCGAAACTAGCGGGTAGAAAATGGTGTCACGGATATCCGGAGGGATGCCCGGTCCGTTGTCGATTACTCGCAATTCCAATGCCAGTTTGTGGCGGCGCTTGGATAGAGTGACCTGACGGGCAGCTCGGGTCCGCAAAGTGATGCTGCCTTGTCCTTGCAATGCCTGTGCTGCATTGCGTGAGATGTTCAAAACAGCCTGGATCAGTTGCTCGCGGTCGGCGGTCAGGTGCGGCAAGCTCACGTCATAGTCGCGGCGAACCGTGATGTTCGGGAATTCCGCCTGGATCAGCCTGAGGACACGTTCCAGGACGTCATGCACATTGACGATGGTCGGATGCATCATGCGATGCGAATTGAGCAGGCGGTTCATGAGATCCTGCAAACGATCCACTTCAGCAATGATGACCTGGGTGTATTCGCGCCACTGTGGATCATCCAGCTCGCGTTCGAGTAATTGGGCAGAGCCGCGGATGCCGCCCAAAGGATTCTTGATTTCGTGGGCGAGGTTGCGGACTAGTTCGCGGTTGGCTTGCTGCTGTTCGGCCAGTCTCTCTTCGCGGGCGACTTTCAACTGGGCATCCAGTGGGCGGAACTCGAGGAGTAGGCGAGCTGGCGGCAGATCCACAGGGGAGGCCGTGCAATCCAGGTGCAGTGCGGGTTGGTTGGGGCGCTTGATGGCCAGGTTCTGGCCGGTGTGGCTCCAGTTGTTGGCCAGTGCGTTATCCAGAGCGGACCACAACCCGGGCAGGTCGCCCAGTAAAGCGGACAGGTGATGCCCGAGGCATTGCCGGCTGCTGGTTGCAAACAGGTGTTCGGCAGAGGGATTAACGTAGCATACCGAGCGATCTGCGCTCACCATCACCACGGCAGAAGACAATAATTCAAGACCTGCCGTAGAAGCTGACAGGGTTTGTTCTGAAGAATTCAGGCTTGGAGGGCTCATAAGGAAAATACACTAGCAAGAAGCACGCCGCGGCAATCCAGATTCATTTCAGCTTCGCGATTTCCTTGTTCAAGGCTTCTACGTTGCGTTCGTGAAGTGTCACCTTGTCTTTATAGCCTTGAATGCGATCCAGATATTTCTGGTAGTTCTTTTCGTCACCGAGGCGGGTGGCTTCCTGTTCCGCCAGTTCCTTTCTGGCTGCCGCCAAGGCTTTGGTTTCTGTCTCCAGTTCTGTTTCCAGGATTTTGCGGCGATCGGTGTCACGATTCTTCTGGGTGTCGCTATCGACCTTCGGAAAGCCTGCGGGAGAAGGCGCGGTAGCCTTTTTCGGGGCAAGGGGGGCTGCTGAATTGACAGGTTGGTCCTTGGTCATCAGGGAACAACTTCTTTGGCCCGCTGCAGGCTTGTCGTTGGTGTAGGTGATGTGGCCCGAGTCGTCCACACACTTGTAGATATCTGCCTGAGCGGTAGGTGCCAGCAGACAGGTCAGCAGGCAGGCGAGGCGAAGATTCCGTTTCATGGGCATGTCCAGAAGATTGATGCTGCCGAGAGTGTAAGCGCCCTGACACAAAAAACAATGAATGCTCCGATCAGCGCTGTGTCGGCGCAGTCGTAGGCTGGATGAAAAAAGGGACAGGCAAGCCCGTCCCTTTTTACTTTGCGCGCGAGGCCAAGGCCTCGATGCGCAAGGCCAATTACAGCGAATAGTACATGTCGAATTCGACCGGGTGGGTCGTCATGCGGGTACGGTTCACTTCGGTCATCTTCAGCTCGATGTAAGCATCGATGAACTCGTTGCTGAACACGCCGCCACGGGTCAGGAACTCACGGTCTGCGTCGAGTGCTGCCAGTGCTTCTTCCAGCGAAGCGCAAACGGTCGGGATCAGCTTGTCTTCTTCCGGCGGCAGGTCGTACAGGTTCTTGTCAGCCGGGTCGCCCGGGTGGATCTTGTTCTGCACGCCATCCAGACCGGCCAGCAGCAGAGCCGAGAAAGCCAGGTAGGGGTTGGCCAGCGGATCCGGGAAACGGGTTTCAATACGGCGAGCCTTGTCGGATTGCACGAACGGGATGCGGATCGAGGCGGAACGATTACGCGCCGAGTAGGCGAGCTTGACCGGCGCTTCGAAGTGCGGGACCAGACGCTTGTAGGAGTTGGTACCCGGGTTGGTGATGGCATTCAGTGCCTTGGCGTGCTTGATGATGCCGCCGATGTAGTACAGCGCGAATTCGGACAGACCGGCATAGCCATTGCCTGCGAAGAGGTTCTTGCCATCCTTCCAGACGGATTGGTGGACGTGCATGCCGGAACCGTTGTCGCCAACGATGGGCTTGGGCATGAAGGTTGCGGTTTTGCCGTATTGGTGAGCAACGTTGTGCACCACGTACTTCATGGTTTGGGTCCAGTCAGCACGTTGTACCAGCGAGGAGAACTTGGTGCCGATTTCGTTCTGGCCAGCGGTTGCCACTTCGTGGTGGAACACTTCAACCGGGATGCCCAGCTCTTCGAGGATCAGTACCATGGTGGCACGGATGTCCTGGTGGCTGTCGACCGGCGGAACCGGGAAGTAGCCGCCCTTGACGGTCGGACGGTGGCCGATGTTGCCGCCTTCGGTGTCTTCCGCGGAGGTCCAGGCAGCTTCGTCGGACTTGATCTTGACGAAGCAGCCAGACATGTCGGAAGACCAGCTGATGCCGTCAAAAATGAAGAATTCGGGTTCCGGACCGAAATAAGCGGTGTCGCCCAGGCCGGAGGACTTCAGATAGGCTTCAGCGCGCTTGGCGATGGAGCGCGGGTCGCGGTCATAGCCTTTGCCATCGGACGGTTCGATCACGTCACAGGTGATGATGACGGTCGTTTCATCAAAGAAAGGATCGATTTTGGCGGTATTGACGTCCGGCGACAGCAGCATGTCGGAAGCTTGAATGCCTTTCCAGCCAGCGATGGAGGAGCCGTCGAAGGCGTGGCCATGCTCGAACCAGTCTTCGTCAACCACGTGGGACGGCACGGTCACGTGCTGTTCTTTGCCGCGGGTGTCGGTAAAACGCAGGTCAACGAACTTGGCGTCGCTTTCCTTGATCAGTTTGATAACGTCTTGAGGGGTCGTCATGTCTACTCTCGCTCCTAACAAATGAATGAATTGAACCGGGTTGCGATACCTGTCCGCCATCAGTCCGCAGTACGGGAAATGTACTTTTGGGCAGCGCGTTAACGTCAGATTGGAAGCATGTACTGTGCCAATGGTGGCTGCAGGATTTCCGTTCCTGACGCATTCCGGCTCTACACCGCCGGCTTGCAGGACGCGACAATTGTGCCACAAGGGCGTTGCGGCGGGATTGTCTATGTTTTGCCCGTTTTGGTGCTTGCTGTCATTGTGGAGCACCAATGTGGTGCGTTTTGAGAAAACGGGGCTTCCACGGCATACTCAAAGCTTGTTCTTGTAACGGTGATAACAATAATCATGGGAACCCTGACAGATATTCTGCGCCTGGCCAGGGCGCGTGCCGAGAAGATGAGGCTGCCTTACGAGGGGGCGCTGACGCCCCAGGAGGCGTATTCGTTGTTGTCGCTGGCGCCCGGTGCGCGCATTGTGGATGTCCGTACCCGTGCCGAGCTGGACTGGGTCGGACGCATTCCAGGAGCGATTGAAATCGAGTGGAACATGTATCCGGGGAATGTGCCCAACCCGCACTTTCTGACGCACTTGAAAAAGCAGGCGGATCCTGAATCCTTGTTGTTGTTCATCTGCCGTAGTGGTGCGCGTTCGCACAACGCGGCAATTGCCGCGACCGAAGCAGGTATGCCTGACTGCTACAACGTGCTCGAAGGTTTTGAAGGTGACAAGGATGCCAATGGTCAGCGCGGCAGGATTGGTGGCTGGCGCCATGCTGGGTTGCCATGGACACAGTCCTGAGTACGTGCGGGATGCCGGCGGTGGGCGACTGCGGCTAAACTAGCGATTCGCTTCAAGTATTCAATGTGTATTCTCCATGCAAACTTCCACTATTTCTTTCGATCACTTCAATGTTTTGCAGGACGCGGATGCGCATGCGCGCATCCGGGCTGCCAAGGCCAAGCTCGGCAAGCGTGTCGTGCTGCTGGTGCACCACTACCAGCGTGCCGATGTGTATCAGCATCTTGATCTGACCGGTGATTCACTCAAGCTTTCGCGCTTGGCTGGCGAAACCGATGCCGAGTACATCGTGTTCTGTGGCGTGCACTTCATGGCCGAAGTGGCGGATATCCTGTCCAAACCGAATCAGATTGCGATCCTGCCGGATCTGGCGGCGGGGTGCTCGATGGCTGATATGGCGAGTCTTTCCAAAGTGGAACGCTGCTGGCGCGAATTGCGTGAAGTGCTGGGTACGCCGGATGCACAAGTCACGCCAGTGACCTACATCAATTCGGCGGCTGACCTGAAAGCTTTCTGCGGCGAACATGGTGGCATCGTATGCACATCAAGTAATGCACCCAGGATCCTTGAATGGAGCTTCGCCCAGCGCGAGAAGATCCTGTTCTTCCCGGATCAGCATCTGGGGCGCTGGAGTGGCTACAAGATGGGCATTCCGCTGGAAGACATGGTGGTGTGGGATCCAGATCTGCCTTATGGCGGATTGACACCTGAGCAGATCAAGAAGGCGAAGATGCTGTTGTGGAAAGGGCATTGTGCCGTGCATCAGATGTTCCAGCCTTCGCATATAGCCAACTGGCGCAAGCAGAATCCGGATGGCATAGTCATTTCACACCCGGAATCCGCTTTCGAGGTGTGCCTTAATTCGGACTATGTTGGCTCTACCGAGTACATCATCAAGGTGGTGAAAGACGCTGCACCGGGCACCAAGTGGCTGGTTGGCACCGAGTTGAATCTGGTTAACCGGCTGGCTGAAGAAGTGAAGCACGAAGGCAAGATGGTGCAGTTCATGTCGCCGATGGTGTGCATGTGTTCCACCATGCAGCGCATTGATCCACAACATCTGGCCTGGACGCTGGAGAATCTTGTCGACGGGAATGTGGTCAATCGCATCACGGTGCCTGCTCAAGAGGCTGCGCTGGCCAGACTTTCGCTGGAGCGCATGCTGGCAGTTTCATAGACCTGATTGGGGTTCGCAAACAATGCCATGACAATTCTGCGGATCTGTAGCTACAACATCCATAAGGGGTTTTCTCACCTGAACCGCCGTATGGCCATCCACGAGATGCGTGCGTGTCTGCGAGGGCTGGAGCCTGATATATGCCTCCTGCAAGAGGTGCAGGGTTTGCACCTCAAGCACGAGCGACGTCATCTGGATTGGCCGGCACAACCTCAGCATCAGTTTCTGGCTGGGGCCGATCTGTATGCGGCTTATGGTGCGAACGCGGCCTATGAGCACGGCCATCATGGCAATGCCGTGCTATCGCGCTACCCCATTTTGCGTACGCGTAATCGCGATGTGAGTCTGTACCGTCTGGAGCGACGCGGCATCCTGCACTGTGAGGTCGCACTGCCGGACGGACAGGAGCTCCACTGTTTGTGCGTGCACCTTTCGTTGACGGAGCATCAACGTCGGCAGCAACTGGAACTCTTGGCCGAGTACGTTGAACATCACGTACCGCGCCGCGCCCCTCTGGTCATTGCAGGGGATTTCAATGACTGGCGCGCGCGCGCCAATGACTGGCTTTTGTTGCGCCTTGGCTTGAACGAGGCATTTACCGAGCTGACCGGGACGCCTGCGCGTTCCTACCCGAGTACCTTGCCGATGCTGCGACTTGACCGCATCTATCTGCGTGGCTTGCAGGCGCATTCCGGTACGGTGCATTGGGGCAAGCCCTGGTCGGGCGTGTCGGATCATGCGTTGTTGTCGGTACAGGTCGAGTTGCCATGAAAGACGGATCCCTGTCCGGCAACCGGATCAAACTGCTGGAAAGTGGCGCCGAGTACTTTCCGGCGCTATTGGCAGCCATCGAAGCGGCACAAAGCGAAATCCTGCTGGAGACCTATATTTTCCAGCGTGACAGTACGGGCGAACAGGTCGCTGCTGCGTTGCGTGCGGCGGCTTTGCGGGGGGTCGTGGTACGGGTCATGGTTGACGGGTTTGGCGGACGGTCATTCGCAGAAGACACCATGCCGGATCTGGCCGCCGATGGGGTAGAGGTTTTTATCTACCGCCGCGAGATCCGCGTGTTCTCACTGGGGCGTAGCCGCTTGCGCCGCTTGCATCGCAAGCTGGCAATCGTGGATGGGCGGATCGCATTCGTCGGGGGGATCAATATCATCAATGATATGGATACCCCTGGTCAGATTCCACCCCGTGTGGATTTCGCCGTGCGGATCGAGGGGCCGCTGGTGGTCCGTATCCATAATGCAATGGTGCATCTGTGGCGTATTGTCAGCTGGGCGAGCCTGCGCCGCCGGCTGGAAACCCTGGCCTGGGTCACGCCGATCAGGAAACGTGTGGGACGCGTCCGAGCCAAATTCCTGATGCGCGACAATCTTGGTCATCGGCGCGATATCGAAGCCGCCTATCTGCAGGCTATTGAAGGTGCGCAGCGCGAAGTGCTGATTGCCAATGCCTACTTCTTTCCGGGGCGGGCGTTTCGGCATGCCTTGATCGAAGCTGCACAGCGTGGCGTGAAGGTGACACTCCTGCTGCAGGGACGCGTCGAATACTGGTTCCTGTTCCATGCCTGCCGGGTTCTCTACCCCTACCTGCTTGGTGCCGGGGTACGGATCGTGGAGTACCGCAAGAGCTTTCTGCATGCCAAAGTTGCTGTGGTGGATGATGGCTGGGCAACCGTGGGCTCCAGCAATATCGATCCTTTCAGCCTGTTGTTGGCGCGCGAGGCCAATCTGGTGATTCTCGATCAGGCATTTGCCGCAAAGCTGCGCAAGAGCCTGGAGCGGATCATGGCCGAGGGTGGCGTGGAGCTTACGCTGGCCGGGTGGCAGCGGCAGACGCTGTGGATGCGTCTGGTCAGCTGGTTCGCCTACGGGACGGTACGTGCGGCAATAGGGCTGGCGGGCTATCGCGGCCGGCAATCGCTGTAGTGCCGGTCAAATCGCCTGCTGGCGCATGCGTGGTACGGCGGCGAGCCGCCAGTTCGAGCGCGCCCATTGCCACACTCCGGTGACACTCTCGCTTGCGAGTTCAGCGGGTGGCTGCTGGCCGAGAAACGTCAGGGCACGCAGCAAGTCCTTGACCGGGGACTGTGCGTCGAGAGGGGCGGCCAAGGTCTGCTTGGATAGTTTTTCCCCCGTGGTACTGGTGGCAACTGGCAGATGGGCATATGCGGGCTGCGGGTAGCCGAGCAGGCGCTGAAGGTGGATCTGTCGTGCGGTAGAGTCAAGCAGATCGGCACCACGCACGATATGCGTGACGCCTTGGGCTGCATCATCAACGACAACGGCCAGCTGGTAGGCAAACTGGCCATCGGCGCGCAGCAATACGAAATCGCCGACGGTCTCCACAATGTCTTCGTGCTGTGGTCCCTGGAGCGCATCTTGCCAAGCCAGCGTACTGGTGTCTGCCTTCACGCGCCAGGCCCGTGCCTTGCGTCCGGCAGGGAGTCCGTTGCGACAAGTACCGGGGTAACGATGTGCGCCATCCGGCGCAAGCAGTGCCGAATCTGCGATTTCCCGGCGGGAGCATGCACAGGGATACGCAAAGCCGGCCTCACGTAACTGATCCAGGGCTGCGCGGTAGGCGTCAAGGCGCCGACTTTGCCAAAGCACAGGCCCCTCCCAGGTGAAACCGTAATCATCCAGTTGTCTCAAGATGGTATCCGCTGCTCCGGCAACGGTGCGCGGGGCGTCCACGTCTTCCATGCGGATCAGCCATTGCCCACTCTGATGGTGCGCTTCAAGGCAAGAAGCCAGTGCTGCGATCAGCGAACCGATATGCAGCGGCCCCGTAGGGGAAGGGGCGAAACGCCCGACGTATGCATGGCCGCTCATGCAGGCGCTTGGTTCAGCAGGCGCTATGCCGATCCGGCGAGGTGCCGAGCAGAAGATTGCCGATGACATCCATCATCAATGCATACGTCTGCTGGGATTTCTGCATGTAGCCATCCACCGGATAGCGTTTGCATACGGTGGATTCGCTCTCCAGACCCGGTTGACCGGAACGGATCAGGATCTTCAGATCCTTGCGTCCCATGGGACCGCGCAATTCGGTGACCAGTTTGAAACCTGCATCACGGGTTTCCATGACGACATCCAGCAGGACCAGATCAATCTGGGGTTCGGCGCTGATGATCTGGCGTGCCTCGGCTGCCGAGCTGGCATGCAGAAAACGGAATGGACGGTTTGCGATGCGTGCGCGGCGCAAGGTCAGGACCGTGGCCTCATGCACCTGCTGCTCATCATCAACAACCAGCAGTACCCAAGGCGCTTTGGTATCAAGCGGCGTCTGTTCGTCCTCAGGTTCTTCGTCCAGAAAGGTGAACAAGTCTTCATCACCATCCGTCGAAGACTCCGCCAAATCCCCACTCAAGTGCCAGGCTTGACGCGACATTGAAAAAACGGGGGGAGCAGGGAACTGCGTGTCGAACCTGGAAACCATTTGTGAACTCCTGAACAAGGCGAACTCTGCGGACTGTTTGCCATCGTGCCGGTTGTATGTGTTACCCGAACGATTGTTCAGTGCAGCATACCTACAACTTTAGTTAAAGGTACATGCTAAGCGTTCGCACAGCAAGACGCTTGCGTTTGGTCAGATTATGGTTCAGCGGATGAACAAAACCACGATCTGTAACCTTTCGCTACAAGCCGCCCGAAAAAGAATAGGCCCCGTCGTGACGGGGCCTATTCTGTGCGCGGTGAGGCGACGTCAGACGTTGAACAAAAAGTTCAGGACATCACCATCCTTGACCACATATTCCTTGCCTTCGGAGCGCATCTTGCCGGCTTCCTTGGCGCCTTGTTCACCCTTGTACTGGATGAAATCATCGAAGGCGATAGTCTGGGCACGGATGAAACCCTTCTCGAAGTCGGTGTGGATCACGCCTGCGGCTTGCGGGGCGGTATCGCCCTTGTGGATGGTCCATGCGCGGACTTCCTTCACCCCGGCGGTAAAGTAGGTCTGCAAGCCGAGCAGGTCATAACCTGCGCGGATCAGGCGGTTCAGACCCGGCTCGTCTAGGCCGATGTCGGCAAGGAAGGCGAGCTTGTCTTCATCATCCAGATCGGCCAGTTCTGCTTCAATCTGCGCGCACAGGGCAACCACCGGCGCGCCTTCCTTGGCGGCATGCTCGCGCAAGCGATCAAGGTGCGGATTGTTTTCGAAGCCGTCTTCCTTGACGTTGCCGACGTACATGGCGGGCTTCAGGGTCATCAGGCACAGTGGCTTGAGCTGCACCAGATCTTCTTCAGACAGTTTGAAGGTGCGTGCCGGTTGGCCTTCGTTCAGGTGCGGCAGCAGCTTTTCGAGGACGGCGACAAACTTCTGTGCATCCTTGTCACCGGAGCGGGCCTTCTTCTGTTCGCGCTGGATGGCTTTTTCCACGGCGGTCATGTCGGCCAGAGCAAGCTCGGTGAGGATGGTCTCGATGTCGGCGATCGGGTCAACGCGGCCGGAAACGTGCACCACGTTTTCGTCGTCGAAGCAGCGCACCACGTTCACGATGGCATCGGTCTCGCGGATGTTGGCGAGGAACTGGTTGCCCAGCCCTTCACCTTTCGATGCACCGGCTACCAGACCGGCGATGTCGACGAACTCGACGATAGCGGGCTGCATGCGCTGCGGCTTCACGATCTCGGCGAGCTGCTGCATGCGCGCATCCGGCACTTCAACAATGCCGACGTTCGGCTCGATGGTGCAGAAGGGGTAGTTCGCCGCTTCAATGCCCGCCTTGGTGAGCGCGTTGAAGAGGGTGGACTTGCCGACGTTGGGCAGGCCGACGATGCCGCACTTGAGGCTCATGCTTTTTCCTTGGGCGCCGCAGGGCGCGCGTTGATGTATTGGGTGGCGGCGTTCCAGTCGCCGCTGGCAATTTTGGGCCAGGCAAGCAGCGCCCGGTCAATGGCCATATCGATTTCTGTCTGTTCTTCGCGACGTGGCCGGTTCAGAACAAAGTTGACCACCTCGTTCCTGTCCCCCGGGTGGCCGATGCCGATGCGCAGGCGCCAGTAGTCCTGCGAAGAAAGGCGCGATGCGATGTCTTTCAGACCGTTGTGGCCTCCCAGGCCACCTCCGAACTTCAGGCGCAACTGACCGGGTGGAATATCCAGTTCATCGTGCACCACGAGGATTTCGTCAGGCAGGATGCGATAGAAATGTGCCAGTGCCAGTACAGACTGACCGGACTTGTTCATGAAGGTCTGTGGCAAGAGCAGCCATACATTCGCATCGCGTGAACGGCCTGCATAGCCATGAAAGCGTGCTTCGTGGCTGAGAGAGACACCGAGGTCCTGTGCCAGACGTTCACAAAACCAAAACCCGGCGTTGTGCCGGGTTTCGGTGTATTCGGCCCCGGGATTCCCGAGGCCGACAATCAGCTTGGGAGCTGGCTGCGCCATCAAGCCTTGGCTTCGCCCTCGCCAGCTTCGGCGGCAGGCTCAGCATCCGCAGCAGCGGCACGCAGGGTGACGATCGAAGCAGCAACTTTGTCGCCATCGGTCGAGTGGGCCAGTTCAACGCCCTTGGGCAGCTTGATGTCGCGCAGGTGCAACGGCGCATTGGCATCCAGATCCTTCAGGTCGATTTCAATGAAGCTGGGCAGATCGCCCGGCAGACCTTTCAGGTCCAGTTCATTGATGGTGTGCGAAGCCACGCCGCCTGCCAGCTTGACGCCCGGGCAGATGTCAGCGTTGATGAAGTGGACCGGCACCTTCAGGTGGATGGCGTGCGTAGCGTCGACGCGCTGAAAATCCACGTGCAGCACGATCTGACGGAACGGGTGCCATTGCACATCGCGCAGCACGGCGGTTTCGGCAGCGCCGTCGACGTCGATGCTCAGCACGGAACTGTGGAAGGCTTCCTTGCGCAGGGCGTGGAACAGGTCATTGTGGTCCAGCGAGATCTGAACGGCAGGCTTGTCGCCACCGTAGATGATGCCCGGCGTGGTGCCAGCGTTACGCAGGCGGCGGCTCGCACCCGTACCTGTCACGTCACGCTTGCTTGCTTTTACGTTGAATTGCATGTGAATCTCCAGACTTAAAGGGTGTCTGCCCGCGACCAGGCTTTCACCGACACAAAAAGACGGGGCCGACAGACTCCGTCCGAAACTTATTTATTCATCCATGAAAAGCGAGGAGACCGACTCTTCATTGCTGATGCGCAACATCGTATCGGCCAGCAGGGAACCGATCGATATCTGCTTGATCTTGGGACAGGCCTTGGCGTCGTCACGCAACGCAATGGTGTCGGTGACGACCAGTTCGTCCAGCTCGGAATCCATGATGCGTGCAATCGCCGCACCAGACAGCACAGCGTGGGTAATGTAGGACACCACGCGACTGGCACCATGTTCCTTGAGTGCTTGAGCAGCCTTGCACAGCGTGCCGGCGGTATCGACGATGTCGTCAACGATCACACAGGTGCGATCACGGACATCACCGATGATGTTCATCACTTCGGAAACGTTGGCTTTCGGACGGCGCTTGTCGATGATGGCCAGCTCGGTTTCGAGTTGTTTGGCCACGGCACGGGCACGTACGACACCGCCGACGTCAGGTGAAACAACCATCAGCTTGCCACCTTGCTCGGCCTTGCGCAGATGCGAAAGGAGCAAGGGCGTTGCGTAGATGTTGTCGACCGGGATATCGAAGAAGCCTTGAATCTGGTCGGCATGCAGGTCGACCGTCAGGATGCGCTGTACGCCGACGGCCTGGAGCATGTTGGCCACCACTTTGGCGGTGATCGGTACACGGGCAGAGCGCGGGCGGCGGTCCTGGCGGGCATAGCCGAAGTAGGGAACTGCAGCAGTGATGCGGCCGGCTGACGCACGCTTGAGCGCGTCGACCATGATCATCAGTTCCATGAGATTGTCGTTGGTGGGCGAAGAGGTCGGCTGCAGCACGAAGACATCCTTACCCCGGACGTTTTCGAGCAACTCGACATTGACTTCGCCGTCGGAGAATCGACCAACAGTGGCCGAACCAACGGCAATGCCCAAACGTTTGACGACATCGGCAGCCAATTTCGGGTTGGCATTGCCAGTGAAGACCATCAGGCTGCGGTACGCCATGACTACCTCGTGAGATGCGTTGTCAGAAACAACTCGGGCAGGCCGACAGCCTCGGCTGTGACCTGCCCGATTTTAAGGGGCTGGGGAAGAAGGATTCGAACCTTCGAATACCGGAATCAAAATCCGGTGCCTTGACCAACTTGGCGACTCCCCAACAAAAACTTTTCAACGCTAGACAAGATCCAACGCTTGATCTTGCCCTGCACAAATTCATCAATCTCTGGCCCAGGCCAGTAACGGATGGGTATCCAGTGCCGGAGCACACCAGACCTTCCATTCGGCCTGCAGGATCTTCACCACCGTTTCCGCAGCTGCCTGATGCTCGCACGGCAAGAACACACAGGCTCCCGAACCGCTCATGCGAACGCTACCAAACGGTGACAAGGCTTCAAGCGCCTTCAGAATCACGGGGTAACGCGTACAGGCTACCGCCTCCAGATCATTGCGCCCCTGTTGCAGGCGTCGCTCTGTTTCGGCAACTGCGAAGCCCGTAATTATGAGGGGCTTCGTGTCTCGCGTCAATTCCTTTGCGCCAAAAATTTCTGCGGTCGGGACGGATGCCGGAGGTTCGATGATGACATACCAGGCGGGCGCCAAGCTCAGAGGCTGGAGTTCTTCACCCACGCCTTCGGCGAGTGCGGTACGGCCATAAACGAAGAAGGGCACATCCGCACCAAGTTCAAGTGCCCAGGATTGCAATTTATGCCGCGGGACGTCCAGAGCCCACAAGCGATTCAGGGCGAGCAAGGTGGTGGCTGCATCGGAACTGCCTCCCCCTAATCCGCCTCCCATGGGTAGATGCTTGTCGACGCGGATATCGGCACCGAGACGGCAGTGTGTCTTGGCTTGCAAAAGGCGTGCCGCGCGAATGATCAGGTCGGATTCGGCTGGTACGCTGGGCACGTCGCTTACGCGGTGGATCTCACCATCGTTACGGATGCGGAAACCCAGCGTATCGCAGCGATCAATCATGCGGAAAGCGGTCTGCAGGAGGTGGTAACCGTCCGGGCGGCGACCGGTGACGTGCAGGAAAAGATTGATCTTGGCTGGGGCCGGGCACAGGATGAAGTCGTCATTCATGGTTGCCAAGCCTCAATGGCAAGTTTTACACGCAGCCCGGGTCTTTCCGCTTCCAGTGTTGCAGGCAGTGCATTGACCGAGTCGTTTTCATAGCTGGTGATCCGCACTGTCCAGGCTTGTTCGACGGCGATCAGCAATCGGCCGAAAGGATCCCGCTGTATGACCTCGGCCTGGGAACCGATGCGACCCAGCACCCACAAAGCCAGGCTGTCGAGCGGTACGGGAGTTTCGGTTAGGCGGGCCATCAGCTGATCGGCACTGCCTGCTTCACGGCGCTCGCCATCAGCAGAGGTCCAGCGGGCGCCCTGCGCATCGCGCTGCAATTCAGCCAGCTGGTTGCCAAGGGGACTGGCAAAACCGATGAGGTCGCTCGCAGGGGTGTGTTCCCAGGAGATGCGCAGGGTGTTTGAACGCCCTGCCTGGCTGATGGCCATCCGCCCGTCCAGTGCGAATCGCGAAATGCTTTCCCGCGCAGGACGTGCCGGCAAATCCGGTTTGGTCGACTGGTTGCCGCAGCCAGCTAGCAAAATGCCGAGCATGCCGATACCGATGAGGTGTCGCAAAAGAGTCAAGTGCTGTCCTTGTTACAGACCCAGGCGGGCAGCAAGGGTTTTGAGCGGGATGCTTTTGGGGTTGGCGTGAAGGGCTTCTGTCATCAGCTTGCGCGCAGCATCTTGTTGCCCGCTGCGCCATAAGACTTCGATCAGATGGCTAGCCACTTCCGCGTCCGGGAACTGGGCATAGGCCTGTTTCAGCAGATCTGCAGCTTCGGCCAGTTTGCCCTGGCGAAAACGCAACCAGCCCATGCTGTCCTGAATGGCGGCGTCATCGGGGGCGAGTTTGATTGCGCGGGTCAGCAGGCTTTCGGATTCCTCGAGGTGCTGATTGCGATCAGCAAAAGAGTATCCCAGCGCATTGAGGGCGTGGGCATGATCAGGTTTGATGGCGATGATCCGGCGCAGCCGTTCTTCCATCAGGGCGGGCAGGTTGAGTTGCTCGGCCAGCAGCGCTGCGTCATACAGGACATCCAGGTTATCCGGTTCGCGTTGCAGAATGTTCTGCAGGATGTCATGCGCGGCGGCCAGATTGTCGCTTTGGCGAAGGAGTTGGGCTTCGGCGGTTTGAAGCGGCGTGATGTTGTCGGCGCTGCGGGCTTGCGCGTCCCGCAGGCTTTGCAGCGCAGCGCTGGTTTGTCCTTGCGCAACAAGCAGGCGTGCCTTGCTTGTCTGGGCCGTCACAAAATGCGGGCCAGGCCGTACGCTTTCCAGCGTCTGCAGGGCTTCGTCGCGATGCCCCAATTCGGCCTGGACTTCACCCAGCAAGACACGCAGGCGTTCGACATCTCCCCATTTGTGCTGGACCAGCCGGGTTAGCAGGGATTCAGCCGTGGGCAGGTCGCCCGCTTGCGCGGCAATCCCGACAATCGTGAAGGCCAGCGGATCATTGTCCGGATATTCATTCAGCAGTTTCCGGTACTGGTCGACGGCCTCGTCGTTGTGTTTTTCCAGGGCCAGCCAGCGGGCGTAGTTCAAGCGTGCGTCAAGGGCCTGGGGATGCTGCTGGGCGAAGGCGCCAAGGGCTTCCATGCTTTGCTGGACATGTTCGGGCGGCGCGCTCTGTGTTTGCAGCAAGATGGCGCGTTCGAGATCCGGATTCAGGCGCAGGGCTTCCGTGGCTGCGGCATGGGCGCTCGTCAGGTGCCCCGCGTCGATTTCTGCCTGAGCGCGGGCCAGATGGGCTTCCGGCAGGTTCAGGTACGGTGCGGTCAAGCGTTCGATAGCCTGGGCCACGGCCGCCTTGTCCTGGCTTCGGGCGAAAACGGCGGGTAGCTGTTCCAGCAGGGTTCGCCGTGTGACTTCCTGGCGGGCCAAGGCTGCCTTGATGGTTGCTTCCGCTTCGGCCGGCCTGTTCGCCGCATTCATCAGGATGTTTGTCGTGGCAATCTCGTTGGCACGCCGAACCACGCGTTGATCATTGGTGCGTTTGGTGAGTTCGCTGTAACCGAACAAGGCCCCTTCCACATCGCCGCGCGCCAGGGCGATTTCGCTGATCAGCATCTGGAACAGGAGCTGGGCACTTGAGAGCGGCGGGCGCGTCTTGACGACATTTGCCGGGTCTGTCTGGGGGGCAGGCGTGTCTGCCGAAGCGACGCCCATGCCACACAGTGCAGCAGCACAACCCAGTGCAAGCAGCACGGGACGCAGGGGGAAAGGGGTTGGCATGATTTTCTTTGTATCGGATTTGGGCTTGCTGGCGATCTTAGCAGCAGTGTACTGTTTTGCTCCTTGAGTGCTGCCAAAAGGATGTTGCATGCCCGAGTTGCCGGAGGTCGAAATCACCTGTGTTGGCATCGCGCCCCATTTGCTGGGTCAACAGCCCCGTGCCGTACGGGTGCGCCAGTCACGCCTGCGCTACCCGGTACCGGACGATCTGGGCGTACGCGTGGTGGGTCAGACCGTTCTGGCTGTGCGGCGACGTGCCAAATACATCCTGCTGGAGTTTGCCGAGGGATGCCTGCTCCTGCATCTTGGCATGTCCGGCAGTTTGCGCGTGGTGCCGGCGGATCTGCCGGCAGGCAAGCATGACCATTTCGATCTTGTCGTGGGGGACCAGGCTTTGCGCCTGCGTGATCCCCGCCGTTTCGGTGCCATCCTGTGGCTGGTGCATCCGGCTGAAGCACATCCGCTGCTGGCGAGTCTGGGTCGGGAACCCCTGGAGGCGGGGTTTGATGGTGCGGCGCTGCGCGCCCTCTGCCGCGGCCGGACGACACCGATCAAGCTGCTGATCATGGATGGCCATCTGCTGGTGGGGGTAGGCAATATCTATGCGTCTGAAAGCCTGTTCCGCGCCCGCATCCATCCGCAGACGCCGGCTGGGCGGTTGTCGCGACAGCGTTGCGAACGACTGGCCATCTGCATTCGGGAAACTTTGCAGGATGCCTTGGCGGCTGGTGGCAGCAGCTTGCGGGATTTCGTGCATAGCGATGGCGCGAGTGGCTACTTCCAGCAGCAGTATTATGCCTATGGGCGGGATGGCGAACCGTGCCGCGTCTGTGCCGGGAGCATCCGGCGTATCGTGATGGGGCAGCGCGCTACATTCTTCTGCCCGCATTGCCAGCGGCGTTAATCAGGATTTCTGCACAAATCCGGCAAAGCCTTGATTGCATTGGGGTATGCTATCCCTTAAGGATAAAACAGGCCTGCAGTGTGCTGGCGGGCCAGAACAGCAAGACCAGGAGGAGCCCAGGATGGCCCTGATTGACAGTTTTTCCGCCTATACCCGCTGGCGTGCTGATGTCGGCACTGCCGTGCAGCATTTGCGCGCCTGGCTGAACAACAATGACATAGGCGATGCGCAGACGGATCTGCGCCTGCAATGCGTACTGGACCGCTTGCGTGAAGACAAGCTGGTGGTCGCGTTTGTGGCCGAGTTCTCGCGTGGCAAATCGGAACTGATCAATGCGGTGTTTTTCTCCCATTACGGGAGCCGCATCCTGCCTTCCAGCGCGGGTCGCACGACCATGTGCCCAACCGAGCTGCAGTGGGAAGCCGGGCAGCAACCCGGGGTTCGCCTGTTGCCGATTGAAACCCGCAATCGCCGCGAGAGCATTGCCGATCTGCGCCGCATTCCTGCTGAATGGGTGTTCGAGCCGATCAACCTGGAGGATGCCGAGAGTCTGCAGCATGCGTTTTCACGCGTCAGTGAAACCCGTCTGGTACCGCGTGCGCAAGCCGAGGAACTCGGGTTTGCAGTGGATGACACGGGCATTGACGGCACCAGGCCGGACGCCGAAGGAATGGTCGAAATCGCCTGCTGGCGGCATGCCGTCGTGCAGTTTCCGCATCCATTGCTGGAGCAGGGGTTGGTCATCATCGACACCCCGGGGCTGAATGCGATCGGCTCGGAACCTGAACTTACCCTGTCCCTGTTGCCCAGTGCTCACGCCGTGCTGTTCATCCTGGCGGCGGACACCGGTGTGACGCACAGTGATCTGCAGGTCTGGCAGAAACACGTCAACGTCGGGCGGACCCAGCGGCACGGTCGTGTCGTGGTGCTCAACAAGATTGACGGGTTGTGGGACGGATTGCGTTCCGAGGTCGAGATCAATGCTGAAATCGACAAGCAGGTGCGGTCCGTGGCCAGCACACTGGAACTCGACAGCGACCTGATTTTCCCGGTGTCTGCCCAGAAGGCCTTGCTGGCCAAGGTCAGTCGCGATGCGGCCCTGCTTGAGCGCTCGCGGATCGGTGCGCTGGAAGAAGCTTTGTCTACCGAGCTGCTGCCCACACGGCAGCAGATCATCCGTGAAAATGCCTTGCTTGAAACTGGCGAGATCATCCGGCGTGCGGGTGAGTTGCTGCACACGCGGCTCGTCGGCTTGCGCGAACAGCTCAAGGAAATGGCGGATCTGCGTGGCAAGAATCAGAGCGTGATCGAATACATGATGCGCAAGGTGCGGGTCGAGAAGGATGAGTTCGACAATGGCCTGCAGAAATACCATGCCGTGCGCAGCGTGTTTACCAGTCTTTCGAACAAGGTGTTCTCGCACATCGGCATGGATGCGGTGCGTTCGGAAACCCGGCGGACTCGCGATGCGATGGGAAGCGCCGCGTTCTCGCGCGACCTGCGTGCGGCCATGCAGGAGTTCTTCGAGACCCTGCGTGACAAGCTGCGCAATTCCTCGCAGGATATTGCCGAAATCACCAGCATGCTGGATGCCATGTACAAGCGTTTCGCGGTTGAACACGGGCTCAAGCTTGCGCCGCCGAACTCCTTTTCGACGATGCGTTATGAACGTGACATCGTGCGGCTCGAAAACGCCTTCAATGCCGAGATCAATACCCTGACTTCGATGGTGACGCACACCAAGGGCTCACTGACCCAGCGTTTCTTCGAAACCGTGGCGCTTGAGGCCCGCAAGACCTTCGAAATTGCCAACCGCGATGTCGAGCAATGGCTGCGGGTGGTGATGGCGCCGCTCGAAACCCAGGTGCGCGAGTATCAGCTGCAGCTCAAACGCCGCCTGGAGAGCGTCAAGCGGGTACACGAGGCGACTGGCACGCTCGAAGAGCGCATCAAGGAATTGCTGCAGGCAGAAGGCGCGCTGCTGCGTCAGGTCGAGGAAGTCGAAGCCATGCGCAAGGTGATCGAGGTGGCGCTGGGCGAGTCGCTGGACAGCTTGCGCCGCGAGGACGATCTGGCAGCCTGAGCGATCGCGGGATGCAAACAAAAACCGGGCGAGGCCCGGTTTTGCGTTTACGTGCCAGCCAGACGGTCTGGCAGTACCTGCTTACTGCTGGGTCAGCTTGATGAATTTGCTCATCAGCTGATCATGGTTTTCGACCATGTCCGGGTTGTGCGGAATGCAATCTACCGGGCAGACCTGCTGGCATTGCGGTTCATCATAGTGGCCAACACACTCCGTGCACTTGTTCGGGTCGATCTCGTAGATTTCGTCACCTTGAGAGATTGCGCTGTTCGGGCATTCCGGTTCGCACACATCGCAGTTGATGCAATCGTCGGTGATCATCAGGGCCATGTTGTTGTTTCCTCTGGGTTGTTTCGTAAAAAATTCAGCGGGCAGCCAGTTTCTGGCGGATGCGTTCGGCGACGCAGGGTTGTACGAAAGTGCTCACATCACCTCCGAGCAGACCGACTTCACGGACGATGGTGGCGGACAAGAACATGAATTCTTCACCCGGCGTCAGGAACAGGGTTTCCACGTCAGGGTAAAGGCGCCGATTCATTCCGGCCATCTGGAATTCGTACTCGAAATCGGACACGGCACGCAGACCGCGCACGATGATATGGCCGCCGTGTTCACGGATGAAGTTGATGAGCAGGCCCGAGAAGCCATGGACCTCAATATTGGGCACATCGGCCAGGACTTCGCGGGCCAGTTCGACACGTTCTTCAAGCTCGAAGAGCGGGCGTTTGCCACGGCTGTCGGCGACGCCGACGATGACCCGCTCGAACAGACCGGCACTGCGGCGCACGAGATCCTCGTGTCCACGCGTGAGGGGGTCGAAAGTGCCGGGGTAGATCGCAAGTTTGTTATTCATGGCTGTCCTTGGGGGGCGCGCAAAGGAGCTGATAGTGCACCTGGCCGGCATGGCCGGACTTGGTTTGACACAAATTGCCGAGAGTTGTTACCGCCTCTTCAGCTTCGACATATACCTGTGCTTCGGGCGCCAACACGCGCTCCAGATGCGGGGCAAGACGTTCAAGCCAGCCCTGGCGATAGGGGGGATCGAGAAAGACCACATCGAAGTGCTCTGCTGTGGTCTGCAGAAATTTTAGCCCATCGCCGGGCATCAGCCGCAGATTGTTGAACTGGAGTTTGGCCTGGGCGGTACGCAGATGCGCCATGACCTTCGGGGCAAATTCGACCATGGTTACGCTGGCAGCGTTGCGGGAGGCTGCTTCAAAGCCGAGCGCACCGCTGCCGGCAAAAAGGTCCAGGCAGCGCAAACCTTCGAGATCCTGACCCAGCCAGTTGAACAGGGTTTCGCGCACGCGGTCCGGCGTCGGGCGCAGGCCGATGGCGTCCGGCACTTCAATGAGGCGCGAGCGGTGGGACCCGCCGATGATGCGAACTTTGCTCACAGTGGAAAAGGGTCTGACTGACAAGAAGGCGCGCATTTTCGCATGCAGGCGTGGCCTTGTAATGAAGATCTAACGTGCCCATCGCACAATTGCCCTATTTGCAAAGGGACGAGCATGGACAGGCGTGGGTTTCTGAATGGGGCAATGCTGGCTGCGATGCTATGGCCGCTTGGTGTCCGGCAGGTTGGTGCGCAAGAGCCTACGGGGCGTCGACGCCTGGTGGTGGGGCAGACGGTGGATTTGTCCGGCGTCATGCAGAACATCGGCCGCGATTATTTCACGGGAGCCAAGCTGGCATTTGACCAGGCGAATCAGGGCGGTGGCGCCGGCGGGCGGCTGATCCAGTTTGTCCAGATGGATGATGGCGGGGATCCCGCAGGTGCCGTTGCGAATGCAGGCAAGCTGATCGAAAGCGTTGGCGCCGATGTCCTGTTCGGACTGAGTTCCGAAGCATGCGTCGAGGCGGTGAGCCAGTGTGCTGCTTTCCGGCATTCGGACGTTGAAATCTTTGCACCGCTCAGCGGCGTGGACCATCCGGGCGCCAAGGGGCGGGTTGTCTATTTGCGACCCAGCAGTGCCGACGAGATGAAGCTGGTCCTCAAACGGCTGACGTTCATGTCGCTGACGCGCCTGGCCATTCTCCACACCGAGACGCCATCGATGATCGCCACACGGGATGCGGCACTGGGAGGCCTCGCTGAATTGAATATCGAGCGTCCCCGCAGTTACGTCCTGAAAGATGGCGCAAGCAATGCCCGGAGCCTGATCGAAGCCATTGCACGGGACAGGATCCAGGCGGTAGTCATCATGTCGGATGCGTTCTCGGCGGGGCTCCTGCTGCAGCAATTGCGTGTGCAGAATCCGGCCTTGTTTGTTTGCCTGGGCTCGATGGTGGATGTTTCCACGGTCTATCAGATTCTCGGACAGAGCTTGTCAAACGGTGTGATGGTGTCGCGCGCGGTGCCTGATCCATCCAACACGCTGATTCCGGTTGTGGCGAATTTCAAGCGCATCCTGGCGCGTTACATGGACGAGGCACCGTCTTCTGCGGGCCTGGAAGGTTTCATTGCGGCACAGACCCTGCTGGCGGTGCTGCGCAAGACGGACAATCCGCGACAGCTTGCCAGCGCGGCGAGGAACCGTGTCGGCGCGCTGGATCTGGGGGGCTGGACGGTCAATCTGGCCAATAACCGTGCGTCAGGCAGGATTGAGATTTCCATGCTGACGCGTGACGGGCGCCTGATCTGAGGCGCCCGTCGGCTTGTCCTATTTCCCGCCGACGATCACCGTGACCAGATTTTCCGGCTTCACGTGGCGGGCAAAGGCGGCGCGAACCTGCGTCAGCGTTACGGCCTCGACGCGCTGGGCATAGGTGTCCAGCGAATCCAGCGGGCGTTTGTAGAAGCCGATGTCGGCAACCTGTTCGAGGATCTTGTGGTTATTGTCCAGATGCAGGGCGAAGCTGTTGATGAGATTGGTCTTGGCTGCCTGCAGCTCCGCTTCGCTGGGGCCTTCCTGCAGGAATTTCGTGAGCGTGGCATTGACCACGACGAGGGCCTGCTCGGCTTGCTCGGCCTTGGTTTCCAGGCCGATCTGGAACAATCCCTGACTGGCTTGCGGCGCGAAGTAGCTATAGACGCCATAAGCCAGACCGCGTGCGTCGCGGACTTCCTTCATCAGGCGGGAGTTGAAGCCGCCGCCGCCCAGCGTGTAATTGCCGACGGTCAGGGCCATCTGGTCCGGGTCGCCACGCTTGAGCGCGGGCATGCCGATGGCAATGTGCGCCTGGCTGGCCGGATGCGGGATCCGCGTGATGCCGCCTTTGGGTAAATCCGCGTCGGGCAGTGCCGTGGGAGGCGTGCCGGCCGGCAGATCGGCGAGCAGATCGCGTGCGATGGTCTCCGCTTGTTCGCGGGAGAGATCGCCCACCAGGGTGACCTGTGCCGTGCGGGCCGTGTAATGGTCGCGGTGGAAATCGATCAACTTCTGGCGGGTGATCCGTTTCAGATCGGATTCTTCGGTGATCTGCCCATACGGATGTTTGCCATAGGCAAGCTGGGCGAAACGTTTGCCGAGGATCGCATCCGGCTGGGTTTGGGCTTCGCGCAGGCCGGCAATGGCTCGGGCCCGTTCGCGTTCCAGTGCGGCTTGCGGGAACTGCGGTTGGCTCAGGATCCGGCGCAGCACGCTGAGTGCGGCATCGCGTTCGGCCGGATTGGAGAGCACGCGCAGGCTGAGGCTGGCGCGATCTGCGTCGAGACTGCCGCCGAGCTGGGCGCCGACATCGGCAAAGCGGTCGGCGATGGCGTTTTCATCCAGCGCAGTTTTGCCGCGCCCTGCACCCGCATCAAGCAAACCGTGCGTCATGGCGGCCACGCCGGTTTGGCCGGACGGATCGTAGGCAGAGCCGGCGGCGAAGTCGACCTGCACATCAAGCATCGGCAGATTGTGGTTTTCGACCAGCAGCACGCGGCTGCCCTGCGGTGTGGTCCAGCTCTGGATCGGTACGCCGGCGTTGGCGGCAAACGTGGCGAGGGCGAGCAGGCAGGTGAGGATCAGTTTCATCGAGGACTCCCGGCTCAGTACTTGAAGTTGGGCGCGACTTTAGGCGCCTTCGGGTCAATCGGCAGTGGCACCAGATCCGCGACAGTCAGCGTGTCATCGCTGAGAAGTTGCTTGGCGGCGGTCTGGACTTCGGCGGTGCTGATGCTGCGCAACTGCTCGAACAGCTTGTCCTCGTCATGCCAGGACAAGCCCAGAACCTCCAGCCCGCCGATCTGCATGGCCTGGCCCATCATCGAATCCCGCGCGAAAACCTTGCTGGCGACCAGCTGAGCCTTGATCCGCTGCAGTTCGGCCTCGCTCACCCCGTCTTTGGCGACGCGGGCAATTTCGGCACGCAGCGCCCGCTCCAGCTGTGTCACCGTCACGCCTTTGCTGGGCACCCCTTCAAGGAGGAACAGGCTTTGCTGGCCGCGCGAGATCGGGTCGTAACCGGCTCCGGCCGAGACCGCCAGTTTGCGTTCGCGTACCAGGCTGCGATTCAGGCGCGCGCCATCGTAACCATCCAGTACGGCGGCCAAGACTTGCAGGGCATAGGCTTCGCGGCTGGCAGGCGTCTTGCCGTCCAGATCCGTCAGTGCCGGAGCGCGCCAGGCCAGCATCAGATAAGGCAGTTCGGCGGGCGCCTTGACCGTCACGCGGCGGATCCCGGCCTGCGGCGGTTCGCTTTGCACCTTGCGGGTGGGTAGCGCACGGGTGGCGAGCTTGCCGTAGGTGTCGGCAGCGAGCTTGAATACGGCCTCGTGCTCCACGTCGCCGACGACCACCAGCGTGGCGTTGTTGGGACCGTACCAGCGTGCGTACCAGTCGCGCACATCCTGTGCCGTCAGGTTGTCCAGATCCGGCATCCAGCCAATCACCGGGCGGCCGTAGGGGTGGGCTTGATACACCGCCGCCATCAGGGTTTCATAGACTTTAGAGCGCGGCTGGTCATCCGTGCGCCAGCGCCGCTCCTCCTTGATGACTGCGATTTCCTTGGCAAACAGTGCGTCATCGACGACCAGATTGGCCATCCGGTCGGCTTCCAGCGCCATCATCGCGCCCAGCTGGGCTGCCGGAATCTGCTGGAAATAGGCGGTGTAGTCCTGGGTGGTAAACGCGTTGTCCTGCCCGCCGGCCGCGGCGACGAGCTTGTTGAACTCGCCGGGGCCATGCAGGGTCGTGCCCTTGAACATCATGTGTTCCAGAGCGTGGGCGACACCGGTGGTGCCGTTGAATTCATCCAGGCTACCCACTCGGTACCAGACCATGTGGGTCACGGTTGGCGCGCGATGGTCTTCCTTGACCACCACCTTCAGGCCGTTGGGCAGGGTGGTTTCGAAAGGATTGGCGCTGGCGGAGAGGCTGGCAAGCAGCATCAGGCCAAGCAGGGCAGGTTTGAGCAGGTGGATCAAGCGCATCTGATAGACTTCCTCTCTGTTTCTGGCCGGTGGCGCAAGGGCGCTGCGCGGCATGATAGACCACTCACCGACCTGCCTCTGACTTTGACCACCGATGTTTAGTTTCTTCAAAAAATCCGAAACCCCCGCTGAAGCGCAAGCAGCCCCCGCTACGGTGGCGGAGAGTGCTCCCCGTTCCTGGCTGGAGCGCCTGAAATCCGGACTGTCGCGTACGCGCGCCCAGATCGGGGATGTCTTCTCGCGTCGCAAGATCGATGACGAGCTGCTCGAAGAACTGGAAGCGACGCTCTTGATGGCCGATTGCGGCGTAGAAGCCACCCAGACCCTGCTTGCCGAGCTGCGTCGGCGCTGGAAACACGACAGGCTGGAAACCGGCGAGCAGCTGCGCTCCGCACTGGCCGAAGGTCTGACCAAGCTGCTTACGCCGCTGCAGCAGCCACTGTCCGTGGTGGGCAAGCCCTACATCATCATGCTGGCGGGTGTGAACGGAGCGGGCAAGACGACCTCCATCGGCAAGCTCGCCCATCATTTTCAGGCCCAGGGCAAGAGCGTGCTGCTGGCTGCGGGCGACACCTTCCGGGCCGCCGCCCGCGAGCAGCTTGTGGAATGGGGCAATCGCAACAACGTCACGGTGATCGCCCAGGACGGTGGCGATCCGGCCGCCGTGGCCTTCGATGCGATCAGCGCCGCCAAGGCGCGAGGCATCGATGTGGTGATGGTAGATACTGCCGGACGCCTGCCCACCCAGCTCAACCTGATGGAAGAAATAGCCAAGGTGCGCCGCGTGATCCAGAAGGCCGAACCTTCCGGGCCGCACGAGGTGCTGCTGGTGCTTGATGGCAATGTCGGCCAGAACGCGCTGGCCCAGCTCAAGGCCTTCGACAAGGCCATCGGGGTGACCGGGCTGATTGTGACCAAACTTGATGGCACAGCCAAAGGGGGCGTGATTGCCGCGATTGCCCGGACCCATCCCAAGCCCTTGCGTTTCATCGGCGTGGGCGAGGGGATTGAAGATTTGCAGCCCTTTGTCGCAATAGAGTATGTTGACGCATTGTTGTCGACCGGTAACATTGTTGCTGGTTCAACCTAGGAAGACAGACAAGACCGATATATGACAATGGAGGAGAGATCATGGGAGTGTGCGGCAAGCTGTTGGTGGGGATCGTGGCAATGAGCGCGATCGGAACGGGCATCGCGGCAAATCTGGAATTCCAGAAGGCGGGTGTGACGAAGGACAACTTGCCGGTGACGGTGGCGCAGATCAAGGCGCGCCTGACTTACCCCATGGCCTGGACCCCGCAAGTCAAGGATCTGGCAGCCTGGCGCAAAGCCGGTGTGGCCAAGGCCTGGGAACTGACCTGGCAAGCGCCGGACAAGACGCCCTTCGATGCCCAGGTGATCGACGAGATCGACCGTGGCACCTACGTTGCCCGCAAACTGATCTTCAACATCACCGCCGACAGTCGCGTGATGGGCCTGCTGCTGCTGCCCAAGGGCAAGGGCCCGTTCCCGGCGGCGGTGATGTATCACGACCACGGTTCCAAATTCGACATCGGCAAGGAAAAATGGATCGAGCCTTGGGGGGATGACGCCAAGCTGGCGTCGGCCAAGGGCTGGGCCAAGAAGTTCTTCACCGAGCGTTTCCCGGGAGATGAACTCGCCAAACGTGGCTACGTGGTTTTTGCCACGGATGCGATCGGTTGGGGCGATCGTGGCGGGATGACCTACGACATGCAGCAGGCGCTGGCCGCCAACATGTTCAACTCGGGCTCCTCGCTCGCAGGTGTGATGGCACAGGAAGATGCGCGTGCGGCTGAATTCCTGGCGAGCCTGCCGGAAGTCAACAAGAAACAGGTGGCTGCTGTTGGTTTCTCGATGGGCGCTTTCCGTGCCTGGCAGGCCGCTGCGCTGAGTGATGCGGTGACCGCGTCGGTGGCCGTGAACTGGATGGCCGCGGCCGATGGTTTGATGGTGCCGGGCAACAACCAGCTGCGTGGCGGCTCGGCCTGGCAGATGCTGCATCCGGGCCTGCTGCATTATCTGGACTATCCGGATGTGGCCAGCCTGGCGGCACCCAAGCCTATGCTGATCTACGCCGGCGAGAAGGACACCCTGTTCCCGCTCGACTCGGTGAATGCGGCCTTCAGCAAGATGAGCAAGGTGTGGGGCGCGTGGAAAGCGGCGGACAAGTTCGAGTCCAAGATCTGGGCCGGTGGCCATGTGTTTGAAGCCCCGCAGCAGGATTACGCCTACGACTGGCTGGACAAGCAGTTCGGGGTGAAACGCTAAGAAAATGGTTCTGGCGTTGTTGCAGCGGCTTGCCGTACTACTTGTACTGTCTGCGCCGCTGTGCCTAGCCAGAACCGTTCCGCTTCGCTCCACTCCATTTTCTTGGCGTTTCATAAACGGATGAGAAGAGGGAAAGGAAGGCAGGGCGCCCGCGGGCGCCCTTTTCTTTGTCGATGCCTGCAAAACCGCGTGCATCCTGGCTCTCCGGGCATGCCAGGTGCAGAAGTCGGTCTGTGCGACCCTGCAGGCAGTGATCCCTTGGGGCGGTGCTGACGAATCCCGCCCGCTTGCGGGTAAACTGGCGCCTTTCCTCAGTGGCCATTTTCTTCATGATCCGTTTCGAACGAGTCAGCAAGCGTTATCCCGGGGGCTACGAAGCCCTGGCAGACGTGAGCTTTGAAATCCGCCATGGCGAGTTACTGGTGCTGGCGGGGCATTCCGGGGCCGGCAAGAGCACGCTCATCAAACTGATTGCCGGGCTGGAAACGCCCACGGCGGGCAAGGTATGGGTGTCCGGTCAGGATGTGGGTAACCTGCGTCAGAATCAGGTGCCCTATCTGCGGCGCAGTCTTGGCTTGGTGATGCAGGAACATCGCTTGCTGACCGACCGCACGGTGTTCGACAACGTGATGCTGCCGTTGCTGGTGACGGGCTACCCGCCGCGCGATGCCGCCAAGCGGGTGCGCGTGGCGCTGGAGAAAGTCGGGATGAGTGAGTTCGAAAACGCCATGCCGCTGACCCTTTCCGGCGGAGAACAGCATCGCGTAGCGATTGCGCGTGCCATCATCAATCGTCCCTCCGTGTTGATCGCCGACGAGCCGACGGCCCATCTGGATCCGGCTTATGCGCGCGAGATTGCCGCGCTGTTCCGCTCCTTCCACGCGGCGGGGGTCACCATTCTGCTGGCTACCCACGATGAGACCCTGTTCTCGCCGTATGGCGCACGCCGCATCGAACTTGCCAAGGGGAGGTTGCTGGCATGAGCCTTTCATTCTTCCCGCATGGCATGGCGTTCCGGCTGGCGTTCCGGCGGATTGCGGCCAAGCCGTTGTCTTCCCTGCTCTCGGCACTGGTGGTGGCGATAGCCTTGACCCTGCCAGCGGTCAGTTATGTGCTGATCGACAATCTTGCCAGCCTCGCCAATGGCGTGACCGGCAAGCCCGAGATCAGCGTTTTCCTGAAAAAGGAAGTGTCGGCCGATCAGGCTTTGCGTGTGGAAAACCGTCTGCGTGCCGACAAGCGCATCGTTGCCCTGCGCTTTGTCCCGCGTGACGCTGCGCTCAAACAGCTCGCAGCCCGTGGTGGCTTTGCCGATGTCACCGGCGCGCTGAGCGAGAATCCCCTGCCGGATGCATTCATTCTCGAACCGGTGGGCGATGATCCACAGGTGTTCGATACCATCCGTACCAGCCTGACGGCCATGCCCGAAGTGCAGTACGTGCAGCTTGACTCCGCCTGGGTGGAGCGCCTGCACGCGGCGGTCGAACTGGGGCATTGGGTGGCTTTGCTGCTGGCAGCATTGCTGGGGACCGCGCTGGTCATCGTGACCTTCAATACGATCCGCCTGCAGATCCTGACCCAGCGCCATGAAATCGCAGTGAGTCTGCTGCTGGGGGCCACGCGGGGGTTCGTGCGGCGTCCCTTCCTGTATTTCGGGTTGCTGCAGGGGCTGCTTGGTGGTGTGCTGGCCTGGGCGATGGTGCAAGGCATCGTCTGGCTGATGGCGCCACGCGTACAAGCCCTGGCACGCGCCTATAGCATCGTGGTGGATCTGCAGGGGCCGAGCTGGTGGCAGGTAGTTGCCTTGCTGGTGTTTGCTGCCGGTCTGGGTTGGGTAGGCGCCGGGCTGTCGGTACGTCGCCATCTGCACGATGGAGCCGTGGATTGATGGGGGATTGCCGGGCGCTTGTCCATGCAGGTTCATGCGTATTGCAAAAGTCCTGTCTTCGCACTAAGTTCCTGTCCTGAAATTGCCTGGCTGGCCCGCCAGGGATGACATAAAAATAAGTTCGTCTGTTGTGCCGCTGGACCCGGCGCCTGCATGAGCAGGGCCGGAATCGAGAGAGGCCACGGTTTCTCTCTGAATCACCAAAGGAGACCCTGATGAGCCGTTTTGTCACTCGCCGTACCGTTCTGGCCGTTCTGGCCACTGTTTCCACGCTCGCCGCCCTGCCGGCTTTTGCTTCGAAGGACAAGCCGGTGATCGGTTTCTCCATCGATGATCTGCGCGTCGAGCGCTGGACGCGGGACCGTGATTACTTTGTTGCTGCCGCCAAGGCACTGGGCGCCGATGTGAATGTGCAGTCCGCAGATGCCAATGAGCAACGCCAGGTTTCGCAGATCGAGAATCTGATTGCCAAGAAGGTGGATGTGATCGTGATCGTCCCCTTCAATTCCAAGGTGCTGACCAATACCATCAAGGAAGCCAAGAAGGCCGGGATCAAGGTTGTGTCCTATGACCGCCTGATCCTCAACGCCGATGTGGATGCCTATATCTCCTTCGACAACGAACGCGTGGGGGCTTTGCAGGCCGAGGGCATCGTCAAGGCCGTACCGAAAGGAAACTATTACCTGCTGGGCGGCGCACCAACCGACAACAACGCCAAGTTGCTGCGTGCCGGGCAGATGTCGGTGCTCAAACCTTTTGTCGACAAGGGTGACATCAAGATTCTGGGGGACCAGTGGGTCAAGGATTGGAGCCCTGAGGAAGCGCTCAAGATCACGGAGAACGTGCTGACCAAGAATGCCAACAAGATCGACGCGATCATCGCCTCCAACGATGGCACGGCGGGTGGCGCGGTGCAGGCGCTGGCCGCCCAGAAGCTGGCGGGCAAGGTGGCGGTGTCCGGGCAGGATGCCGAGTTGGCCGCTGTCAAGCGCGTGATTGCCGGCACCCAGACGCTTACCGTGTACAAGCCGATCCGCGAGATTGCGGCCGGTGCGGCCAAGCTTGCCATCCAGCTGGTCAAGGGCGAAAAGCCGGCCTACAACGCCCAACTTGATAATGGCATGAAGAAGGTTGATTCGGTCCTGCTCACGCCGACCACCATCACCAAGGCCAATGCCGAGTTGCTGGTGACCGACAAGTTCTTCACCAAAGAGCAACTGGGTCTCAAGTAAACCGGGTCTGGCATCGGCGCGGTTTGGCCTCGGACTGCTCAAGAAAGTCACGGGTTGTTCCGAGGTGTGAGCCCCTGCGGGGGCTTGAACCGCGCATGCCGCTCAGGACGGCCTGTCTGGCAATCCGCCAGACGGGCCTTGCAACCTGCAGGAGGTATGGTGAGCGAATATCTGTTGGAGATGCAGGGCATCGTCAAAGCCTTCTCGGGCGTGAAGGCGCTGGACGGAATCGATCTCGTTGTGCGGGCTGGCGAATGTGTCGGCTTGTGCGGCGAGAACGGCGCAGGCAAATCGACCCTGATGAAAGTGCTCTCGGCCGTGTATCCGCACGGCACCTGGGAAGGACGAATCCTGTGGGATGGCGAGCCACTGTGCGCGCGTGACATCCGGGAAACCGAAGCGGCCGGGATCGTCATCATCCACCAGGAGCTGATGCTGGTGCCGCATCTGTCGGTGGCGGAGAACATCTTTCTCGGCAACGAGATCACCGGCCCCGGTGGGCTGCTCAACTATGCCGCGATGTATCAGCGTGCGGCCGAGCTGATGGCCGAGCTGAAGATGCCGGAAGTAAACGTGGCCTTGCCCGTGTCGCAGTACGGCGGTGGTCACCAGCAGCTCATCGAAATCGCCAAGGCCTTGAACAAGAAAGCCCGCCTGCTGATTCTCGACGAGCCGACGTCTTCCCTGACCAAGGCCGAGACGGCGATCCTGCTCGACATCATCCTGGCCCTGAAGAAAAAGGGCGTGGCCTGCGTGATGATCTCGCACAAGCTCGACGAGATCGCCGCCGTGTGCGACACCATCAGCGTGATCCGTGATGGTACGCATGTGGCGACACGGCCGATGGGCGAGCTCTCGGTCGACCAGATCATCACCCTGATGGTCGGGCGCGAAATCAAGAATCTGTATCCGCGTGAAGAACACGCCATTGGCGAGGTGATCTTCGAAGCGCGCAACATCACCTGTCATGACATCGACAACCCGGCGCGTAAAAAGGTCGACAACATCTCTTTCCAGTTGCGTCGTGGCGAAATCCTCGGTGTGGCCGGGTTGGTGGGGGCGGGTCGAACCGAACTGGCGATGGCGATTTTTGGCTGTTATCCGGGGCGTTACGAGGCGACCGTGCTGCTGGATGGCCGGGTGCTGCAGATCGATTCGCCGCAAGCGGCCGTGCAGGCAGGTGTGTGCCTGGTACCGGAAGATCGCAAGCGGCATGGCATCGTGCCCTTGCTGGGAGTGGGTTACAACATCACGCTATCGGTGCTGCAGCGGTTCAGCAAGTACGGTGTCATCGACCCGTCCGCCGAGATGCAAACCATCGAGCAGATGATCCAGCGCATGCACATCAAAACGGCCACGCCCTTGCTGGCGATCCAGGGCTTGTCCGGGGGCAATCAGCAAAAAGCGGTGCTTGCCAAGATGCTGCTGCCGCAGCCGCGTGTGCTTATCCTCGATGAACCCACGCGCGGTGTCGATGTGGGAGCCAAATACGAGATCTACAAGCTGATGATGGCGCTGGTGAAAGATGGCATGTCCATCATCATGATCAGCTCCGAATTGCCTGAAGTGCTGGGCGTCAGTGACCGGGTGCTGGTCATTGGCGAAGGCCAGTTGCGCGGTGATTTCGTCAATGCTGGCTTGACCCAGGAAACCGTGATGGCGGCCGCCATCGGCAAGGCCGAGGCGCTCGCGGCTTGAAACCTTCATAAGGTCCATAAACCATGCAATCCATTGCTCGCAGCATCCAGCAGATTTTCTCCCGCTACAAGATCCTTGCCCTGCTGCTCGCCATCGTGGCGATCTGGTCTTTCTTTACCTGGCAAAGCGAGGGCTCCTTCCTGACCGCGCGCAACTTTGCCAACCTGCTGCGCCAGATGGCAATTACCGGCATGCTGGCCTCGGGTATGGTCTTCGTGATCATCGCCGGCGAGATCGATCTGTCGGTCGGCTCCTTGCTGGGCTTGCTCGGTGGTGTGGCGGCGGTGCTCGACGCATCTTTCCATCTGCCGGTCGCGCTGAACTTTGCCATCGTGCTGGGGCTGGGGTTGCTGCTGGGCTTGTTCAACGGCTACTGGGTGGCTTACCTGCGCGTGCCTTCATTCATTGTCGGTCTGGCCGGGATGCTGATCTTCCGTGGCATTCTGCTGGCGGTCACCAAAGGCTCGACGATTTCCGTCGAATCCGAAAACTTCGTGGCTTTCGGGCAGAGCTATCTGCCGGTGACGGCTGGCTATGTGCTCGGGGTGGCGATCTTCGTGTTGCAGGGTGTGCTGATGCTGCGTGGCCGCGCCAATCGGCAGCGTTACCAACTGGCGGTGCCGCCGCTGTGGCAGGAGGCGGTGAAGCTGGTGGTCATCGGACTGATCATTGCCGGCTTTGTCGAAGCGCTGAACAGTTACGAGGGCATCCCGCTGCCAGTGCTGCTGATGCTGGCAATCCTTGGCGGTTTCTCCTTTCTAGCGCGCCATACCGTGTTCGGGCGGCGCATCTATGCCGTCGGGTCCAACCTTGAAGCCACACGGCTGTCAGGCGTGAATACGCGTCTGGTGAAGATGGCGCTGTTCGGGGTGATGGGGCTGATGTGTGCCCTGGCTGGCCTGACCAACACGGCGCGCATGGCCGCCGGCTCGCCTTCTTCAGGCAACATGGGCGAGCTGGACGCGATTGCCTCCTGCTTCATCGGCGGCACCTCGATGCGCGGCGGCTCCGGGACCGTGCTCGGCGCCCTGATCGGCGCCCTGATCATGGCCAGCCTGGACAACGGCATGTCCATGCTCAGCGTGGAGAGCTACTGGCAGATGATCGTCAAGGGCTCGATCCTGCTGCTGGCGGTGTGGGTGGATGTGATGTCAGGCTCCAGCGAGCGCTGAGCGCCGGCTGTTGTCTTGCGGCAAGGTGCTGCCGTGACCGATGGATGGGGCCGGGCCGCGTGGCCTGTTCATCAGGGCTTGCTCAGGCACGGGTCTTTCCCCGAATCCAGGGGGCTTGTGCTGCCGAGACCGTGAAATGCCCAGCTGTAGTCACTGGCGCCCAGGGTCAGGAGCAGTACGCCGTGTTCGTGGGTGATCGCCGCCTCGCTGCCGGGCTGGCGTGTGCTGAGCGGATACAGACCCGCACCACCGGTGCCTACCACGAACTGGCGCGGCGCACGCGGATTCACACTGCCATCGGTGGCGAGATGGCCAAAGCGTTCATAGTGATGATCGTGCCCGTTCAGGATCAGATCGGCGCCCGCGTCCTGCAGCATGGCCAGCGCCGGGCGCATCGTTGGGTTATTGCCATGCAGGCCTGAGCTGAATACCGGGTAATGCCACAGGGCCAGCAGGCACGTGTGCTTGCCACGAGCGCGGGCAAGATCCGCCCGCAGCCATTCAAGCTGGGCCGTGGCGGCCGTGGCCTGGAGCTGGCTGTTGAGAGAAACAATGTGCCAGCTGCCGAGGTCGAGGCTGTAATAACCGCGTCGATCTGGCCCGGCATTTGCTCCGAAAAAATCGAAA
>JAGTRY010000179.1 GCA_018262235.1 Pseudomonadota bacterium
CTCGGCAGGCTGGGACTCGATCAGGGTGTGGAATTCAGCTTGGCCGACGAGGCCAGCGTGGGTCGCCTGTTCACCGAATGCGAGCCTGGCGTGGTGCCGGGCCTACCCAATGCCTGGGGCGTGGAAATGGTATGGGACGACGCGCTGATGGCACAGCCGGATATCTATCTCGAAGCCGGCGACCACGAACGTCTGCTGCACATCGAAACCCGCTACCTGCGCGAGGTGTTCGGTGACGCTCCGCACTGCCATTTCAGCCAGCCGCGCATGCAGCACGTCCGGGCCTGACGCGAAGACCGGCTCTTCTTGCGCGACTTGTCAGCGGGGTTCCCGTTGCGTCAGGCGCTGGGCGGATTCGGCAAAAGGCAGGAGGTGCCCGATGCGTTCCGAACTGGGGGGGTGAGCGGCGGCGATGCCGCCGCCGGATTCACCGCTCTGACGAAAATAGGCCAGCGCACTCCTCTCGATGCTGCACTCGCTGGCTTGCGCGGCAAGCAGCGCGCCGAGCCAGTCGGCTTCCTGTTCCTGCTGTTGCCACAAATGGGATACCCGCAACGCCAGGCTGAAATTGCCGTCGGCGAGTTGCATGGCCTCTTCGCCCTGGCGGGTCCAGTGAGCCGGCTTGCCGGAATACACCGAAAGGGCGATGGCATCCTCGTCGAAGTGGCGCTGTGCGATGTGAACGATTTCGTGCCCGACCAGGAACGCCAACTGGCAGGCGTCCAGTTTCAGCGCAGAAGGCGACAACACGACCGCGTTGGGGGCAACGGAATAGGCGTGGCCGCCGCTTTCGCCGGACGCGGCCTTGAACTGCACGTGCGATACGCCGGCCAGTTCGGCCATGCGGGACCATCCGGGTCGTGGACTGAGCGCCGTGCAGCCGGGGCAGGGCTGATCGGCCCAGACGTAGTGACGGATGGTGGGGGTGTCCGGGAACCAGACTGCCGGGACAGGCTGCGCGGCGTGCATGGAACCTGCCCAGACAAACAGAATCAGAAACAGGCCCTGTCCGAGGCCAGGCCAGACTGGATGAATTGCCAGGGTGCACATCTTCATTCCCCTTTCGGATCGCCGCGTCTCTGACTATAGTCGGCCATCAACGGAGTTTCTTGATGGCAACGCTGCAGCACACTTGTGATTAGGACGGATTCGATGCGCGAGAACGAGCCTTCGCACAACCCTCATCGTCGGCTTGGGCGCGGCATGGCCTTGGCCGCCAGCCTGCTGCTCCTGGGAATGTTCTATCTCTATTTTGAAAACAGCCTGCAGGCGCGCAACAACCCCAATCGCCAGCTGCAGATCGCGCCGGGCAGCGAACTGGTGCTGAAGCGCAGCGGGGACGGGCATTATGTTTTCCCGGGCACGATCAACGGCCGGCCGGTCACCTTTCTCCTCGATACTGGCGCCACCCTGGTGTCGGTGCCGGCGCATCTGGCAGGGGGACTGGGTCTTGAGGCAGGGGCGCACCAGCAATCGGTCACCGCCAATGGCTTGGTCGCCACGCGCGCTACCCGGCTGGATGCGCTGGCATTTGGGCCATTCGATCTGCGGGGGGTGCCCGCCAGCTTGAACCCCGGGATGGCGGGCGACGAGGTGTTGCTGGGGATGAGCGTGCTGAAGCATCTGGAGTTTACCCAGCGTGGCGACACCCTGATATTGCGTGCGATTGGAAGCTAAGGGAAAAAAAGCGCTTGGTCATATGATTTTTCTATGTTATTAATGCAGCATCTGTTGGATTCAAGCTTTAAATTGCGGTACCTCTGGTAAGCGTTTTCCTTGAAATTCGATCGATAGGGCATGTCGCCCAATTTTTTAGATAGATAGGAAATATAGATGGAAACGGGTACTGTTAAGTGGTTCAACGATGCAAAAGGTTTTGGCTTCATCACTCCGGATAACGGCGGCGAAGATCTGTTTGCACACTTCTCTGCAATCAACTCCAGCGGCTTCAAGTCCCTGCAGGAAAACCAGCGCGTCAGCTTCGAAGTGACCACTGGCCCCAAGGGCAAGCAGGCTTCGAACATCCAGGTCGTGTCGTAATCTTTCCGACCTGATGTGAAAAAACCCCGGTTCGCCGGGGTTTTTTTATTGTTGCCCTCCGGGTATGTGTGGAGTCCGCCATGGCACTCAAAGCCACCATCTACAAAGCCGACCTGCAGATTGCCGACATGGATCGGCATGTCTACGCTGACCATGCGCTGACCATCGCGCGCCATCCCTCCGAAACCGACGAACGCATGATGGCTCGGGTGCTGGCCTATG
Organism: Pseudomonadota bacterium; assembly: GCA_018262235.1. GTDB lineage: Bacteria > Pseudomonadota > Gammaproteobacteria > Burkholderiales > Rhodocyclaceae > Uliginosibacterium. The sequence continues at coordinate 2,263 of JAGTRY010000179.1, forward strand.
CCTTGTATGCACAGGAAGGCATCGCCTTCACCAAGGGGCTGTTCGACGTCGACGAGCCGGAGGTATGGGTGAAGAATCTGGCGGGCGAGATCACCCTGTGGATCGACCTCGGGCAGCCCGACGAAGCGCGAATCCGACGCGCCTGCGGTCGCGCCGACCAGGTCATCGTGCTGTGCTACAGCAGCAACTGCGAGGTTTGGTGGAAACAGATTGCCGGCAAGCTCTCGCGATTCACCAATCTGAGCGTGCTGCAACTACCGGCCAAAACCAGCCAGGAACTGGCCGCCCTGGCCGAACGCAGCATGCGCCTGCAGTGCATGGTGCAGGACGGCGAGATCTGGATCAACGCGGAATCGCAAAGCATTCCGGTGAAGCTCACGCCGTTGCAGTCGGCAGGATGAGCGCGGGCGCAGGCGCGTGAGATTCCATTGCGCTTTGCCGGTAAAGCGCTATTTGGCCGGCGGGCAGTTCTTGATGCACACCGTCTCCCTCAAGATCTGTCCACCGCAGCCCACGAAACAGCTGTCATAGGCGGGCAGACAGCCGCAGTCAGCCTGGCAAGCGGAATTCTCCAGTTGCGCACGCACGCTTTGGCGGGTCGGCATGACCAGCTCCGGATAGGCGGGTGGGAAAAAATACGGACCCGGCCAGGCATTCCACCCATAGAAGCCATAGTAGGGGTAACCGTAAGAGTAGGGATAACCGTGCGTCCAACCGAAATACAGTTGCGTTTCGAAATGGCGCAGTGATGCGGCGTAGCCCCTGAGATCCTGCTCGTACTGTTGCAGCGCCTCGACATAGCTTGCTTCCACCTGCGGCTCGAGGGCCTTTGCGCACGCCTGGTAGCGTGCCTGGCAATCCGCCTGGCACGCGGTCTTGCGGGATTCACAGTCCTGTAGACACGCACGACCGGCCGCATCGGCGGGCGGAATCAGGTGAACGTTCGTCTGATATACCGGCGTGGCGCAACCACCCAGCACGCCTAGCAGTATCAGCGCCGCGAAGGAAAAGTTCGGCACGGAAAAAAACATTTGGCCACCCCACTTAACTCATTGCCCATTGAAGGATAGCCAGTTTTCAGGTGGGCTGCAGGCCTAGAAAACGTCCTTCGAGTTCCTGCAGATTGAGTTCCTGCAGGATGTGCTGCAGGCGTTCACGTGCGTTCTTGCGTGGCGCCCCTGTTTGGGTGGCGACGATGAGTTCGTTCTTCAGGGAATGCTCCCAGCCGACCAGCTCGGTGACGGTGACCTGGTAGCCATGC
>JAGTRY010000106.1 GCA_018262235.1 Pseudomonadota bacterium
TCAAGGGCATGTGGCCGTTCCTGATCGCAGAAACGCTGGTGATGTTCCTGCTGGTGCTGTTCCCGCAGCTGGTGACCGTTCCGATGCATTGGTTCTTCTAAGCGAAATTTGAATAAAGGGAAGCGACCTCACGGCAGCTTCCCTTGGGCTTAACCCGCCCTCCCGGTGCAGAACGGGGGAGCCAAACGTAGTTGTTGTTTTTTCTAAAAACAGGAGAAGTAAAATGAAACTGAAACAAGGTTTGTTTGCATCGCTGTTGTTGGCTGGCCTGGTCGCTGGCGTAATGGGAAGCGCCCAGGCGCAGACTTTCCGTCTCGCCTCCGAAGCCCCGCGTACCGATACCCAGTTTATCGCCGGCGAAAAATTCAACGAACTGCTCAAGGCCAAGACCAACGGCGCGCTCGACATCAAGATTTTCGCCGACAGCACCTTGGGCAATACCCAAGCTGCGATCAGCGGCACGCGCGGCGGCACCATCGACCTCGCCTTGTCGGGCTCGGGCAATTTCAGCGGTCTGGCACCGCTGCTCGGCGTGCTGGATATCCCGTTCCTGTTCAAGGACAGCGCCCACGCCTACCGTGCGCTCGATGGCAAGGTTGGTCAGGAGCTGCTCGACAAGCTGGGTGAATTCGGCCTGAAGGGCCTCGCGTACTGGGATAACGGCTGGCGCGAAATCTCCAACTCCAAGGGTCCGGTTCGCACCCCGGCCGATGTGAAGGGCCTGAAGATCCGCACCACCGGCAGCCCGGCACATATCGAAGCCTTCAAGCTGCTCGGCGCCAACCCGGTGCCGATGCCTTTGGCCGAACTCTATACCGCGCTGGAAATGAAGACTGTCGATGCCCAGGAGCATCCGCTGGGCGTGCTGTGGTCTGCCAAGCTGTATGAAGTGCAGAAGCACCTCTCCATCTCCAACCATGCCTACAGCGCGCTGATCATGGTCATGAACAAGGCCAAGTTCGATGCCCTGCCCCCTGCCCAGCAAAAGGCTCTGGTTGAAGCGGCTCACGAAGCCGGCCAATACCAGCGCAAGCTGAATGCCGACAACACCAGCGTGATCATCGGCAACCTGAAGAAGGCCGGCGTGCAAGTGGTGGAAAGCGTTGATCCGAAGCCGTTCCTGGAAGCCACCAAGCCGGTACGTCAATCGTTCGTGGCCAAGTTCGGCGGTGACAACTACATCAAGGCTATCGATGCGATTCGCGATACCAAGTAAGGTATTGGTATAATTTGGCGGCCCGGCGAGTTTCAGTTCGTCGGGCCGTTTTTCTCACCGCGTTTTATCTCGCACGTCCATCTGTTCAGAAATTCGCGCTGTCGCAGCTGATCGACAGGAGTTTATATCGTGCAATACACCCTGCAAGACATGTTCGGCCTGCAAAACAAGGTATGCATCGTGACCGGCGCCAGCCGGGGCATCGGTCTTGAAATCGCGATTGGGCTCGCCAATCTGGGCGCCATACCGGTCTTGGTGGGAACCTCCGCACCGTTGCTGGAAAAAGCCCTCGCCCAGTTTCACGAGCAAAACCTGACCGCGCACGCCGTGGCGGCCGATGTCACGAGCGAAGAATCGGTAGATCGCATGACCGCGGAAGTCATGGCGAAATACGGTCGCATCGATGGCTTAGTCAACTGCGCGGGTGTGAGCTACATCGAAGATCTGGTCAGTTTCGATATCGAAAAATTCAAATGGGTGCTGGATGTGAATCTGACCGGCACTATGATCTGCTGCAAATCCGTCAGCCAATACATGCTGAAGCAAAAATCCGGCCGAATCGTCAACATTTCCTCGGTGCGCGGCTTGCAGGGCAAGGCCGGTTATTCGGCCTATGCGGCCAGCAAAGGCGCCATCAACACGCTGACCAAATCGCTGGCGGTCGAGTTTGCCAAGCAAGGTATCAACGTGAATGCGGTCGCTCCGATTTTTACCCTGACCGACATCAACAAGGGCCTGCTCGACGATCAAGCGGCCTATGACTGGGTGATCAGCCGTATCCCCAAGGGAACCTTGTGCGAAAAACACCTGCTGGTAGGCCCGGTGGCCTTCCTGCTTTCGCCCTGCTCAGAATTCGTCACCGGCGACATCATGTATGTCGATGGCGGCTGGACTGCCGGCTGACCTAGCCGACGCCCAAAAGAAAAACGCCTGCGAACTTCGCGGGCGTTTTTTTATTGGTCGCAGATCAGACCCTTGTGGAGATCTGCCCCCGGCCGGGAAACAGAGGACAGACCACGGTTTTCGCCGGTAGGGTGGAGAGATGATCAGTTTAGCTGCAAAAAATCGTGGCCTGTCCCCTCTTGTTTTCGGATGGCCAAGCTTAGAGTGCCTCATCAACGACGGAGTTCACCTTGCGATTCATCGCGATGACGTCGTCATGGCTAGGATTGGATCCAAGATTGGCGAAAAGCTCTGGCATCTGATCGCGCTTCTTGGGAGCTGCTCCCGGGATGGCTGCAGCGAGCGCTTTGCGCATGGTGTCAGCTTCGTAGTCGCAACAGTACGAGGGCGTCGACGGCTGCTGCCTCCAGGACTCTTCCAGTGCGCCTGCATCGACCGGATCGAAGCCTGTCTGATTTACAAGCTCCATCGCGGTCTGTTTGGATCGTACGTCGTCGCCTGCCACGGCGATGGCGAGGCGGCCGGGGGTTCCCTCCGGTTGCCCAAGTTCTGCGAGCGTATAGGCCAAAGCATTGTTGAACGCCTTGATTACAGGTCGCCCGAGCTGCTTGGATACCCATACGCTTTCTTCCATCCCCGCATCTATCTCTGAAACAGGGGAATCGCGCATACCTGGGTAGTAGTTGCTGGTGTCGATGACCGTCACATCCGGTGGTACTGAGTCGAACAAGTCAGCGGGAAGTCCGCGCATGGCCGGCAATGGGATCGCCAGGATGATGACCTCGGTATCGGCAACAACCCCGTGTACATCCTTCGCTTCGACGCCGATCTCTTGGGCAAATGCGCGGACGCCTTCAACGCCGCTGGAGTTTGCGACAGGTCGAATCGATACTGGCCGCATCGCTACCTTGCCCAAAGGACTAAGCCAGCCCGACCAACTGCTGGGGTCGGGCGCTGAAAAAAGGCCTGCAGGTTGTGGACGTACGCTGACTGAGGTTCCAGTTGCGTCCGCAGGCCATCACGCGGCCGGCTGTCTCATCTCAACCAACGAAAACCAGCCTTTCATCGCCTGGATGACGCCCCACAACCTGTCGGGGATCGCCAGTAGCGGTACGCGTTCAGAATCAAGCATCGTGGCAATTTCTGCTTCTCGGCCTTCGCTGGCGAGTTCGACCCACTTCGGGTTCATCACCAAACCCTGTCCGATTGCGACTAGTGGTAAGCCGGTCGTTAGTGCTTTTTCGGCGTCCCCCGGCGTCCGGATAAGACCCGCCGCAATCAAAGGAACGCGTTCACCAACGTGCTCAACGATCAGCTCGGCGGTCGTGTACTCGCCGGTATAGTCCACGGGTTTGGCATTCGGAATGTCAAAGAGCGACGCATGGATGTAATCGACGCCAGCTTCAATCAGCCGATCGATCAGCACGTAGGTATCGGCAATGCGCAGTCCTCCCTCGTCCGACTCTTCTGGTGAAATGCGGTAGCCAAGCAGGAAAGGCCGCTTGGTGTGTTCGGCGATTACCCGCTGCGCTTCGCGCACCACGGCCAGCGGGAAACGCATGCGGTTTTCGAGAGAGCCACCCCATTCATCATCGCGCTGGTTGGAGAAAGGCGAGAAGAAGTTCTGGATAAGAAAGCCATGGGCGCCATGCAGCTCGATGCCATCGAAGCCCGCCTCGATAGCGCGGCGAGTCGTTTCGCCGAAAGCCATGATGATCTCTTCTATTTCTTCCTGGGTCAGCGCGTGGCTGGTCACTTCGTTGTCATTGAACGGGCTGGGAGGTACCTTCAGGGCACTGGCACTGACAACGCGGCCATCCGGCACTAGTTGCGGTACGGCTTTGTTGCCTGCATGGAAAATCTGCAGGATGGCGGGAGCTCCGCCGCTCTTGGCCGCTTCCGACAGGCGACGAAGGCTGGGAATAAAGCGATCGTCATGACTGGCGAACTCGTCGGTGAAGCCGATGCCGTCCGGCGTCACGTGCGTGCAGCCAGTCACCACCATGCCGACACCGTTGGCGCGCGCGCGGTAGTAGGCCACCTCCTGGTCGGAGACGGTGCCATCCGGGTTGGCCGACCACGTCGTCATCGGCGCCATCACGGCGCGGTTGCGTAGGGTCAGGCCGTTCTTGAAAGCAAAAGGCTGGAACAGCCTCGTTTTGGTTTGGGTCATTGAATTAAATCTCCGTTGTCGAAAAAGAAGGTCTGCGGTCGGTTGTGGTCCGATGGCAAGTAGTGTGGCCCTGCATGCCTCGGACCCGTTTGCCAAAACCGCCTTGATATTTGCCTAATTCGACGAGACGCCATCAATAACGGAGTCTGTTTGCATCCGGTAATGCTAAACTTTGGTTTCGAAACAAGAAGCCAAACACGCGACTTCACGGAGGTATGGAATGGCGATTCAGGCAAGGCCGAACGTCGGTAAGCTTGCCAGCCTAGTCGGCAATATTGCACAAATCGATGGTGACTACGGTACGCCGATTCCGGCGCTGAAGTTTCGTCGATGCAGTTCTGCCACCGATCCGATGCCCTGCATCTATGGTCTGGGCCTTGTGCTGATCGTGCAGGGCGGCAAGCGGATCACGCTGGGCGATGAGATCTTCGACTACGGGGCTGGACAATCCCTTATAACGACCGTGGACTTGCCCGTGGTGTCGTATATTACTCGCGCCAGCTCTGCAGAACCTTTCCTCGGGATGTGGCTGGAATTGAATGCTCGCGTCATCGCCCAGTTGGCGGCAGAAATGGAGTTTGCGATGCCGCTCCAGGTTTCGACGATGCGGGCGATGTCCGTCGTGACGTTGGATGAAGGCCTGCAGGACGCGCTGACCCGGTTAGTCCGACTGCTGGCTGAACCGCCGCTGATTCCCCTCCTCGCCCCCTTGATTCAGCAGGAGATCGTCGTCCGCCTGCTGAATGGTGGACATGGCCCCTGTCTGCGCCGTCTCGTTGCAGCCGGCTCCCCGAGCCAGCAAATTGCCAAGGTAATCGCCTGGCTGCAACAGCACTACACGGAGAACGTGCCGATTGATGATCTTGCGGCCAAAGCCCACATGAGTCCGTCAACTTTCCGGCAGCATTTTCGTGCCGTGGTCGGCATGAGCCCCTTGCAGTACCTGAAGAACCTGCGCTTGCAGGATGCCCGGCAACGGATGCTCAACGAAAACCTGGATGCGGGCAGTGCGGCGGTGCGTGTCGGGTATGAGAGCGCATCCCAGTTCAGCCGGGAATACAGCCGACTATTCGGGGAACCCCCGAATCGCGATATCAAACGGATGCGGGAATCCACTTGGGCACGAGACGGACACCTCTACTGAGAGGGGTCAACTCGGCATCCATGCGGGCAACCTGCGCTAACGCCACCCCGCGATGGTGGAGGTGCTGGTACTGAAAGCCCAACTAATCACCGTACCAGCTGTCGCAGGCGGCTCGCGCCGATCGCGGAAGGTTCGGACTAGATCCTGATGAAGTTGTGCAACGACAGCGCGCCGAAGGGCGATGAGGCAAGCGGTCCTCCCCACACTCAGTCGCCCTCATGCAGTTGCGCTTCGCTTCGTTCGCGGTAATCAACTTACGGCGTGACTTGCACCCGCAGGAGTGCCCCCATGCTGGGCGCACAAGCCACAATGCCTGTCATCTCTCGATGACAGGCATTGTCTCAGCTCACCGCCTGGCCGCATCGAACGCGCGTATTGGTGTCGCCATCGCCGAGTACTACCCCAAGCTCTCCCTGAGCGGACTGATCGGCAGCGCAACATCCAGTGGCAATCTGTTCACCAGCGGCGCAAGATTTTTCTCTGGTTTGGGTGATTCAATCATTGAATAGGACCCCTTCTGTAGGCTTCTCTGGTTCGCCGGGAGCAACGATGGCGCCACAGTTGCTCGCGGTCGGGGTGCCTGCGATGGCCTGCCTCACAAACGCAAGTTCGTCATTGAACGCGGCATTGACGATTCCGTTGTGCGTGGTGCCGTGGTAGGTGCGCCAAGTGAGCGGGTTGCCCGCCGAACAGAGCGCCACAGCAACAGCATGTTGATGCTTCGGTGGAACCGAACGGTCAGACAGCCCTGTTCCGAGGAACAGCGGAGCAGGAAGGCGAACAGCGGTCATGTCAGTGGAAGGTGTCAGTTTGGCTTGAAGCGCTGCAGCGTCCATCGTGAACGCGTTTTCAGCAGTAATGCCCAGTTGCTGCTCCGCCCCACGTAGCTCATCAACGCAGGTCTTACTTGCCATCTCTAGAAGAGCTTGCCCTTTCGGAGTGACAAGATTGGATGCCGGAATTCCATTGTCCGGAATGGCGCCGCCCACTAGCCTCAACATGGTGAAGCGCGGTCCGAGGTGCTCGGTCAGCCGCCAGACGTTGGAGCCGTTTTGGGGAAATGAAGGTACGATGCCGGTGGCAATGGTCGCGACGAGGTGGAGGTCTGGTGCATAGGTGGGGGCAACTCGGCTCGCGCCCAAAGACGACCCCGAGCCCTGCGATTGCCCGCTGACCACGATCTGGTTGGCCAGGCGATCAGGATAGGCAGCGAGAGCGGCACGCACACTATCCAAGATGGATCGTCCTTCGGCTTCCCAGAACAGATAGGGGTGCGGACCGGGCCCGCCCAAACCTTGGTAGTCCGTCGCCACCACGGCAAATCCCTGTTCGAGCCACCGATTCAGGTAGGAAGCATCTCGCGGCCGATGCAGCTTCCAGGAGGGCGCGCATTGATCCGCGACTCCCAAGGTGCCGTGGCCCCACGCAAGGATTGGCCACCCCCCGCTCGGCATGACGCCCTTCGGAAGGTAAAGCGTTCCGCTGACCGGAATCACGCCAGATCCCCAGCGGGCGTCGGTAGACGTATAGAGGATTCGCTTCATTTCAGACGCTTGGGTGAATTCGGGCTGAGCCGTCATGGGCTCGGTGCGCAGCATCACCCCGGGGCCTTTCGGAAGGGCCGCGTTCCACGCATAGAAAGGAGACAGCGCTTGATCGCCAGCCTCTGCTCCCGATGGGAGCCGGGACATGCCGCTGTTATTCGGCAACGGTGAGGCGCTGGCAAAGATGGACGTACACACGGCCAACGTCGAGAAGACAAGTCGTAGAGCGGACATCATGGTTTCCTGTGAAGCGCGCCGACGACCGGCGCACAAAATGATCACTTGCAAACATATCGGCTTCAAATTAAATTCCGGCCCGACACATTAGCGATTCAAATACCATGCGCACTGACGCAACCACCCTCCTCAATCGCCTTCTGTCGCGAGGCAAGTTCCGGCATATTCAGGTGCTGTTAGCCTTGGTTGAACTCGGAAGTGTGCAGCGCGCTGCGGACACGATCGGTCTCACTCAGTCGTCGGTTACGCAGACCCTGGCCTACCTGGAGGAGCTACTGCAAGTCAAACTCTTTGAGCGGCATGCGCGCGGAGTGCATCCCACCGTCGCATGTCTTGATCTGCTGCCCGCGGCGCGGCAGCTGATGCATGGGCTCACCGGCAGCGCCGAGGCCATCACGGCGCGCCGCAAACAAGGAGAAGGGGTCGTCCGCCTGCTTGCATCTGCCGCCGCCATTCATGGGATTCTGGTTGATGCGCTGCCCGCCTTTGCCGTGCGGCGGCCCGAGCTGTTGATAAGTGTCACTGAGGCCGAAGGACAAGAGCAATTGCAGGTAATCGCGCGCGATGAAGTCGATATTGCCGTGTGCCGCCGACGCCCCGTCTTTCCGGATCAGTGGGAATTTCTGCCCCTGTGTGAAGATCGGATGGTCGTCGTGTGCCGGCCCGATAACGCCCTTGCGAAATCGAGAGCCCCCAATTTGAAAGAGCTTGCCGAACAAACCTGGCTGCTCATACCTGCAGGTACCGCGGCGCGATCCCAGTTCGATGCATTGGCGGCAAAATTCCCGACAGCGCCGAGAACGTACCCTGTTGTGACGCGTTCTCTTAGTCTGGTGTGGGAACTCTTGCGTCAGAAAGATTTGCTCGCATTGTTGCCAATGACCATCGTCCGTGCGCACCTAGATGCGAAAATGCTGATAGAACTGAATGTCGACGTAGACGTGAATCTTGAGCCGATCGGAATTCTGAGGCCCAAGAGTAAAATTGGTCCCGCAGCCATGGACCTCTGTCATTTTCTAAGTGCCTTCGCTGAAGGCAAGTCAACGCAGCCCAACTAACGTTCAGTCAACTGAATACGGGAATTAGGGCACGTTTACTGGGGGACGGAAATCGCGGCCAGGTGCTCACGAAGCCGCGCAATGTCGCCTTCGATGTCGGGGGCTTTCATTACGTCGAAGCAGGAGAACGACGGCAGAATTTCCGTGCCACAAAATTTATAGCTGGCGGCATTGGCGATAAGGACGTCATCGACGGTCTTGCCTGCAAACAAGACCTGATCTTTGTCGCCAAACGCTTCCTTGGGAGCATTCCAGGTCAGCGATTGCAAGAATTTCTTACCCTGCATCAGGCCACCCGTGCCATATTGCTTGTTCGGGTCTTGGCGCGTTCTGCCGTCGCTGGTCATAAGACTCTGCTGAACCATGCCAGCGGTGAAAACCTCGTCTACGTATTTCTTGTAAATCCAAGGGGCCCCGAACCAGAACACGGGCGATTGCAGTATCACGAGATCTGCCCATACATGGCTTTGGACTTCGGCGTCAATGTCATAGCCTGACTCGATGTCGGTTTGCCGTACCTCGTAGCCGCGAGCCTCCATTTCCTCCTTGATGATGTCGGCCATAGTTCGGTTCAGCCTGCCTGGAGAAATGTTTTCATAGAAGTGGTGGGCGTTAATCAGCAGTAGGTTTTTCATCTTTGCTCCTGTGTGAGTTGTGCGTGGTCCGCTGGCAAGCAGTGTGATCCTGAATGCCCCGGACCCGTTTGCCAAAACCGCTTTAAGTTTTGCCTAATTCGACGAGCTTCACTCAATATTGGAGTTGGTCGGCATCCGGGAATGCTAAGCTCCAATTTCACAAGACACAGCCAAACATACAACGTCACGGAGATATGGAATGGTGATCCGAGCATGGCCGCACCTCGGCGAACTTGCTGATCTGGTCGGCAACATTGCACAAACCGATGGCGACTGCAGCACGCCGATTCTGGCATTGAGGCTTTCCCGCTGTAGTTCTGCCACCGATCCGATGCCCTGCATCTATGGTCTCGGCCTTGGGTTAATCGTGCAGGGCGGCAAGCGGGTCACGCTGGGCGATGAGATTTTCGAGTATGAGGCGGGACAATCCCTTATAACAACCGTGGACTTGCCCGTGGTGTCGTATGTCACTCGCGCCAGCTCTGCGGAACCTTACCTCGGGATGTGGTTGGAGCTGGATGCTCGAGTCATCGCCCAGTTGGCCGCCGAGATGGAGTTTGCGACGCCGCTCCAGGTTTCGACGACGAGGGCGATGTCCGTTGTGACGCTCGATGAAGGCCTGAAGGACGCGCTGACCCGGTTAATCCGGCTTCTGACTGAACCGCTGCTGATCCCCCTCCTTGCTCCGTTGATCCAGCAGGAGATAGTCGTCCGCCTGCTGAATGGTGGGCATGGCCCCAGCCTGCGCCGTCTCGTTGCGGCTGGATCACCGAGTCAGCAAATTGCCAAGGTAGTCGCCTGGCTGAAGCAGCACTACACGGAGGATGTGTCGATGGATGATCTTGCGACCAAAGCCCACATGAGTCTGTCAACTTTCCGGCAGCATTTTCGTGCCGTAACCGGCATGAGCCCCCTGCAGTACTTGAAGAACCTGCGCTTGCAGGACGCTCGGCAACTGATGCTCAACGAAAACCTTGATGCCGGCAGTGCGGCGGTGCGTGTCGGGTATGAGAGCGCGTCCCAATTCAGTCGGGAATACAGCCGACTATTCGGGGAGCCACCGAATCGCGATATCAGACGGATGCGGGAATCCACCTGGGCAAGAGACGGACACCGCTACTGAGAGGGTCAACTCGGCCCCCCGCGGGCAAGCTGCGCTGCCGACAAGAGCTACAATGCGTCCCGCGCAGAACAAGGCCGCGCTGCTGCATGCTCAATGTCGACAGACCGCTCGAAGGCAAAGCACTGTTCCCGTCGGGATGCTACTCAGACCGTAGGACCAATTTTGGACGTGCAGTATCGTGCAGTCTGCCACGCTCCGGCAGCTGACTTACATAGCAGGAACAGCTCCTGATAGGCCGCGGGCATGACGACGCCGGTCGCCTTGTTGGTTTCGGTGCCCTCGGTGGCGCTCCGGACGAAAGCCCAGTCGGCGCTGATTTGCACAACCTCCTTTATTTCATAGGTCATATCGAAGCCAACTGTTGCGAAGACGCCAGGATAGACCATGGCGAGCTCGTCCTTGCCCACTGCCGCAGGCATGCCGGGCGCCATCAGCACGCCGTCATCAGCGTATGTTGCTAACACGGCGGCAACGTCGGCGCGATTGAACGCGGTCAAGTAGGCGACCGCATTCGCTTTAATCGCGGCCAGTTCTTCATTAAATGCTTTGCTCATTATTATTCCTCCAAATGTCTTACTTTGAGGTCAAGCGACTTTTCGCGAGGCTACGGTAGGCCCGGCTGATCACCGTACCAGCAGTCGCAGGCGGCGTTCACCGGGCTGGTTTTCTACACGGTCTGAAAAGCGCGGGATGTCAGGTCAGGGCGCCGCCCTTCCTACGCGGTTAGGCTCAGCGCAGCGCTTGCGCGTGATCCCGGGCGTAAGCCTCCAGGGAGCGGGGAGGCTTGCCGGTCAGAATCTGCACGTGATCCGTGACGGCAGCCGCCCATCCCTCCCGAACCGGGTAGAAGATCAATGCCAGAAAGCTGGCGTAGTCACCGGACACACCAGCGCCGGTGAGCATCCCGATGAATGCCTGGTCGTCGATGGGCGTGTAGGCTACCGATTTGCCGATGACTTCGGACAGCAGTTGAGCGGCCTGCCCATAGCCGATTGCCTCAGGCCCTGTCAGGTTAAATGCCTGGCCATTGAAGCGGTCGGTCGTCAGTGCTGCCGCCGCGCTCTCTGCGATGTCGCGTACGTCAATGAAGCTCGACTTTCCGTCGGCGGCCGGCAGCGCGATCTGGCCATGCTCGATCCCCGCCTTCCAGAAAGTGTGGAAGTTGTCCGAGAACCAATTCGGACGCAGGATCACGTAAGGCGTGCCGAATTTCTCCAGGGCGATCTCGACCTGGCGATAGGGGATCGAATCGTCGGCGTCCACGCCAAACGCGCTCTGGAACACTACTTTCACGCGACGCTCGGCAGCTGCCTGGATCACGGGCAGCAGCAGTTCCTTCTGATTGACGTAGCCAGCGGGCAGCATGACGTAGGCGCGATCAACCCCTTCGAAAGCGGCAGGGAAAGTCTCGGGCCGGGCGTAATCAAAGACCACGGCTTCTGCTCCCGCCACCGGCTTGCCTGTGCGGGAGGCTGCCTTGACCTGCTCGCCTTTGCTCAGCAAGGCTTGCACGAGGGGGTGGCCGACGTTGCCGGTGGCACCGAGAACGAGGATCTTCTGGGACATGGGGAGAACTCCTTTGTTGGTAGTAAAAAGAAACCAGGTGCGTGATAGTAATCAGGGGTAAAATTCGGCACAAGAAGGCACTTTTTTCTTACCACGTTTCGTTGCGGTAACCACCCTTGAGGCTTACACCTTGAATATGCCCCCCTCCTACAACGTCTATGAAGATCGATGCCCCGCCCGGCAAGTGCTGGATCGCTTGGCCGACAAGTGGGCTCTGCTTATCCTTGCCCGGCTCCAGAATGAG
>JAGTRY010000180.1 GCA_018262235.1 Pseudomonadota bacterium
CCCAAGCCAAACAGATCGACGCCTTCCGCCAAACCATCCACCCCGAAGACGCCCCCGCCGATGGCAGCGATCAACCGGACCGCACCCTCAAATCCTTCACCGCCCCCGCCATCCTCACCGAAGCCCCGGCCAGCATCGCGCTCACCACGCCGCAAAGCATCACCGTCTTCGCGGGCGAACAACTCAGCGCCACGATCCAGGCGGACACCCAACTCACCGCGCTACACACCGCCAGCCTCGTCTCGGGAGACGCCACCAGCCTCTACACCCATGCCGGCGGGATCAAGGCCATTGCCGCCAACGCCCCGTTATCCATGCAAGCCCACGACGGGCCGATGGAAATCCTTGCCGACCAGGACGTTACCGTCACCAGCAGCAACGACGAAATCCACGTTCTCGCCAGCTCAAAGATCGTGCTGCAAGCCGGGCAATCCTCCATCACCCTCGAAGGGGCGAACATCACCTTCGCCTGTCCGGGAAAGTTCGAGGTCAAGGCGAGTCAGAAGGCGTTGATGGGGGGCGGGCGTGGGGAGGCGAGTCTGGATGAATTGCCTACCGGCGCGATGGGCGCTGCTGCATCTCAATCAAACGCAGAGGAAGCACACAGCCTGCGTGTGCAGCATCAATATCACGACGAGGAAGGCGTGCAGCAGGCCGCGTACACCGCCAAATTCAGTAACGGCAGTCAACGCAGCGGCGTGACAAATGCTGCGGGCAACGTGACGCTGGACAACGTTCCGGAAGGCGCCGCCAGCATCAGCTTCAAGCCGGATGGACGGAAATGGGATCGCCTTGATGCGGCAGACAATCCCGACAAATTGGCGGAGCAACCTGTCGAAGCGGATTTCGACGCCTTGATCGAGCGCACGCGTCATAACGCTGGAGCCCGCAAATGAGCAGTCAGGCCAAACGCATTGCAACCGATGTGCTCGGCTGGATGTGGGGCACCGTGCAAGGCTCCTTCAATGACAAGATGGACACCAGCCAGATCATCACCGACGCCGTGATCGGCATGATCCCGCTGGTGGGGGACGTGACCGCCGCGCGGGACCTCATCGCCGTTTCGCTCGGACTGGCGGAAGACGAAAAGAAACGCGAAGACACCCTGCAATGGGTCATGCTCGTCATCTTCATCTTTGCACTCATCCCGGTCATGGGGGGCGTGATCAAAGGCGTCGGCCGCCTCGCCTTGCGCGTGACCGGCGATCTGGCCAAAGACACCAAACTGCTCGAAGAAGTCATCGCGTTTCTGAACCGCATCGGCCACGGCAATGCCGTCAAGTGGCTTCAGGAACTCAACATCCTGAAATACGAGTCCGAAATCCTGAAGCGCTTCGACGATCTGATGAACACCCTGATCGGCGTACTCGGGCGCATCAAAATGCGCCTGGCCAGCGTCTTCCTCAAGAGCTTCGTCGACCGCATGGACAAATGGGTCGAGGCGTTCAAGGTGCTCAAGGCCGCAGGGGGCAAGATGATCCCCAAGGCCATCAAAGAGCTGCACGCCAAGCTGCTGCGGTTGCAGCAACTCGTCTATCGCGGAGAATGGCATACCGTCACGACGGGCACGCAGAACGTCACGCGTGAAGTGGAAGCGCATCTGGTCGAGGATAGTGTTCAGACCGCACGAACCACCGCGCATGGGGGGTGGAAGCAGAATGTGGCAAAGGCGGACAGCAAGTCGGAAGGAGAAATCGCTAAGGTCTACAAATGGCAGGAGGGGTATCCGGTGTTGACCCGAAATATATTGCCGACAGCTTTTGAGAAAGAAGCCTACGTCGATATTGCCGCTTTCTCTGGCCCGATCAGGGCCAACAGGGTAGAAGGCGGCGAATATCTACTGCGGATTCATACCACCAAGACCCAAACGCTTGCGGGCGGCTGGTGGATTCGTTTACCACCTGGTGTGACCGAAGCCAACTGGCGCACAGTGCTAAAAAACGGTAAGGAGTGGCGAGAGGTGCTGGCTGTGCTGGAGGAGTTCAGCGAGAACGGCGCGTTTAGTATATGCCGCGTAAAGTCCGGTCACTCCATCAAGGCGTGGGAAGGCACAGCTGCCGAACAGTTCGGGCGCATCAATCCGGGGCAATACCTGCCGGGCGGAAAAGTGCAGCTCTACCTGGCCGCCTGGTCTCAGGAGTTCCATGAGGCTGTCGAATGGACCGTCAAGTTTGGCAAGACGGAATGGACTGATCTCAAAAATGTCGGTTATGCGGCGGGGAATTTCAAGATGGCGGGAGCTGCGCGTGTGGAACGCTTGGCGCAGGATGAAAATCAAACCAAACGGCCCGCTGTCGCCGGAGCACAACGATGAAACTGATCCCTTCGCTCTTTGCCGGTCCCAAGCCGCCACTGAGGCCAACCAGTCCTGCTCCCTTCGCGCAGCCTGATGAGCCTGATCGGCAGGCTTTGTTCTGGTGGCTTAAGCGCAATACTTCCTATACGGCGATCGAAAACAACGCCAAGTTGTGGTCGAAATTCGCTGCAGAATGGGAAACGTGGCTACGTAGTCAGGATGATCCATATGAAGGGGACATTACTACCTTCAAGTACATCCTCGACGATCAGATCAATTATGAAGAGGGGTTGAAGCGCTTGCGTCGAGGGGATCGCAGCGTTTGGACGAGTCGTGCATCGTATGGTTACTTGGATAAGCTCAATACGGGATTAGTCTTTCGGCGTGAGGAGTGGGATGGCCCTCCAGAATTCTATGCGCAGTTCGGGACTCCAGTATCGATGATTTACGCGTATTTCAAGGCTCACAATGCGGCAATGGCATGTGGCCGGACGACTAGCTATCGTGGCATGGGATTCCCGCGTAATAGTGCGCGCAGTTTGCTTGCGGAGCTTCTTTTGGACACAGCATTGCCTGAACCATGCTGGGATGTCAGCTTTGCTCCCGGCAAGCGAGCACCGAAGGATGGTATCTACGAAATGGTCAATCTGGACGGCCATATCGTGGGCAGTCTGCAGCACTTCATCAAGAGCGAAACCGCGAACCCTGAAGACTTCGTTGAGTTTGGAACCGAAGCCGGCAACGAGCATGCGACCAATTTCCTCTGGCGCCTGCTCTGGGAAGATACTCGCTACAAAGACGGCAGCATCCCCGAAGAAGAAAAGCACTATCCCACACCAGAGCAAAGCCTTGCATTGGTCGTACCGACAACGCCCGAAGTCCTGCACCTGCGCTGCCCCGCCGGCCAGCCTTGCCCCAAGGCGGGCTACTGGCTGACGCCGGCAAAATTGAGTTCTCGCCGCTTGTTCAAGCAAGGCGAAGTCATGCCGGATTTTGACTCCAATTACGGCGCAACGATCTGGCAGTGGGATGAGCAACAGTAGGAATCGTTACGAACTGACCCAAGGCGCGCTTTTTGCGGCGATTCCGCTTCAGGAGCTTGAGCGTGTCATCCTGCCTGTCACGCAGCCGCTGGACAGTCCAGACGTGGCACGCACCCGAGAAATTCGCGCCATACTCCTGACGCGCC
>JAGTRY010000181.1 GCA_018262235.1 Pseudomonadota bacterium
GGGCAAGGCTGTGATGAACAGCACGATGCCCAAAGCCAGCAAGCCCAGATAGACCTTCCATTTCCTCGCGCTGAGGACGAACAACACCAGCGCGGTGAATGCGATGCTGATGATGGCGCTCTTGGAATCGATGTAGATCAGAAGGCCCGCGGCCGCCAGGCAGTTCAGCACATGCGGCCAGCGAAACCTGAAACGCAGCACAAACAGGCTGATCAGAATCAGCAGCCCCAGCAAGAAGCCCAGTTGGTTTCGATGAAGCGTGACACCGGAAAAGGTCTTGCCGGCAGCGCCATGGCCCATGGCCCCCACGATCCAGGAGCCCACCATCACGGCGACCAGCACGGTGAGGATGCGACCCAGAATGACATTCATGTCGCCATCGAACGCCAGTACGTAGCCGATCAAGAACATCAAGCACAAGGCTGACATCACAAAGCCAGCCAGGCTCATGTCAACATTCGATGTCCAGCAGACGGACCAAACGATAAAGAGAAACACCAACAGGATGGACCCTTCGGCCACGGCGGTCTGGCGGATGCGCCGCCAGCGCTCGACCGTTGGAACCAGACACAGCAACAGTGCCGCATGCTCGTAGTAGCTGGGGTCCTGGTTGGCCAAGGCATAAAGCAGTACACCAAACTGCAGCAGAAAGCTCTCGACCTGTTCACGGCGGCGGGCCTGCAACTGATAGCGCAGGACAAACAGGGAGCCCGCGACCACAACGCTCAGCGGCGTAAAAATCTGATTGCCGAGCACCTTGAACAGGACGGCGGCGAGAACCAGGGCTGCGAATGAGATCATTTGGCAGCGGCGTCCCGGTTGCGGTAGTAGCTGATCGCGCGGTCGTGCACCCAGCGGCCCCAGGGCAGCGCATCACGGGCCCAGGCCGCAAAGTCGCGCTGATCGGGTGACTTGAAGGCTCCGGCAGGCTTGCTCACGAATTGTTTGAGCTCAGGCCGGAAGGACTCGAACGCTGCAAGAGACAGCCGGTTGCGCTGCTCGGGCTTGTCATTGAGATAGGCATCGATGAAGGTTCCGGTCACTTCCAGAATCAGATCTACAGAGCCGGTAGCGCCGACGTTGTGGTCGCCTTGGGCCACCAGCCAGTGCTGAGGTGCACTGCCGATGTACCGATAGGCGGTGTTGCGGTATTCCGGATGGTCTTCGGACCCCGCCACATGCAGGCCCGCAACGGCACCCACCTGCTTCAGGTCGTCCCGGCTCGGTCCCCGGTACTCCAGTGGATAGCTGTACACCACGAAGGCCTTGATGCGCGGGTCGCGGTGACTGGCGACGACTCGGCCGTCACGATCTCTCACCGGCATTCCCGCCAGATGCAAGGCGGTCAAGGTGCCAGACGAATGCCCCCCTACGGCCAGGCTGTCCAGATTCAGAACCGGCCAGTCCTTGGTCTTGCGCTGGTTCAGTGTGTTCAGCTCGTTGAGGACGAACTGCCAGTCTTCGTAGCGGTCAACGGCCGGGTCGTTGCGCGTGCCGGTCCGCACACCCGGGTAGACATCGGCAAAGCGCTCGTTGGGGCCCATCGGTTCGTCGATGTCGTAGTGCGACACGGTCACTGTCACCACGCCGCGCTTGAGCATCTCCTGGGACAGGTCTTCATAGTTGTCTGCGTAGCCGTCTCGGAAGCCTTGGGGTGTGGAGAACAACAGCACGGGCATGGCGTCCTTCTTATGCTGCAGCGCGTCCTTCGTCGGCAGGGCGATGCGCACATTGACGTGCCGCTGCCGGGCCGGATCCAGCCAGATCTCGCGGACAAATCGCGCCTCGGGCTCGCGAACAGCCCGCGGCTTGAAGGCCCAAACGCTGCTGGCGGTCATCAGCAGGCCCAGACCGGCGCACAGCACGCTCGAGGGCAACCGAAGCATCAGCGAAGGATCCTGCGCTGGCCAGACCCCACCCGTTTTCGTACCGAGCTGCCCGGCCGCTCTGGCCACTCGCGATTGCTTGGGAACAAGAGATTTGTCATCGGGAAGGATAGGGTATTCAATCGCTGTTCTGCCAGTATTTCCGCTCTTGCTACCCGTCGTCAACCCTTCATCGATGCGCGCGAGCAGCATCGCCCAGGCGTACCGCAGCGCCCAGAGTCTGCTCGGAACTTGCCGCGACCAGCCCCGGGCCGGGCACATCGGCATGACTATCGGCATCAGCGATTGCCGCGACCCCCCGCGAAGCCGCGTGTCGCGAAGGCATGCTGTTGTTGCCATTCCGTGGCGTGATCAAGTAGCGCAAATGCTTACCTGAGCGGCCGCCCATGCCGACCCAGTTTTCCGGTGCCAGCTCAAAGAAGGAGATGGCTTCCGGCACACCCGCCTTCAGCGGCTCGATCAGTTCGCGCCGGAAGCCAAGGCCTGCGCCGTGGAGACGACCAGCCTCCGGCAGTCGCCCCTTGCCAGAAGACTCCGGTCGTGAGGGGGGCGGACGGACGGGTCTTGAGGCTCTGCATCGTACTTTTCCTTGCCGTGCGGCGGGCAGAGGCCACCCGCGCGCCTTTCCCGGCGTCCTGCTTTTTGTCAGCCGGCTTTTTGTCGGCGCCATGCTTGGCCTCGCCGCACTTGCCGTCCTTCGGCTTGGTGTCGGCCTGCGCCAGTTGCTAGCCGGCTTGCAGCTTGGTCGCGGCGAAAGGGTTGTCGCCGACCGCATGGGCCAGCGGGGTCAGGGCAGTTGCGACGAAGGCGGAACCGACGGCGAGGGAAACGACCTTTTTGCTTGTCATGATTTTCTGCGTTGAAATTGAGGTGCACGAATCAATCGGCTCGATTGATCCAGGCGCCCGATGCCTGGCGGAGGAACCGGAACTGTTCATCCATCCGCCTGCAGCCAGCGCAGTACATCAAATGCAGTCTCAGCTGACAGCGTTCCCCGAAACTCAGGTTGCGATCCAGTTGCTGTGACGCGAGGCGCGAAGCTTCCTTGCAGGTGATCATTCCAGTTCCTGTTTCTTGCCGAAGGCAGGGTACCTGTCCGATTAGTCGGTGCGGCACGGAAAAACTTACAGAATTTTTTCACGTATTATCGGGCATCCCGAGACCACCCGATGGCCACGATGAGCGACGACCTGCTGCAAGATACCGAGTTCCTGACAAGCCTGCGGCGCGACATGCTGCGCTTCGCCGATCTCCAGTTGCGCAACCGGGCGCAGGCGGAGGATGCCGTGCAGGAGGCGCTGGCGGGCGCATTGGCCGGCCGCGAGAAATTCGCGTCGCGCGCGTCGCTGCGCACCTGGGTGCTGGGCATCCTGAAAAACAAGATCGTGGACGTCCTGCGCGGCCGCGTGCGCGAGCAGCCTGTCGCCGACGCCGGGGAGGACGGCGATCTCGACGCCTACTTCGACCATCGGGCCCACTGGGGCGAAGAGACGCGGCCGTCGGAATGGCTGACGCCGCAGCAGGCGATGGAGAGCAAGCGCTTCTGGGAGGTGCTGGAAGCGTGTCTCTACCGGCTGCCTGAGGCCTGCGCGCGCGT
>JAGTRY010000182.1 GCA_018262235.1 Pseudomonadota bacterium
TCCGCCTGACCGAGTTCATGGAGCGGGCCAAAGAACTCAAGGAAACGGTCAAATCAGCACTGGTCTACCCGGTCATCCTGGTCATGGTGGCAGTGGTGTCGGTCGTCGTGTTGCTCATTTTCGTCGTGCCGCAGTTCACCCAGATGTTCGAGGAATCGGGCAAAGCCCTGCCTCTGGCCACCCAGATCGTTGTCGCCGCAGGCGAGTTCTTCAAGGCCTGGTGGTGGGCGCTGATTGGCGGCGGCATTGCATTGTATGCCCTGTTCAAGCGGCAGATGGCCGACCCCGACAGCCGCTATCGTTGGGACGAGCGGTTTCTTGCCCTGCCCCTGGTTGGGGATCTGTTGGCGAAGATTGAGATGGCCCGTTTTTCCCGCACCCTGGGAACCTTGCTCGACAACGGCGTGTCATTACTTGTCGCTTTGTCCATCGTCAAGGAAACCCTGGGCAACAGCGTCATGGCTGAACGCATTGACGAAGTGTCGGTCAAGCTGCGCGAAGGCAAGGGCCTGGGCTCGCCACTCCTGGAAGCCGAGGTCTTTCCAAGACTGGGCGTGCATATGGTCATGGTCGGAGAGGAAACCGGGCGGCTATCCGAAATGCTCATCCAGGTTGCCGATGTTTTCGACCGCGAGGTGCAGACTGCGGTCAAACGCACCCTCAGCCTGCTTGAACCCGCGCTGATACTTGGCCTTGGCCTGGTCATCGGCGGCATCATCATGTCCATTCTGGTCGCGATCCTGAGCGTCAACGAACTGGCCGGTTTGACCGGTCGATAGATAGACTCAGCCGAAAGTTGGTGCCGGCTTGTAGACCAACCCAAAAAACCCAGATGGGGCTTCGGCCCGTCACAACGCATTATTTTGCAAACAGGAGTGCTACTTATGTCGTTTAAATCTGAATTCGCAAAGGTGCAACGCGGCTTCACTCTGCTCGAACTGCTGGTCGTTCTGGTCATCCTGGGGCTGCTTGCGGCCCTGGCGGGGCCGCAGGTGATGAAATACATTTCTGGCGCCAAGAGCGATACGGCCGGGCTGCAGCTCGAGGAATTCTCCGCCGCGCTCGACATGTACAAGCTCGAGACTGGCCGCTATCCCAACACCCAGGAAGGCCTCCAGGCCCTGGTTGAAGCACCCGGCGGGGCCACCAACTGGAACGGCCCGTACCTGAAGAAAAAGGCTGTCCCCAAGGATCCGTGGGGCGCTGACTATCATTATGTCTCCCCTGGCCAGCACGGCCTCTTCGACCTGCACACCAATGGTGCCGACGGGCGAGAGGGCGGTGAGGGCGAGGATAGGGATATCAAGAATTGGTAATAACACGTCACAGTGGTTTCACCCTACTGGAGGTGCTGGTCGTGCTGGCATTGCTGGCGATGATCTACGCACTGGTCCCGCCGATGATCAACATTGGCGGTTCAACTGCAGAACTTAAAGCGGGCGCCCGTCAGGTCGCGGCGGGGCTGCGCAAAACCCGTTCGCAGGCTATTGTCAGCCGGGACGAGGCGACCCTGACCCTGGATGTCGAGGCCCGCAACTTTTGGTTGAGCGGGGAGGGCAAGCCCCGCAGCCTGCCGCGACAGGCGGAAATCGGCGTCTTTACGTCCCAGGGCGAAGTCGTCGACGCCGCTACCGCCGCCATCCGTTTCTATCCTGACGGCAGTTCCACTGGCGGCCGGGTCACCCTGGCCATGGGCGAACGCAAGCTCCACGTCGATGTCGACTGGCTCACCGGTCAAGTCGAGATTCTGGATACGCCGTGAAACACACCTGCCGGGGGTTTTCCCTGCTTGAAGTGCTGGTCGCCTTCATTATTCTTTCTCTTGCCCTGGCGGTACTCATGCGGATTTTTTCCGGCGGGCTCGGCAATATCGGCGCAGCGGAGCACTACAGTCGGGCCGTGGCTATCGCTGAGTCCCAATTGGCGGCCGCAGGGGTCGAGTCGCCGCTCACGGAGGGCGAAAATGCGGGGGAGGTGGAAAATGGCTATAGATAGCGAACCTCGGTAAAACGTGTGGAACCGGGTGGTGGGGCTCTGGAGAATGCGGCCCTGCCTGTCGGCCTGTTCCAGGTTGAAGTCACCGTGAACTGGGACGATACCGCGACGACCCCGCGTGGGCTTCGTCTTGTCACTTTGCGGACAGCAGCCGGGCCATGAACTCAATACCCCGGGCACAAGGTTTCACCCTCATCGAATTGCTCATTGGCATGACCCTGGTGGGCTTCATTCTGGCCCTCCTGTTCGCGGGGTTGAATCTCGGAACACGGAGCTGGGAGGCGGGCGAACAGCGCATGGTCACCTCCTCGCGGCAGGCGGTCGTCGTCGATTTCATTCGCCGCGTTCTCGAGCGAACCGATCCCCTGCGCTGGCGGGTGGACGAAGAGGATCAGCTTGCCTTCGCCGGTGAAGCCGAGTCACTGCGCTTCGTGGGGACGCTGGCGATGCACGAGGGCGCCACCGGTAACCATCTCATAGCGCTTGAACTGGCCAGCGGCGAGATCGGGCGCGACATGGTGATGCGCTGGCAATTACCCAATCCCCGCGAACCCGGATTCGCGCCTTTGGAACAAGCCGAACCCAAAGTGCTCGTAAAGGCCATCAGCGCGATGACTTTTGCCTACTTCGGGGCCGAAACCGATACGGAAGAGCCCGCCTGGCATGACCAGTGGCTAAACCAAAAAGCCCCTCCCGAGCTGATCCGCTTGCGCCTGGTCATGGAAAACGGTGAAACCTGGCCGGACATCATCGCGGCGCCGCGTGTCAGGAGGGAATGACTATGCGACCGGGTGCATCAACTTCGCTTTCAGGCAGTCCGTGCCGATTCGAGCAGGGCATCGCGCTGATCCTGGTGCTTTGGGTCATCACCCTCCTTGCCGTCATCGCCGGCAGCTTTGTCTATGGTGCACGCAGCACCGCGCTGACTGCGGGGAATCTGGTTTCCATAGCCAAGGCACGTGCACTGGCTGATGCCGGCACCCACCGGGGTTTGTATGAGCTTTTCAAGCCGACAAGCGATGCCGAGCGTTGGGCGGCCGATGGCCGGGAGCACGTATTCAGCCTGGAAGATGCCGAGATTCGCCTCGTCATGCGGGATGAGACCGCCAAGATCGATCTCAATGCGGCGAATGATGCCCTGCTCAAAGGACTGTTGCTTTCGGTGGGCGTGGATGAAGAGCGCGCCAACCAGATCCTCGATGCCATTTTGGACTGGCGGGACGCTGACGATCTTGTACATCCCCAAGGCGCGGAACGCGACCGCTACGAGGCCCTGGGGATGCCTTACATTCCGGCCAATGCTCCATTTCAGGCGGTTGACGAACTTCAGCACGTCATCGGCATGACCCCGGACGTGTTCCGCAAGCTGGCAGGCGCGCTTACTGTGTTTTCGAAACAGTCAGGCATCAACAGCACGCTTGCTCCGCGGCAGGTTCTGCTGGCCATGCCCGGTGCGACGGAAGAGAATG
>JAGTRY010000018.1 GCA_018262235.1 Pseudomonadota bacterium
CTGTGCCTCGGTGTTGCCCAGGAGGCGCAGCATCTTCTGTATCCCCAGTTCGGTGGAGCGGGCATGCAGGGTGGCCAGGACGAGCGGGCCGGCTTCCGACAGGGCCAGTGCTTCCTGCGCTGTCTGCGCGTCACGGATCTCGCCGATCAGGATCACATCCGGGCGTTCACGCAGCGCGTCCAGCGCGCCAAGGTAGAAGCTGGCAACGTCTCCGTCGGCACCGACTTCGCGCTGGGTGACGATGGCTTTGCGCTGCGGGATGAGGGTTTCGACGGGATCTTCAATCGTGATGATGTGGCCGGCGCGGGTCTTGTTGATCTGGTCGAGCAGCGAGGCAATGGTGGTCGACTTGCCCTGGCAGGTGTCGCCGATGATCAGCACCAGGCCGCTGGAAATCTTGGCGAAATCCTGGGTGCTCTGGCGCAGGCCCAGACTGGCGAGTGGCAAGGGTTCGGTCGGGAAGCGGCGGATCACGCAGCCCAGGCGCTTGCGGCCTTGAAAGGTGAAGCAATTCACACGGATGCGGGCGCTGTATAGGTCCTTGGCGCGGTCAAAGGCGCGCTCCATGATGCGCTCTTCCCAGTTCGGCTCGATCACCTCGAAGAATTCTTCCAGTTCTTGCGCGGTGACGGGAATGTCCGACACGGCCACCAGGCGCTTGGGCTGGCGCAGCATGATCGGGCTGTTCTGGTGAATGATGATGTCGCTGAAACCGATGTTCGAACTGAGCAGGCTCAGGATCTGTTCGACCAGGGTGCCCGTGCTCGGGAAGTCGCCGCTCTCGGCGGTGGACAGGGTTTCGATCTGTGAGTAATTCGGCTGGTCCATGGCGTCCCTCGGTGATTTGATGATGTGCCGCGGGACAGTGCGGGCCGGAGAGCGGGCCCGCGGTCTGAGGCGCGGTTCTATAGCGTGAGTATAAGGCGGGGAGGAACTGTCCGAGACAGCTTGCCGATGTATGTTTTCTGCCGGATTGCGACAAGCGGGGAGGATGTGCCGGAGCCGATGCCTGCGGCATTGCCGGGGCTGGCGCGCGACCGGCCTTTCGCCATTGCATGCGCAGCAGGAAGGCGTGCCGCGAGCGTTTCGTGCAGGATTTCTCCCGGTAGAACAGCCCGCGGCCCTTCCGGTCTATCGATCCGGACAGGTCTAGCCGAGCTTGAAGCGTGCCACGCTGGTGCGCAGGGTGTCGGCAAGCGATTCCATGTCGCTGGCTGCGCCAGACATTGATTTGGCTGCTGCGGTGTTTTCTTCGACCATCTGCACGACTGTTTCCACGCGTACGGCGATGTCACGACTGGCTGCGGATTGTTCTTGCAGCGCGGAAGAGACTTCGTCGATCACATGCCGCACCGATTGTGCGTTGCTATCGATTTCGGTGACGGTCGTGCCTGCCTGCCGCGCCAGTTCCAGCCCATCCAGCACCGAGCCGACGGCGGATTTGAGGCGGTCCGTCATGGCATGTGTACCGGCCTGGATCGACGCCACCATGTTGCTGATTTCCTTGGTGGAACTCGTGGTTTTTTCGGCCAGTTTGCGGACTTCGTCTGCGACAACGGCAAAGCCGCGACCTTGTTCGCCAGCGCGGGCTGCTTCAATGGCTGCGTTGAGTGCGAGCAGGTTGGTCTGGTCGGCCACTTCCTTGATGACCAGCACGATGGACGAGATGCGTTCGGATTCCTGGCCGAGTTCTTCCGCCTGGCCGGCACTCTCGCGCATGGTTTTGGCGGCAGAGTCGATCTGCTCGATCATGTTCCGGATGCCGTGGGCACCTGCGTTGGCCTTGTTGCTGGCTACCGTGGAGGCATCGCGTGCGCCTTGCGAGATCTCGGAGATGTGATCGACGCTGGTCGACATTTCTTCCAGGGCCGCGGCCATGGCTGCGGCGGATTCGGACTGGGTTTCGATGCTGTTGAAGACCGTACGCGAGTTGCCTTCCAGCTGGATGGCTGCTTCGCCAATCCTGGCAGCACCGGTGGTGACTTCGGTGAGCGCCTGGTTGAGCGAGCTGGTCATGCGTTCGAAGGCTTGTTGCAGCTGGCCGATTTCGTCACCGGAGGTCACCTTCACCCGTGCGCTGAAGTCACCACGGGCCAGACGGTCGGCATAGCTCACCATGTCGGCAAGAGGCTGTGTGATTGAGCGCGTGACCAGCCAGGCACACAGAACGCCGGCGAACATGGCACAGGCAAAGGCGAAAATCAGCGTGAGCAGACTGGCGCGTGCATCCGCCTTCATGGTGGCGATCTCTTCACGCGAGTCTTGTTGCACCGCCTTGATCAGCTTGTCGGCATTGGTCTGCAAGGCAGCGGCCAGGGGAGAGCCCTTGGCCATGCTGGCAAAAGCCGCCTCCATGTCACCGCTTTTGCCAAGACGGCTGGTTTCCTGGGAGGCGGGGATCAAACTGTCGGCGTTCTGCGCGATCTGGCTGGCGGCTTCCTTGACATCCGCTTCCTCCGCACTCAGGAAAGGTTCCACCCGTTTGCGTATCGACGTGATGTTCTCGACCATCTTTTCTGCTTCAACCGCGACGCCGGCTGCATCCTTCTTGAGCAGCATGTTGCGGACCGTGAGGCGGAAATTCATTACATCGCGCAGTAACTCGGCAGCCGTCTCTGCGCGGTTGATCCCTTGGTCCTCCACCGTCAAGGCGCGTTCTTCCATGGCATACGACTTGAGACCGGAAATCAGGGTGGCAGCGCCGAACAATAAAAGAACCGCTCCAAATGCGGCAAACAACCTCTGTCCGATACTCAAATTTTTCATACGCCATACTCCAGAGTTGATGGGGATCGGGCTTCGTGCGTGAGAACACGTATGACGGAGCCTTTGCCTGTCATAAAGAAATGGAGTAACGGCAGGGTAATCAGGAACTTGATGAAGGTTTGTCCGCTGGCTCGGAATCAGCGGGCGGGCGCTTCAGATCAGATCAGCATTGATGACCGTTTTGAGCACGGTCTGTTTCTCACCATTGCGCTCGCGTTGCTGGAACCACCACAGCGAGCCCTTCTTGAACGAAAGCACGCTTTCCTCGTCGCGCAGCAGCGTGGATGCGACTTGCCCGAGGGTCGGCTGATGGCTGACCACCAGCACTGCGCCGCCCGCCTCGGGCCAGCCGGCGGCATCGAGCAGGCCCTGTGGTGTGGCATCCAGGCCGACGGCCGGGGAGATTTCGTAATGATGGCCCCAGGCCTCGGCAGTCTGGCGGGTGCGGGTCGCCGGGCTCACCAGGATGCGCAGTTCAGCAGGCGCATGGTGTTCAAGCCAGCGGGCCATGCGCTGGGATTGTTTCAGGCCACGGGGGGTGAGGGTGCGCGCGATATCGGGGCTGCCTTCGCTAGCGTCGGCGTGTCGCCACAACAAGAGGTCCAAACCATTCTCCTGGATGATGAGACTGCAGGCGTCGCTTGGGCGCCGGGTGTTTGCGTCAGAGGCGCCAGACTTTCTTGTCCAGCAGCCTGACACAGCGGGGCAGGATACGGCGGCGAAGTTTCAGGCTCGTTGCAGCATGCCAGCCGGAGAAAAAGGCGACGGCTTCGGCAAGCGAGCGGTCCTCTGCCGCCCAGGCGTTCAGACGCGGCAGGGCGATGGCCAGATCGTTGAGCCGGCCCAGGTCCGTCAGCACCTTTCCGAGCGCGCTTCGGGTGCGCTGGTGGGCTTTGCCCGGGACAAGCGCAGCGAAGGTTTCTTCCACATGGCGCAGGCGCTTGATGGCGATCCGCAGGGCGTGCAGCGCGTCGGGAGTGCGTGTTTCCCGGGCGTGCCTGAAACGCTGACGGGTTTGTTTGAGCAGCGTTTGCCGGGTTTGCCGGATCAGTTCGGGCAGTGTGGGCGGGTTGGCTACTTGTGGCAGATTGCGCAAGGCCCGGCTCAGGTTCAGCAGGGGAAGACCGCTGCCGGGCGCGGCCAGATGCACCATGATTCCGACCCGGGCGGCTGCCGCTTCGGCCTCGGTGCGTGCCAGCAAAGCCGGCAGGCGCTGGTCGCTGTCGCCTTCGCGGGCACTTCCCAGCAGCTCGTCGCGCAGGACGGTCAGATCGCGTACGCAGGCCAGTTCAGCGGCCTGGCGGGCGAGGACGGGGGGCCAGTCGCGCACAAAGTCTGCCGGCAGGACCGGGGCGAAGATGCGGATCAGGCTGCGCAGGCGGCGCAAGGCCAGGCGCAGCTGGTGGATGAATTCCGGATCGTCCGTATGCAGAACGCCATGCAGGTTCGCCGTCCAGCAGGCCAGGGTCTGCCAGGCGAGACCATGAAAGGCTTGCAGTGCAGGCGTGTGCGGATCCAGCACGGGGGCACTCGCGCGCACGGGGCAGAGGGCTTCGTTGCGGAACAGGCGGTAGCCGCGTGCGGCCTTGCTCGGGTCGTAGGGCAGCAGTGGCAGGCTGGCCGCCAGCTCGCAGGCCAGTGCCAGCAGGTCGTCAGCACTGCCGGTTTCGAGTTCGAGCTCCAGTTCGCTGATCGGTTCGCTGCGGCCATTGGCCACGATTTCACCGGTGTCGATCATGATCAGGATGCGGACGCCGTCACGCGGGCTCAGGCTCAGGGTTTCCCGGCGGAAATTGGTGGTGAACAAGGGCACGATCTGTGCGGCATGTTTTTCCAGCAGGTGGCGCGGCTGCTCGGCATCCACGGCCGAGAAATCGAAGTGGCCGTGGAAAGCCTGTTCCCATTCAGGGCGCGAGGAGAGTCCGCCCACTGACTCGGCTGCGCATTTCACGGTCTGCAACCACAGGCGGCCGGCCTTGCGTGTGCGCAGCGCCACGCGCTGGGCGGACAGCGCCATGTCCGGCGTGTCGTAATAGGTGTTGATCAGGGTCTGGGCGCGCCCGACACGCTCGGCCCCGGCCAGCAGCGGGTGCTGCCGGATTGCCGCACGTGCGGCAGGCGGGAAAGCCAGTTTGAGTTCAATCTCTTGTGCCATTACTCCGCTCTCCAGTGGCCGGTCTTGCCGCCTTCCTTTTCGAGCAGACGTACGGACTCGATGACCATGCCGCGATCCACGGCCTTGGCCATGTCATAGATGGTCAGCAGTGCCACGCTGGCGGCCGTGAGTGCTTCCATTTCCACGCCGGTGCGGCCGACGGTTTCGGTGGTGACTTCGCAGGTGATGGCGCTCTCGGCTTCGTCAATGGTGAATGCGACCGCTACGCGCGTCAGCGGGATCGGATGGCACAGCGGAATCAGGTCGGCGGTACGCTTGCTGCCCTGGATGGCCGCGATGCGGGCGATACCCAGCACGTCACCCTTCTTGGCGGTGCCGGCCTGGATCATGGCCAGGGTGGCGGGCAGCATGCGGATGCGTCCGCAGGCCACGGCGCGCCGGGCGGTTTCGGCCTTGGCGCCGACGTCGACCATGTGGGCCTGACCCTGTGCGTCGAAATGGGTGAGCGGTGAGGACATGACGTGAGCTTTACCTGATTTTTCCGCAGGCGTAGATGCGGTGCGGTTGAACGAATCCGTATGGGCAGTATCATAGCCCGATGCGAACCTTTTCTGTCTTGCGGCGCTGGCTCGCGCGGGGATTGATTCCCGTGCTGCTGATCCAGTCCGTCGCGGCCCAATTGCCGGCCAAATCCTCTTTACAGTTGCCTGATTTGGGTGATCCGGCACAGACCTCGCTCACCCCCGCCCAGGAAAAACGCATTGCCGAGGAGGTGATGCGTGAAGTACGTTTCCACGAGCCGAGTTACCTGAACGATCCTGAGGTCGAGGAATATCTCGCGGCGGTCGGCCACAAACTGGTCGCCGGCGGGGTGCCGCAGAATCAGGATTACCAGTTCTTCGTCCTCAAGGATCCGACCATCAATGCCTTTGCCATGCCGGGCGGAGTGATCGGCGTACATACCGGGCTGATCGTGACGACCCAGACGGAATCCGAGCTAGCCGGGGTGCTGTCCCACGAAATCGGTCACGTCGAACAGCATCACATGGCGCGCATGCTGTCGCGCCAGACGAATACCACGGTGCTGGTGCTGGCCTCCATCCTGGTGGCCGTGCTTGCCGGGCGCAACAATGCGAACGTGGCAGGCGCTGCGCTGGCTTCGGGGCAGGCGGCGGCGATCCAGAGCCAGCTGAGCTATTCGCGCGACTATGAACGCGAGGCAGATCGCGTCGGCCTGCAGATCCTGAACGCGGCCGGTTATGACCCGCAAGGCATGCCGGATTTCTTCGAACGCATGTATCAGCAGACACGCATGGTCGAGAACAACGCCCCGGCCTATCTGCGTACCCACCCGCTGACCCAGGAACGGATCTCGGACATCAGTGGCCGGGTGAGGTTGCTGGGGGCGAAGCCGCAGACCAGTTCCATCGATTATTTTCTGGTGCGCGCCAAAATCGAGGCGCAGCAGCTTGGGGCACAGAATGCCATCGCGCGGATCAGCGCACGGCCAGTCAAAAACGCGCTGGAACAAGGCGCCCGCTGGTATGGTCTGGCCCGTGCGTATCTGCAGGATCACAATTTTGTGGAAGCACACAAAGCGCTGAGCCAGTTGCAGGCACTCAAGCTGGATAGTTCGATGCCGGCGATGCTTGCGGCTGATCTGGCGCTTGCCGAAGGCAAGGCGGAAGAGGCCGCCCGGCTCTGCCATGCGGCAATTGCGCCGCACCCTGGCCGGCAATCCCTCGTATACTGCGAAGCGGAATCCTGGCTGGAAGCCGGAAAACCGGAGCTTGCCTTGCAAGCGGTTGATGCGCCGTCGCGCTATAACCGTCAGGATTACCGGTTGTATCAGTTGCAGGCCAAGGCCAATTCGGCACTGGGGCGGAATGCCCAGGCGCATCGGGCGCAGGCGGAGGTCTACGTGCTGCAGGGCGATCTGTCCGGCGCGGTCGACCAGTTGCAACTCGCCCAGCGCGATGGGGGCGGGGATTACGTCGAGCAGATCTCCATCGATGCGCGCCTGCGCGAGATGCGTACCCGCTTGTGCGAGGAAATGAAGGAACAAGGGCGCGGGAATGCACCTGTGAACGGATCTTTGTCCGAAGGGAAAATCAATGGATTATGCCGATAGCGAACTGGATGTGCGTGGCCTCAAATGCCCGCTGCCCATCCTGCGTACCAAGAAAGCCCTGGCCACAATGGCCTCGGGGCAGGTGCTCAAGGTCCTGGCCACCGACCCGAGTGCCGTGAAGGATTTCGAAGCCTTCACGCGCCAGACCGGGCATGAGTTGATCCAATCCACCACCGGCGAAGGCGAGGAACTGGTTTTCCTGCTGCGTCGCAAATAAGGCACCCCTTGGCTCTTCGCGCAACCGTCTTCAAGGCGGAGGTTGGTATTGCTGACCTCGATCGCCACTACTACCAGGACCATAATCTGATCCTGGCCCGTCACCCCTCCGAAAACGACGAACGCATGATGGTGCGTCTGCTCGCCTTCGTGCTCAACGCCTCGGAAACGCTCGAGTTCGGGCGCGGTCTCTCTTCTGACGATGAACCCGCGCTGTGGGATCGCGACCTGACCGGCGCGGTGCAGCACTGGATCGAAGTTGGCCAGCCCGACGAGCGCTTGATCCGGCGTGCCTGTGGCAAGGCGGATCGCGTCAGCGTGTATGCCTTCGGGCGCGGCGTCGATCAATGGTGGCAGAGCAATGCTGCGGCATTGGGCAAACAGGAGAAGCTGCAGGTCTGGCGCGTCTCACCCCAGGAATGTGCCGACATGGCCAAGCTGGTCGAACGCGGCATGAAGCTGCAATGCACGATCCAGGATGGCCATGTCATGGTCGCTGCGGATAGCGACACCCTGCAGATCGAGCCGCTGCGCCTCACCGAGGAGCGCTGAGATGGCGCTTGATCTGTTGACCTGCGTGGTCCTGGCGGTTCTGGTCCTGGCGGTGCTGTGGTTGGGCTGGCGCCTGAAGCAGCAGGCGCTGCGTCAGCAGGAACAGGCCGATGCGCAGTTGCAGCGCATGGAAGTAGCCCTGTCAGGCGGGCATCGTGCCATGCTCAATGATCTGGCCGCGGGGCTGGATCGTCTGGGGGACCGCATGACGGCAACCCAGACCGACAGTGCTGAGCGTCAGCGTCTGCTGGTCGACACCGAGTTGCGCGCGACCCGTGCAGCCATGCAGGCCCTGCATCTGGCCATGCAGCAGCGGATTACCGAGCAGGGTACGGCCACCGCCACACGCCTGACCGAGCTGGCCAGCACGCTGTTGCAGCGACAGGAATTGCTCAAGACCGAAATGCTCTCGCAAACGCTGGAGAAGCTTGCCGAAGCTGCGCGTTCGGATCGCGAACTGTTGCAGGACGGGCTGCGCAAGGCCGCCTTGCAGCAGGCTGAAACGACCGAAACCCTGACCCGGACCATGAACGAGCGGCTCGATGCGATCACCGGGGTGGTCAATCAGCGTCTGGACGAAGGCTTCAAGAAAACCAACGAGACCTTCACGAACGTCATGGCGCGCTTGGCAACCATCGACGAAGCGCAAAAGAAGATCGGCGACCTGACGGTCAACGTGGTCAGCCTGCAGGAGCTGTTGGGTGACAAGAAGGCGCGCGGTGCTTTCGGCGAAGTCCAGCTTGAAGCGCTGGTGCAGAATGCATTGCCGCCGGATGCCTATGAATTCCAGTGCCAGCTGGCTTCCGGCGTGCGTGCCGACTGCGTGCTCAAGCTGCCCGAGCCGACCGGCCGGGTGGCGGTGGATTCGAAGTTTCCGCTCGAAAATTATCACCGCATGTTTGATTCCACGCTTGGCGAGCTGGAGCGCAAGGCTGCGGCGAGCCTGTTCAAGCAGGACATCAAGCGCCATGTCGATGCGATTTCAGGCAAATACATCGTGGCAGGCGAGACCTCGGATGGTGCCGTCATGTTCGTGCCGGCCGAAGCCGTGTTTGCCGAGATTCACGCCTATCACCCCGATCTGGTGAGCTACGCGCAGAACAAGCGCGTATGGATCGTCTCGCCGACGACCCTGATGGCGGTGCTGAATACCGCGCGTGCGGTGCTCAAGGATGTGGAAACGCGCAAGCAGATTCACGTCATCAAGGATGCGCTGGGCAAGCTTTCCAAGGATTTCAGCCTGTTCGACGTGCGCATGAAGAAGCTGGCCGATCATATCCGCCAGGCCCATGAGGATGCGCAGGACGTTCATATCTCCAGCCGCAAGATCTCCAGTCACTTCGAGAAGATCGAGAAGGTGCAGCTGGAGGATGTCAGCAGTTTGCTGACGGCGCCGGACGACGCGCAGTAGGCTGCGCGCTTTCCTGAACAGACGGCCCGTCTCCTGGGCCAGCGCGGCGGCGGCTCCGTGCAAGGCGCCGCCGCGTGAGCTTATACCGTAAAGCGGCTGGTCGCTGTCTGCAGGGATTGGGCCAGGCTTGCCAACTGGCGGGCGGTTTCGGCTGAGCCGGAGACTGCTGCGCTGGTTTCTTCAACCATTTGCGCGATGCGTTCAACCTGCTGGGCGATGCTGTTGCTGGCCAGACCTTGTTCGCGCGTGGCATCGGCCACTTCGCGGATGCGTCCGAGCGTGGCTTCGGCACCGGCACGCATCTCGCGCAGCGACTGTGCGGCCGCTTCAGTCGAAGCCACACCGGAACGGGCTTGTGGCACGGCGGATTGCATGACCTGTACGGCTTCCCGGGTTTCGCTCTGGATGGCTTCGACCATGCCACTGATCTCGGTCGTGGCCTGGGTGGTTCGTTCGGCCAGCTTGCGGACTTCATCGGCGACTACCGCAAAGCCACGGCCCTGTTCGCCGGCGCGTGCAGCCTCGATGGCGGCATTCAGGGCGAGGAGGTTGGTCTGGGCTGCAATCTCCTTGATGACACTGGCAATCGAACCGATTTCGTCGGTGCGTTTGACCAGCCCGCTGATACGGTCCCCGGCCTGGCTGACGGTGGTGGATATATCCGAAATCACGGTGACCGCGCTGGCGGCGCGTTGCTCGCCCTCGACGCCCAGTTCGCTGGCGCGTTGTGATTCGCTCTCGGTTTGGCGCGCGCTGTCTGCGATGTGATTGACGGCTACGGTCATTTCTTCGATGCCGGCGGCCATGGAGCTGGTGGCATCCGATTGCTGCATGGCGGCATCCGAAACCTGATGTGCGGTCTGCGCAACTTTGCCGGCGTTGTCGTTGAGCTGGAGCGAGGTGGCGTGGATGTCGCGGATCAGCACGCCAATCCCTGTCAGCATGCTCTTGAGCTGGGCCAGAACGCTGCGGGGATCCCCGTTGTCGTGGAAGTCGGTATTCAGATCGCCGTTGGCGGCGCGTTGCATGATGCTCTTCAGTTGTACCGGCTCTCCGCCGAGCTGTCGCACGATGCTGCGTGCGGTCAGCGCACCGATGCCTCCCGCCAGCAGGATGGCCAGCAGGGCGACCAGAGCGAAGCGTAGGGCTTCACGCTGCAATGCTGCATTCACGTCATCGACATAGACCCCGGTGCCGATGATCCACTGCCAGCCGGGTACGGCGGCAACATACGCCAGTTTCGGGAGGGCTTCGGTCTGCCCCGCACCACGGGGGAAGACATAGTTGATGTAACCGGAGCCAGGCCCTTTGGCAATGCTGACGAACTCATCCCAGAGTTTGAAGCCGGCCGCATCGGTTTTGCCCAGCATGTTGTGACCTTCGATCTTCTGGTTGCCCGCCACCATGACGCCATTGCCATCGAAGTCGTAGATGAAGAAGTAGTCGCCATTGGCAAAACGCAGATTGATCAGGGCGTCCTTGGCTTGTTGCTGTGCTTCGGCGTGGGACAGTTTTCCGGCCGTTTCCAGCTTCTGATAATTGCCGACGATGCCGTTGGCGACTTCCACCAGGTGCTTGATGCGTTCCTGATGCCCGGTCAGTATCGTGCTGCGGGATTCGATCAGGGCAAATGCGGTCAGCATGAGCAGGCCGATCAGGGCTGCAGCGATGACAAGCGTGAGGCGGGTTCTGACATGCAGGTTTTCCAGCGCAATCATTCTTTTCTCCAGATACGGACTGCCATTTCCCTTTTACGGGTGAGCGCAGAAGGACTTGAATGTCTGACTGGGCAGGTTGCGCGGGCGCTCGTGTCGCAAAAGCGACTCACGGCGCCCGATCCGTCGCTTTCTGCTGCCTTGCTGACGGCTTTCGGTTCAGACGCTGAAGCGGCTGACCGCGGCCTGCAGTGAGTTCGATAGGGTTTCGAGCTGGTGGGCCGTTTCGGCTGAGCTGGTCACAGCCAGACTGGTTTCTTCCACCATCCGGGCAATGCGTTCGACTTCCTGGGCGATGCTGTTGCTGGCCAGACCTTGTTCACGGGTTGCGTCAGCCACCTCCCGGATGCGCGCCAGGGTGCCTTCCGCGCTGACACGCATCTCGCGCAGAGACAGCACGGCAGCATTGGTCGACGCCACGCCTGCCTGGGCCTGCGGTACGGCTGATTCCATGACGCGTACTGCATCGCGGGTTTCACTCTGGATGCCGGCAACCATGCCGCTGATTTCCGCCGTGGCCAGGGTGGTGCGTTCGGCGAGTTTGCGGACCTCGTCGGCGACCACTGCAAAGCCGCGTCCCTGTTCGCCGGCACGCGCCGCTTCGATGGCAGCATTCAGCGCCAGAAGATTGGTTTGTGCGGCAATTTCCTTGATCACCCCGGCAATCGAGCCGATTTCGTCGGTGCGTTTGACCAGCCCACCGATGCGTTCACCTGCCTGGGTGACAGTGGTGGAAATTTCCGAAATCACCCCGACGGCGCTGGTGGCGCGTTGCTCGCCTTCGATGCCGAGTTCGGTGGCCCGCTGTGATTCGCTCTCGGTCTGGCGGGCACTATCGGCGATGTGATTGACCGC
Source organism: Pseudomonadota bacterium (assembly GCA_018262235.1). Taxonomy (GTDB): domain Bacteria; phylum Pseudomonadota; class Gammaproteobacteria; order Burkholderiales; family Rhodocyclaceae; genus Uliginosibacterium. The sequence continues at coordinate 11,763 of JAGTRY010000018.1, forward strand.
GACGGTCATCTCCTCGATGCCGGCGGCCATCGTACTGGTGGCTTCGGATTGATGGATGGCGGCGGCCGAGACCTTTTGCGAAGTCTGGGCAACCTGGCCGGCATTGGTGTTCAATTCGCCGGCCATGGTGTGGATGGTCCGGACCAGGCTCGACAGACCTTCCAGCATTTGCTGCAAGCGACGCAGCACGCTGTCCTGGCTGGAGGTTGAGGCGAGCTGCTGGCGCAGATCGCCATTGGCCGCCCGGCTCATGATCTCCATCAGATTGATGGGTTCAGCGCCGAGTTGCCGCACGATGCTGCGTGAAATGAGGGTTCCCGCCGCCAGCATCAATCCGATGATCAGCAGGGCCAGCAGGCTGTAGCTGATGGCTTCGCGCTTGACACTGGCGGAGACATCATCGACATACACCCCGGTGCACACCAGCCATTCCCAAGGGGCGAAGGCTTTCACGTAAGAGAGCTTGGGGATCGGGGTCTTGTCATTGCCGGGGCGGACGTAGACGTATTCCGAAAAGCCTTCCCCTTTGGTGATGCCGGTCTGGACCATTTCGTCACGGAAGAGCTTGCCTTGAGCATCAGGCTTGCCCAGCTGGAGTTTGCCTTCCAGTGAGGGGTCGGTGCCGTGGGCCACCATGAAACCCTTGTAGTCGTAGACGAAGAAGTAGTCATCGCTACCGAAACGCAATGCCCGCAAGGCTTCCTTGGCCTTGGTCTGGGCTTCTTCGCGCGAGAGCTTGCCGCTGGCTTCCTGCTTCTGGAAATGATCGACCAGACTGACGGCGGAACTGACCAAGTGCTGGATACGTTCGCGGTGACGATCCATGGCGCTTTGTTCCACGCCGATCACGACGAGAATCGTGAACACGATAAATCCCATCAGTGCGATGGCTGTCAGCAGCGACAGGCGGGCGTTGACCCTCAAACGACTTAACAATTCGAACATTTTCTTTTCCCTGGAAACGTCTCGTGCCTGGCAGCAAAGAGACTGACCAGCCCATGGCTCCCACCGGGAAGCATTTCCCTATAACGGGTGAGGGATTATGTTCTTGAGGGAAATCGTCTGCGCCGCCAGCCAACCTAGCCTGGGATGGCGTGTTTTGAGGGCGGGGAAGTTTGGCGTGTAGTGCCGTTTCAGCGGGCCCGGACGCGCAGGGCCAGTTGCAGGAACTCGTCCCAGACATCGCCTTGTCCAAGCCCTTTGGCGAGCCGGTCGATGCGCGCGGCATGCATCAGGGCAGCCCGCAGGCCGCCGCTTTTCAGGCGCTGGACCGCACGCCTGATCAGGTTCTGGCGCGGGCCGAACACGCGTTCCGCTTTCAGGGCCGCGTCCACACTCTGGCCGGCATCCATCGCGGCGCGCACATTGGCCAGGGCGCGGATCTCGTTGGCCATGGTCCACAGCACCAGCGGGGTGGCCGCGCCTTCGCCCTTGAGGCCTTCGAGCAGGCGTGCGCAACGCGGTGCATCGCCTTCGAGCAGGGCAATCCTCAATTTTTCGGTGTCGTAGCGCGCCACATGGAGCACGGCGTCTTCAACCTGTTCGAGCGTCAGGGCTCCCGGCTCGTACAGCAGGCCCAGCTTCTGGATTTCCTGATGGGCTGCGAGCAGATTGCCTTCGATATGGCAGGCGATGAATTCCAGCGCTTCGCGCGGCGCTGTCTGTTGCTGACGCGCCAGCCGTCCGGCAATCCATTGCGGCAGCTGGGCAAGCTCTGGCGCATTGCATTCGATCATCACGCCGGCTTCGGCCAGAGCGAGGAACCAGACCGTCTTGCGCGTGGCCCAGTCGAGCTGGGGCAGGGTGATCAGGGTGACGTCCGGGGCATGCGGATCCAGCTCGCGCGCCAGGCGGGTCAGAGCTTCGCCGCCTTGTTTGCCGGGCTTGCCATTGGGAATGCGCAAATCCATGAGCTTGCGCTCGCCGAACAGCGACAGATTGCCTGCAGACAAACCGAATTCGTCCCACTTGAAATACTGGTGGGTGACCTGCACCTCGCGTTCGTTCACGCCATGGGCACGGGCTGCCGCACGGATGCTGTCAGCGGCTTCGAGCACCAGCAGCGGCTCGTCGCCATGCAATACGTAGAGCGGCGCCAGTTCGCGTTGCAGATGCGTGGCAAGCTGCTCGGGACGCAGACTCATGGCGTAGCGGGTTTGGTCGCGGCCAGACGGCGCATCAATTGCTGGACCAGATCGCTTTCCATATCGCGATACAGCAGGGCTTCTTCCTGCTCTTTGGCGAGTTCCTGGCCGGTGGCGAAGCTGACTGTCCGGTAGATATAGATCAGGTTGAGCGGCATCACTTCATGGCCTTGCTTGTCGATCAGGCGGAAGCTGAAGTACTGGCGCAATTCGTATTCCCGTACCGTCCCCGTTGAGGAGAGGGACAGGATGTGTTTTTCTTTCGAGTCACGCACGACCACCAGGCGTACGTCGGCGTCCTCTGCCTTGCTCACCACCTGGGTACTGCCGCTGGTGGCAACCTGGCGCTTGATGGCTGCGGCCAGATCCGAATACGGGTTCATCTCCAGATAGAGCTTGGCAAATGGCAGCGGTTGCGGACCGCGCAGATGAAAGCCACAGGCGGTAAGCGAGATCAGCAGAGCTGCGATGAGGAGTCGGCGGAGCATTTTTTTCCTTCGGAAAAAGTGCGTAGCCCGGACGAGGCGTAGCCGTCATCCGGGGTTACTGTGGTCATTCCCGGATGGCGCTGCGCTTATCCGGGCTACGTTCATACAACAATATTAACAAGCCGGCCCGGCACCACGATGACTTTCTTCGCAGGCTTGCCGTCCATGAACTTCTGTGCAGCGTCTGTGGCAATCGCCAGGGCTTCGATGGCCTTGTTGTCGGCACCGGCCGGCACCTTCACCGAGCCGCGCGTCTTGCCCAGCACTTGCAGGACGAGTTCGATCTCGTCCTGCACCAGCGCGGCTTCGAGCGGCTCCGGCCAGGGCGCCGACAGAATGTCATCGCCATAGCCGAGATCGGCCCACAGCGTGTGGGTGATGTGCGGGGTGATGGGCGAGAGCACGCGCAGCAGGATGCCGAAACATTCTTCGATGACCTCGGCAGCAATGCCAGTGTCGCGTGGTGCTTTCTCCAGCGCGTTGAGCATCTTCATGCACGAGGAGGCTACGGTGTTGAACTGCTGCTTGCCCAGGTCGTAATTGGCCTGCTTGAGCAGCAGATGGATCTCGCGGCGCAGCGCAGCGAGATTATCCGGCAGCTTGTCGGCATTGAGCTTGCGCTGGCCCGGGAGCTGCGGCTGGATCTGGCTGGCGAAGAGGTGACCGAACGCCCACACGCGTTTCAGGAAGCGGTAGCTGCCTTCGATGCCCGCATCGGACCACTCGAGCGTCTGCTCGGGCGGCGCGGTGAACATCATGAAGAAGCGCGAGGTGTCGGCGCCGTATTGCTCGATCATCGCATTCGGGTCGACGCCGTTGCGCTTGCTCTTGGACATCGTGCCGTAGCCACCGTAGTCGACGGGGTTGCCGTCGCGGATCGCGGTGGCACCGGTGACGCGGCCGGCTTCGTCCTTCTGCAGCGTGACTTCTTCAGGTGCAAACCATTCGATGCCGGTCTTGTCCGAGCGGCGCGAGAACAGGTGGTTGAGCACCATGCCTTGGGTGAGCAGGCGCTTGAAAGGCTCGCGGTAATTCACGAGTTTCAGGTCGCCCATCACCTTGGTCCAGAAGCGCGAGTAGAGCAGGTGAAGAATCGCGTGCTCGATGCCGCCGATGTACTGGTCGACCGGCAGCCAGTAATTGACGCGCTCATCGACCATGGCGGCATCGTTGCCCGGTGTGGCAAAGCGCGCGTAGTACCAGGACGAATCGACGAAGGTGTCCATGGTGTCCGTCTCGCGACGTGCCGGCTTGCCGCATTGGGGGCAGGCGCAGTTGAGGAAGTCCGGACGCTTGTGCAGCGGGTTGCCGGAGCCATCCGGCACGCAGTCTTCGGGCAGCACGACGGGCAGTTGGTCGTCGGGCACCGGCACCGAGCCGCAGTCATCGCAGTGGATGATGGGGATGGGGCAGCCCCAGTAGCGCTGGCGAGAAATGCCCCAGTCGCGCAGGCGCCACTGGATCTTTTTCTCGCCGATGTTTTTCGCAGTGAGGTCGGCAGCGATTGCTTCAACCGCTGCTTCGTAGCCGAGACCATCGTATTTGCCGGAGTTGAGACACTGGCCGTTCTTGCTGCCGTACCACTCTTCCCAAGCATCGGTAGAGTAGGTTTTGCCCTCCAGGCCGACGACCTGGATGATCGGCAGACTGTATTTCTTCGCGAAGGCGAAATCGCGCTCGTCATGCGAGGGTACGCCCATCACCGCACCATCGCCGTATGACATCAACACGTAGTTGCCGACCCACACTTCGACCTGCTCACCCGTGAGCGGGTGGGTGACGAAGAGGCCGGTGGGCAAGCCTTCCTTCTCCATGGTCGCCATGTCGGCTTCCATGACTGAACCGTGCTTGCACTTCTCGATGAAGGCGGCGAGCGCGGGATTGTTCTTCGCGGCATGCGTGGCGAGCGGGTGCTCGGCGGCGACGGCGCAGAAGGTGACACCCATGATGGTGTCGGCACGCGTGGTGAACACCCACAGCTTGCCTTCATTGATCAGCGCGCCGGTTTCGTCCTTGATCTCGTGCGGGAAGGCGAAGCGCACGCCGGTGCTCTTGCCGATCCAGTTGGCCTGCATGAGCTTGACGCGTTCGGGCCAGTCGCCCAGCGTGTCGAGGTCGTTCAGGAGTTCGTTGGCGTATTGCGTGATGGCGAGGTAGTAGCCGGGGATCTCGCGCTTTTCGACCACCGCGCCGGTGCGCCAGCCACGACCGTCAATGACCTGTTCGTTGGCGAGCACGGTCTGGTCGACCGGGTCCCAGTTCACGACTTGCGTCTTCTTGTAGGCGATGCCTTTTTCGAGCATGCGCAGGAACAGCCACTGGTTCCACTTGTAGTACTCGGGCTTGCAGGTGGCGAGCTCGCGGCTCCAGTCAATCGCGAAACCCAGCGACTTCAACTGGCCCTTCATGTATTCGATGTTGTCGTAGGTCCACTTGGCGGGCGGCACCTTGTTGGCAATCGCCGCGTTCTCGGCGGGCAGGCCGAAGGCGTCCCAGCCCATCGGCTGCATGACGTTGTAGCCACGCATCTTGTGGAAGCGCGTCAGCACATCGCCGATGGTGTAGTTGCGCACATGGCCCATGTGCAGCTTGCCCGAGGGGTAGGGGAACATCGACAGGCAGTAGTACTTTGGCCTGGTCGTATCTTCGACGGCCTTGAACGCGGCAGTGCGTTCCCAGAAGGCCTGGGCGGTTTTTTCGGTGGCGGTGTGGTTGTACTGGGGGTTGAGTTTTTCCTGCGAGGGCGACGACATGGCGGATCCGGTTGGCAAGGGTTGGCATTTGCGCGAATTCGCCATTTTAGCAGGCTAGGGGGCTGACAGGCGCTTCGTGCGGGTCTGTCATGCCAGCGTGCTTGAGCGATCAGTCGGGGTGCTGGTTCTTCAAGTCCTGCAATTCACGCTCGGCAAGGCGCAGGGCGGTGATGTCGAGGTTCGCGCAGACGATCACCGGGCGTCCTTCGGGATCTTCGCAGGTCGTTTTGGCGACCAGCAGCACGCGCTCTTCACCGGTTTGCGAGAGGATTTGGTGCTCTTCCTTGAACAGATTCCGCCCGGCCAGGACCGCGAGATCTTCCTCACGTGATTTCCGGGCGCGTTCGTGGTGCTCCACAATCGCGCCGGCCAGCAGTTCAGGCTGTCTCTGGTAGAGCGGATTGGCGTGACACATGGCGGATGCCAGGTCTTCCATGCTGCAGCCGACGGCCGGGAAATCCGGGGGCAGGTTGCGGCGACGCAGAAATGCCTGATTGACCCGCACGTAGCGGCTGTCTGCATCCTTGACATAGAACTCTTCGGGGATCAGGTCGATCAGACGCTGGGTGAAGGTCTGGGTGCGTCCAAGCAGGGCGGTTTCGCGTGCAAGGGCATCGGCCAGATGACGTTCGGCCAGGCGCCATTTGGTGACATCGAAGAATGCCGTGACAATGACCGGCCGACCTTCGCCATCCAGGCATCCGCCTTTGTATACGGTACGGAATCGTTCTTCTCCGGTGACGCTGTGGAGGTTGTGTTCTTCCTTGACGAGGATGTCGCCGGCCAGCACTTCGTAATCTTCCTGCAGCGACAGGGATGCCCGCTGAAGTTCGGTTTCCTGTGCTGCCCGGGGAACCCCTTCCAGCAATTTGGCGACTTCAAGCGGATTCTTGCCAAGCAGTTCTTCGCGCGAGCGCCCGCGCTCGCGAACGAAGGCGTCATTGACCATCAGGTAACGGCAATGGGCATCCTTGACGTGAACGGGGTGCGGGATGACATCGATCAGGCGCTGGATGAAGGACTGGGCTTGTTCGCGCCGGGCCACTTCGCGTTGCAGGGCTTGCTTGAGATTGCGTTCGGCCATCCGCCAGGGCGTGATATCGAAATTGCTGCCGACGATGACGGTGCGCCCTTCAGCATCTTCACAGGTCTGTTTGGATACGATGGTGAAACGTGCTTTGCCGGTCTGCGGGTCGATGCTCTCTTCTTCGCGGAAGACCGACATGCCATCCAGGACGCGCAGGTCTTCCTGATTGATCATCGAGGCGTAGGCCGGATCGCGGAACAGATCGAAGGTGGTGGTGCCGATCAGTTCCTTGCGGCTGCGATTATGCAGGGCACAGAAGGCCGAATTGACCTGTGTGTAATGGCTTTGATTGCCTTCAATGTGTTTGATGTAGACCGATTGAGGGATCACGTCCATCAGGCTTTGCACGAAGGTCTGGCTGCGTGCCAGCAGGGTTTGCTCGCGTTCGAGCAGCTGATCCATGTTCGCGTTGTTTCCGCTCAGGTTCTCCCACAGCAGCACGATCCGGGCGCTGCCATCCGGCGCGGTCAAGGACAGACCGTGGGCGCGCAACATCGCCATCTTGCCTGTTTGCGGTAACAGCGCTTCTGCACTGCCACTGCCTTTCTCCAGGGTCCGCTGGTGTAGTCTGGCGACGAATTCCTGCCAGGCCTCCGGCAGCGCAGACAGGGTATCGTCCGGACGCTCGCTGGCAGACGCCTTGAGCTGTGCGAGTGCCAGGAAAGCAGGGTTGGCGATCAGGGTCCGGGCTTGTGCATCAAGGAGCAAAACCGGCTGGGTGGTGTTATTCAAAGCGGCATGTGTCGAGGACTCACAGGCCTGCAGGATTTCGCGATGGTGTCGCAGGCTGCGCCAGGGGAGCGGCAACATGAGCATGGCGGAGAGTAGAGCGGCCAACCATGCTGGCAGTGCGAACAGCCATGTCGCAATGACCATGCCCAGCATGATCAATCCGCTCGCCAACATCTGTCGCTTGTTCATGTCCCGTGCCTGCTAGGTTTGTATTCCTGCGGTCATATTCTGGATTCTGCCTGCCAGCTTACTGCAAGGGTGCCCGCTTCTTTCTCTGCGGGCCAGGGAAAGTACGGAATTCGCATTTTTTAACAAAAATCCTTGATTTTCGTGGTTTTGAGGACACATCGCCTGTCCGGATCAGGCTCTGGCTGTCCGGCGTGTGACATCTGCATGATCGCATACGCCGGGGGATTCCGGGTTGGCTTCGGTCAGGCGTCTTTGCGTGAGGCGGCAATGCTCTCGAGCTGGGACTTGAGCTCGGGCCAGACCAGGTGGATGTCTGCCATCGCATGCTGATCGGCATGGGCTTCGAGTATGGTGGCCAGCTCCAGCAGGCTGGTATCGCCGGTGTAGTGTGCTCCGCCACGGATACAGTGGAACTGGCGGGCGAGGCTCACGAAATCGGCGGCGGCAATGGCCTGCTCAATGTCGGCTATCCGGCGCGGCGATTCAGCGTCGAACATGACGCGCAGGCCTGCCTGGAAATCGCGTTTGTGCGCTGCGGGCGCCACTTTCTTGTCAGGGGCTGGATCGGGGTCCGCCTGGTGCCGGATGAAGGTCGTCAGCATCGCGTGCAGTTTGCGTTCGGCGATGGGTTTGCTCAGGAAATCATTCATGCCAGCGCTGAGGTAAGTCTGGCGGTCTTCCTCGCTGGCGTTCGCGGTCAGGGCGATGATGGGGATCTGCGGATTGCGGATGGGGTGTCCATCCAGTTCGCCAGAACGGATGATGCGCGTGGCTGCATCGCCATCCATGGTGGGCATGCGGCCATCCATCAGGACCAGATCATAATCGTCGCGAGTCAGTGCTGTGACCGCCTCCAGGCCGTCTTCCACCAGCTCGACATGATGTCCCATTTCTTCCAGCAGGCTCTGGATGATCAATTGATTGGTCGGCGAGTCTTCGGCACACAGGATGCGCAGTGCGCGGTCGTGCGGGGCGAGTGGGACCGTTGCATCCATCGCCGGGGACTGCGCGATCTGCATGGGCAGGGTCAGCACAAAACTGCTACCGACGCCGGGGGTGCTCTGGACCATGATCTTGCCGCCCATGGCTTCCACCAGTTGCCGGCTGATGGCCAGGCCCAGGCCGGTTCCGCCATATTTGCGGGAGGTTGAACTGTCCGCTTGCTGGAAGCGCTGGAACAGGCGCGGGAGCACATCCGCTGCGATGCCGATGCCTGTGTCTTCGACCGTGATCTGCAGCGTGCATTGCTCCGCCGCATGGTTGATGCAGCGTGCATGCAGGCTGACTGTTCCGCGTTCGGTGAATTTGAGGGCATTGCCGACCAGATTGGTCACGATCTGACGCAGACGGGTCGGGTCGCTGCACAGGGCCGGTGGCAGATCCGGGTCGATTTCCAGTCTGAATTGCAGGTCGCGGGCGAAGGCGTGCTCGCGGAAGATCTGGACGGTCTCGGCGAGCAAGGCACGCAGATCAAAATCGATGTTTTCCAGACTGAGCTGGCCGGCTTCGATTTTTGAGAAGTCGAGGATGTCGTTGATGATCGACAGCAGGTGTTCGGCATTGGCGAGACAGATCCTCAGCTTGTCGCTGGCGCTCTCTGCAAGCGTCTCCTTGCGCAACGCGATGCGCAGCATGCCGATGACGCCATTGAGCGGGGTGCGGATCTCATGGCTCATGCTGGCGAGGAATACCGATTTGGCCTCGCTGGCACGTGCTGCGCGCGCCTCGGCTTCACGCCAGCTGGTGATGTTGAAGTTTGCACCGACAATCACGGGGCGACCTTCTGCATCGATGCTGCTGCGTTTGGAGATCAGGCGGTAGGTTTCGCGTCCGGTGACCGAATGGCGACGTTTTTCTTCCTTGAGGATGATTTCGCCATTGAGAACCTGGCGATCTTCTGAATATACCATCTGGATGTGTTCGGCTTCGGCGCCGAACTTCTCGGGCGTGGCTCCGATCAGCTCGCTGGCCAGGCATTGCTGGTCCTGCGCGAATGCCTCATTGACCATGATGTAGCGGCTCTGCGCATTCTTCACGTAGACCGGTTGCGGGATCACGTCGATGAGGCGCTGGGTGAAGTTCTGCACGCGTTCGCGCAGTTCGCGCTCGCGCTGCAGGGCCAGTTGCAGGCTGCGTTCGGCGAGCTTCCAGCGGGTCAGATCGAAATGCGCACCGACGATGACCGGATGCCCTGCCGTGTCGATGGAAGGGCGTTTGGAAACAACCCGGAAGACTTCCTCGCCGGTGAGCGGATGGGTGCTGTGCTGTTCCTTGAAGACTTCTCCTCCAGCCAGTACATCGGCATCTTCGCGAAGGGAAGTGTCGCGTGCCTCTGGATCATTGCTGAGTTCGCGCGCAGTCAGCCCGAGGATGGCTTCCTGGGGTTTGCCGCGTTCGCGTGCAAAGGCTGCGTTGACCAGGATGTAGCGTCCGACAGCGTCCTTGACGTAAACCGGATCGGGGATCAAGTCGAGGATGCGCTGGATGAATATCTGTGTGTCCTGGTGAAAGGCTTTTTCGCGGCTCAGCGCGGCCTGCAGGTTCTGCTCGGCCAGACGCCAGGGCGTGACGTCGAAGTTTGCGCCGACGATGACGGTGTTTCCTTCGGTGTCTTTGCAAGCCCGTTTGCTGATGAGGCGGAAGCGTTCCTGGCCGGTATCCGGATGCGGGATGTGTTCTTCCTTGTAGATCCTTTCGCCGGCCAGGACGCGCGCATCTTCGGCCTGCACCCGGTCCGCCGCATCTTCGGTGAACCAGGCGCGGCGGCTGAGCAAGTCTTCCATGTTGCGACCGCGTTCGCGGGCGAAGGCTTCATTGACCAGCAGGTAGTAGCCCTGAGGATTGCGTACGTAAACCGGGCTTGGAATCACATCGATCAGGCGCTGGGTGAATGCCTGCACGTTCTCGCGCAGATGGCGTTCGCGCTTGACTGTGGTTTCGAGCTCACGCTGGGTCTGGCGCAATTCGGTGATGTCGAAATGCGAGCCGACGATGACAGGCTTGCCAAGGGAATCCAGACAGCAACCCTTGGTGATGATGCGGAATATTTCGCGGCCGGAGACGACGTGATTCCGGTGCTCTTCCTTCCACACCGGCGCGCCACTGATGACCGAGAGGTCTTCTTCGTGCTGCAGGCGGGCGGCTTCCAGATTGCTTCGCCGGATGCCATTGCTGCCGATCAGCATTTCGGGCTGCATACCCTTGTCGAGAGCGAAGGCTTTGTTGACGAGCAGATAATGGCTGTTCGCATCTTTCAGATAGACCGGGTGCGGGATGACATCCAGAACGCGCTGGAAGAAGTCATGCGTTCGTGCATGTGCGGCACGTTCTGCTGCAAGGGCTTGTGCCTGGCGGTAGATCAGCAGACCGGCGGGGACGCCGCAGCTGACCATACAGACGAGCAGGGCCAGCCACAAGGGCGGGGCCAGTAGCAGGATGAGCAGCACGCAGCCCGCGCAGCAGGCCAGCCCTATCAGTAGCGGTCTGAGAAGATCTTTCATGTCCCGAAAAACCTGTGGTGTCGGTGCGAACACTTCAGGACGTGATCGCTTGTCTGCTTAATCTACCAGTATCTGGCAGGCCTTGCGGCCACAGCCATCAGTAAGTGTCTGATTCCTGCTTCATAAAGCGGATATGCCCGAAGGTGCCTGACGATCACAGAGGGAGGCATCCTAAAGGATTTCGGCACCTGGACGATAAACCAAAGATGAGATTGGCCGGCATTCTGCCGTCCCTGCATGCGAGAACCATTTGATGGATTATTCCGACGTTCAGCCTGAAGCCAGAATTCTGATCATTGATGATTCGTCCACCAGTATCCGTCTGGTGAGCCACTTTGTACGTGACATGGGGACCGTGCATTTCGCCACCAGTGGCGAGATGGGCCTGAAAATGGCGCTTGACTTGCAACCCGATCTGATTTTGCTGGATATGGAGATGCCCGGCATGGATGGTCTGGATACGTGTCGGCGACTCAAGAAACAACGTGTTCTCGAGAATGTACCGGTCATTTTCATTACCGCCCATAGCGGGGTGGATTACGAGGTGGCCGGTTTTGCTGCAGGCGCCGTGGATTTCATCGGCAAGCCACTCACCGAGATGATCGTGCGCGCCCGTGTGCGCACTCACTTGACGCTCAAGCGCCAGGGAGATCTGTTGCGCGAGCAGGCCATGCGGGATGGGCTGACCGGGATTCACAATCGCCGCGCTTTTGACGAGCGTTTCCTGCTGGAATGTCGGCGCCATCGTCGTAATCCGGAATCGCTGGGACTGGCGCTCATCGATATCGATAATTTCAAAGCCTACAACGATTTGTATGGGCATCAGGCGGGAGACGCCTGTCTGCGCGAAGTGGCCCAGGTGATCGATGCCAATGTCCGCCGCCCCGGAGAGTTTGCGGCGCGCTATGGTGGCGAGGAATTCGCCGTAATCCTGCCGCATTGCGCGGGTGACGAGGTGCAACGTTTTGGTGCTTTTCTGGTGAGTCAGATTCGTGTGCTGGCGCTGCCGCATGAGGCTTCCGCGGCGGGGGTGGTGACGATCAGCGTCGGCGTCATTGCGGGAAAACCTGTCGCAGAGGATGCCGAGCAACAATTTCTGAGCAGTGCGGATGCGGCCTTGTATCGCGCCAAAGCTGCCGGACGGAATTGTGTCCGCCTGGCAGGGAGAGAGTAATGGACTCCGGCGATGCAGCGGGGGCAGGGGAACGCGTGGCAGCATTGCATCAAGGCCGGATCCGGCGTGTGTTGCCATGGTTGGTACTGAGCCTGGGCCTGCTGGGAACGCTAGTGGCCTGGAAGACCGTGTCGGATTACGTCCGTACGCGTCAGGAGAATGCTTTTCACGCTGCCGTGAGTGATGCGCGTCGGGATATCGAGCAGCGGATGGAAAATTACCGGCAGATTTTGCTCGGTTTCGGGGGGCTGATTCATGCCGACAATGCAGTCAGCCGCGAGCAGTTCAATACCTATTACCGATCGCTGGCACTCAAGCATCGTTATCCCGGGGTAGTGGGGGTCGGTTATGCCATCGTATTTGGCCCGGAAATGCTGGCAGAGCATGAGCGCCAGATGCGTGCTGAAGGCTTCGCAAATTACCGGGTTCTGCCGCCTGGGCGGCGTGAGCGGTACAGCGCGGTCATCTATGGCGAGCCATTCGCCGAGGACGGTTCGCCGCCGCGATCCTTGGGGATGGACATGCTTACCGAGGCCACCCGACGACGTGCCATGGACTGGGCACGTGATAACGCGAGCACCGCGCTGACGGGGAAATTGCGTCTGTTCCTTGGTACGGATGCGGCAGATCAGATCAGTGTGGTCATGTATGTACCGGTGTATCGTGCGCATGCCATGCTGGAATCCCTTCAGGACCGGCGCCAGGCATTGCTGGGCTACGTATTTGCCGGGTTCCGTTTGAATGAATTGCTGGAGGGCATTTTCGGGCAGCATTGGGATATCGGCCTGGATCTGCAACTCTATGAGGGTGGGCAGACTGATGCCAGACAGTTGCTTTATGACTCGACCGTTCGGAACAAACCGGATCTGCTCGATGACGAGGACGATCCGGAACGTCTGAATATCACGGTCCCGATCAATTTGCCGGGCGGGAAGTGGACGGCTGCATTCCGGGCGCGCAGTGACTGGATCGGGCGTACGTCAAGCAGCTTGCCGGCCCTGATTCTGTATGGCGGCCTGGTGATCGACGGAATGCTGTTTGCGCTCTTGATGCTGTATGGCCGTTCGGAACAGAGCATCTGGACCAAGGCCGAGGCGCGTGCGGCAGCGATGACCTCTGAACTGCGTGCCAGCGAAGCGCGTTTCCGCACGGTGGTGCAGGCCAGTCCTGGCGGCATGCTGCTGGTGGATCCGCATGGGCGGATCGAACTGGCGAATGCCGAGGCAGAGCGCATGTTTGCCTACGAAGCTGACGGGCTGCTCGGTGCGGGGATCGATGAACTGCTGCCACACCGGATGCGGAACGCCCATCAGATATTGCGGGAAAACTACATGCGCTTACCGGTCAACCGGGTGATGGGGGAAGGGCGGGCGCTTTGTGGTCTGCGGTGCGATGGTAGCGAGTTTCCACTGGAGATTGCGCTCAGTCAGGTGCATACCGAGCGGGGCGTATTGGTCCTGGCGGCCGTGACCGATATTACCGAGCGCCACACCGCGGCCATGCGCGAGGCGGCAACGCGGGCAATGCTGCAAGGGGTGATTGATGGTGCCACCGCGTTTTCGATCATTGCGTGCGATCCGTCCGGCTTGATCACCCTGTTCAATACGGGTGCGCAACGCATGCTGGGCTACAGTGCAGAAGAAATGGTGGGGAAGCAGTCCTCGCTGGTCCTGCATGATCCGGCCGAACTGAAAGCGCGTGGCGAAGAATTGTCACAAACCCTGGGCGTGCACATCGAGGGCTACGACATTCTGGTTCATGCTGCACGGGCGGGACAGACCGAGACGCGTGAATGGTTTTTCATCCGCAAGGATGGCCGTTCCGTGCCGGTGAGTCTGACGGTCAGTGCCATTCCGGGGCCGACCGGTGTGCCGACCGGTTTCATCGGGATTGCTTACGATGTCAGTGCCCAACGCATGGCCGAGCATGCCCTGGCCGAAGCCCGTGATCATGCGGAAGCTACCAGCCGGGCCAAGACCGAGTTCCTCTCCAACATGAGCCATGAAATCCGCACACCGCTCAACGCGGTGCTGGGGATGGCGCAGTTGCTGGGGTTCGGGAAACTGGATGCCGAACAACGCGAATACCTGCGCATGATCGAGGTCTCCGGCAAGACCCTGCTTGGGGTACTGAACGATATTCTGGACTTCTCGAAGATAGAGGCCGGCCAGCTGGAAATATCGTCACATCCCTTCTTCCTGCAGGACATGACCGATGCCCTGGCCGACATCATGCAGGCCAATGCTGTGGGCAAGAATCTCGACATGTCCATCGAGATCGATCCGGCTGTGCCGGTCAGCTTGCTGGGCGATCAGCTGCGCTTGCAGCAGATCCTGATCAATCTGGTTGGCAATGCCATCAAATTCACGCATCAGGGCGAAGTGCGCTTGTACGTCCATCTGCTTGAGCGTCGCGAGGAGTCAGTACTGGTCCAGTTTGTGGTGGAAGATACAGGGATCGGCATGAGCGAGGAGCAGATCGGGCATCTGTTTGTGCCGTTCTCGCAAATCGATAATTCGATGACGCGCAAATATGGCGGCTCTGGTCTGGGGCTGGCGATCTGCAAGCGGCTGGTCGAGATCATGGGGGGGCAGATCGGGGTGAGCAGCGCGCCGGGGCAGGGCAGCCGTTTCCGCTTCACGGTATGGCTCAAGCGTGCGCGCACCGAGCAGGCCGCGCTGCCGAATTCCCTGGATGATTTGCGGGTGCGTGACCTGCTACTGGTTGAAAGCAATCCCACGCTGGCCGGGTCCATCACTTCAGCCGTAAAATCCTTGGGGATCCAGTGCGAGCAATGTGCGAGCGAGAGTGAAGCCATTGCGCATATTGTCGCGCGGGGGCGGCCGCACGATGTTGTCCTGATCGACTGGAACATGCCGGATCAGGGCCGTAGCCTGCTGATTTCCCAACTGCACGGGGAGCTTGCCCTGCAGCACTCCATCGTGTTGGGCGTTTCCTCCGCATATGGTCGCGAAGCCCTGAATGCCGATCCGCTGGCGGTGTCGCTGGATGGCGTGCTGATCAAGCCGGTCACCAGTTCGACTTTCCTGGATTGTGTGATGCAGGCATGTGCCAAGCGTGACAGCTCGCGCGACTTGCGCAAGCTCATGCAGATTCCCGAGTTGCAACTGCGTGCCCGTTCCTTGCGCGGTGCGCGCTTGTTGCTGGTGGAGGACAACGCGATCAACCAGATGGTGGCGCGCGGAATCCTGCAATTGGCCGGTGCGGTGATCGATGTCGCCAGCAACGGGCAGGAAGCGGTCGATCGTCTGCGCCGCCATCCCGGCTTGTACGTGATGGTCCTGATGGATGTCCAGATGCCGGTCATGGATGGATGCACGGCCACCCGCATCATCCGTGACGAGCTGCAGCTTGATCTGCCGGTGGTGGCGATGACTGCCGGGGTCTTGCCGTCGCAGCGCAGTGAATGCCTTGCGGCCGGCATGACGGATTTCCTCGCCAAGCCGCTGGATGCCCAGCTGACCATCGATACGCTGGAAGCGGTTCTGCTGGGGAATCGTGGCGCGGAGGATCCGGTCCAGCCAGTGTTGTCGGACCCGCAAGACGGCCGAGCTGCGGAAAGTGCGCTGATGGAAAGCGTGCCCGGTCTCGACCAAGAGTTGGCGCTGGCGCGCATCGGTGGCAATCGTGCCTTGTATGGCGAGTTGTTGCTGCAGTTCCGGATCGAAATCGCCGGCTTGTCGAATGATACCCAGAACGCCCTGGCGAACTGTCAGCTGAGGGATGCCGAGCGAGGCTTCCACACGATCAAATCCACGGCGGCGAGCATCGGCGCGATAACGCTGGTCGAGTGGGCACAGGCAGCGGAGTCGGCTGTACGTACGGGCGATATCCCACGGGCGCAAGCGCTTTACAACGACATCCACGATGAACTGGAGCGTCTGTTGCCCGGGATCTCACGCCTGCTGGAGCAACGCAAGTTGTCCCCTGCCCACGCAGCCTCGGGCCGTACCGGCGTGGATCAGGTGGCGCTGGAGCAACTGCTCGAACAGTTGCGCCGTCATGATCTGGATGCGCTGGATGTCTTTGAATATCTGCGCGCGGGCTTGCCGGGCGCATTCGGCGCCGCCGATGCGGAGCGTCTGACCCTGCTGGTCAGCGGGCTGGATTTCGATCCGGCCGTCGCACTGCTGGAGAAACTCATGGGGATGAGGATCGAGTGAAAAACCTTGCCGGGCGCGGGCGAAGGGGCAAGCATTGCGCGGTTTTCCGGGTCCATGGCGTTCAGTACCCCGACCTTCCCCGGCACACTCCTCTACAATGCGCGCTTCCTTCAAAGCGTCGCCTCCATGACCAAGCTGCTTGAAAACCTCAATGCGGAGCAACTCGCCGCCGTTACCCTGCCGCCACAGGCGGCGTTGATCCTGGCCGGAGCCGGTTCCGGCAAGACCCGCGTGCTGACCACGCGGATCGCCTGGCTGCTGCAGACCGGACAGGCCAGCCCGGCAAGCCTGCTGGCGGTGACCTTTACCAACAAGGCAGCGAAGGAAATGCTCACGCGCCTGGGCGCGATGCTGCCGATCAATACGCGCGGGATGTGGATCGGCACCTTTCACGGGCTGTGCAACCGGCTGCTGCGTGCACATTACCGCGAAGCGGCGTTGCCACAGACCTTCCAGATCCTCGATACGGCTGACCAACTGGCGGCGATCAAGCGCCTGCTCAAAGCCTTGAACGTGGATGACGAGAAGTTTCCACCACGCGAGCTGCAACATTTCATCAACGGCAACAAGGAAGCGGGCTATCGTCCGGCTGCGGTGGAAGCCTGGGACGATTACACGCGTCAGCGCGTCGGGCTGTACAAGGAATACGACGATCAGTGTCAGCGCGAAGGCGTGGTGGACTTTGCCGAGCTGATGCTGCGCTGCTACGAGCTGCTGGAGCGTAACGAGCCGATCCGGCGTCATTATCAGGGGCGCTTCCGGCACATCCTGGTTGACGAGTTCCAGGATACCAACCGGCTCCAGTACCTGTGGTTGAAACTGCTGGCCTCGCATTGTGCGGAAAATCCTGCGGCCGTGTTTGCGGTAGGTGATGATGACCAGAGCATCTACGCCTTTCGTGGTGCCGAGGTCGGCAACATGCGGGACTTCGAGCGCGAGTTCAAGGTTGCCAGCGTTATCCGCCTGGAACAGAACTACCGCTCGCACGGCAACATCCTCGACGCCGCCAATGCGATCATTGCCAACAATAGCAAGCGTCTGGGCAAGAATCTGTGGACCGATCAGGGCAGCGGCGAGCCGATTCGCGTGTATGAAGCCGGCACGGACATGGATGAGGCGCGCTGGATCGTCGAGGAAATCCAGCAGCTGATCCGCGACGGTGCTGCACGCTCGGACATTGCGCTGCTCTACCGCAGCAACGCCCAGTCCCGCGTGCTGGAGCACCAGCTCTTCTCCAGTGGCGTGGCCTACAAGGTGTACGGTGGGCTTCGCTTCTTCGAGCGTCAGGAAATCAAGCACGCGCTGGCCTATCTGCGCCTGCTCGCCAACCCGGATGACGACACGGCCTTCCTGCGTGTGGTGAATTTTCCGACGCGGGGCATCGGTGCCCGCTCGCTCGAACAGTTGCAGGATGCGGCGCGCAGTTTCAACACCAGTCTGTATGCCACGGTGCCGCATCTGTCTGGCAAGCCGGGGGTTGCCATCGGCGCCTTCGTGCGCCTGATCGAGGAAATGCGGCGTGCCACCGAGGGTTTGCCGCTCTACGAGATCGTCGATCACATCCTTGATACTTCCGGCCTGCGCACCCATTACAAGGCCGAACGTGAGGGGCAGGAACGCCTCGAAAACCTCGACGAGCTGGTCAGTGCCGCACGCTACTTCATGAACGAAGCGGACCAGCCGGTGGCCGAGGGCGAGGAGGCGCTGCCTGGCGACCCGCTGTCACGCTTTCTGGCGCATGCCTCGCTGGAGGCGGGCGACCATCAGGCTGAAGCCGGACAGGATGCGGTGCAGCTGATGACCGTGCATGCGGCCAAAGGGCTGGAATTCGATGCGGTCTTCATCACGGGCGTCGAGGACGGGCTCTTTCCGCATGAACAAAGCATGAATGATGCGGACAGTCTGGAAGAAGAGCGGCGTCTGATGTACGTGGCCGTGACGCGTGCCCGGGCTCGCCTGTATCTGACGCTGGCGCAGAGCCGCATGCTGCACGGCCAGACACGCTACGCGATCAAGAGCCGTTTCTTTGACGAGATCCCCGAAGCGCTGCTCAAGTGGCTGACCCCGCGTGTGCAGGCGTTCCAGGCGCCGAACCGGGGCTATGGTGCGAATGCGGAGGCCTATCAGAGTGAAAGCGTGCTGGCGGCTTCGCACCGTACGCCGCCGCAGAAGAGCCGGGATCTGTCCGGTTTCCGCATCGGCCAGCTGGTGCGCCATGCGCGGTTTGGCGAGGGGGTGATCGTCGCCGCACAAGGCAGTGGTGAGGACGCCAAGATCCAGATCAATTTCGGAGCGGGCGTCGGTATGAAATTGCTGTTGTTGAGCATGGCGAAACTGGAGCCGGTTTGACGCAGGAGGCTTGTGACGCGTCAGGGCGAACACGTGAGTCCTGCGCGAAACTGGCGGTATCACGCGAAAAGCTTCACAGAAAATGAGTATTGCCCCGCCGGGGCAGAAGATCGGGACAGGCATGTCACAAACAGGAATGGAGCAGGGCGCACCGATTTCACGTGCGCGCTTGGCCGGGCTTACCCTGGCGGCAGTGGGCGTGGTGTTCGGGGATATCGGCACCAGCCCGTTGTATACGATGAAAGAAGTGTTCGGCGTGCATGGCATTGCGATTGAACACGATGCTGTTCTGGGGATCCTCTCGCTGGTGTTCTGGGCGCTGACCCTGATCGTCTCGCTCAAGTACGTGCTGTTCATCATGCGTGCGGACAATCGTGGCGAGGGCGGCATCATGGCGCTCACCGCACTGGCCCAGCGTGCTTCGGCCAATGCTTCGCCACGCGTGCTGTGGGCACTGACCGCGCTGGGGATTTTCGGTGCGGCCCTGTTCTATGGCGATGGCGTGATCACGCCGGCCATGTCGGTGCTCTCCGCGGTTGAAGGGCTGGAGATCGCCGCGCCCGGGATGCATCGTTTTGTCGTGCCGATCACCATCCTTGTGCTGCTGGTCTTGTTCTGGATGCAAAGCAAGGGAACGGCCAGCGTCGGCGCGTTGTTTGGACCGGTGATGGTGGCCTGGTTCCTGACGCTGGGCGGACTCGGCATCGCCGAGGTGGTGGCCTATCCGTCGGTGCTGGCGGCGATCAATCCCTGGTATGGCGCGAATTTCTTCATTGAACACCGTCTGCACGGGTTCCTGGCGCTCGGGTCGGTAGTGCTGGCCGTAACTGGCGGCGAGGCCTTGTATGCGGACATGGGGCACTTCGGCCGGCGTCCGATCAAGCTGGCCTGGTTCGGCCTGGTGCTGCCCTGCATCTATCTGAACTATCTGGGACAGGGCGCGCTCTTGCTGGGGGATCCGAGCACGGTGCGCAACCCGTTCTACCTGCTCGCGCCAGACTGGGCGTTGTACCCCATGGTCGGCTTGTCGACCATGGCCACCATCATCGCTTCGCAGGCGGTGATTTCGGGCGCCTTCTCGCTGACCCGCCAGGCGACGCAGCTGGGGTACTGCCCGCGCATCGCCTATGTGCATACCTCTGCGCGCGAGATCGGGCAGATCTATGTGCCGGCAGTGAACTGGGCCTTGCTGCTGGCCGTGGTGGCGCTGGTGCTGGGGTTCCGTTCATCGAGCAACCTGGCTTCGGCGTACGGCATTGCAGTGACCTTCACGATGATGATCGACACCATCCTGGCCTTTGTCGTGGTACAGCAACTGTGGCGCTGGTCCGGTTTGCAGAGCCTGATGTTCCTGGGCTGCTTCATGGTGGTTGACCTGTCCTTCGTGGTTGCTTGTGCAGTCAAGGTGATCGATGGGGGCTGGTTCCCGCTGGCCTTGGGCGGCGGCGTCTTCACCTTGCTGGCGACCTGGCATCGGGGCCGGACCCTGCTTTCCGAACGGACCCGGCTGGAGACCATGCCGCTGGATATCTTCATCCAGTCCTTGTTCCATTCCCCTCCGCGGCGGGTGGAAGGTACCGGCATCTTCATGACCTCCGCGCCAGCCGGGGTGCCGCGCCCCTTGCTCCACAACCTGCTCCACAACAAGGTGCTGCATGAACGCGTGGTGCTGCTCACCGTGATGACCGAAGACGTGCCGATCGTGCCGGAAATCGACCGGGTCGAGATCGAGAATCTGGATTCCGGCTTTTATCGCATGCTGGTGCGTTACGGCTTCAAGGATGAGCCGGATGTGCCGGAAGCGATGCGGCTGGCAACGGAAAGCGGGCAGCTGGAATTCCACATGATGGAAACCACTTTCTTCCTCGGGCGTGAGCGCCTGGTTCCGCATATCAAGCCCGGTATGGCCTTGTGGCGTGAGCGCCTGTTCTTCTTTATGTTCCGCAATGCCAGCAGTGCGGCCGATTTCTTCAGGATTCCGCCGAATCGGGTGGTGGAATTCGGTACCCAGGTCGAGCTTTGAGCATCCGGACATGGCCGCTGCGATGCGGCGCTCCGCTGGGTGTTCATGCAGCCTCGGGGGATTCCCGGCTTGCGGGGCGAGCCTGAACACGCCAAGCTTGAGTTTCCATGTGCTTGTGGCAAAACCAGGCTGATGAAATTCCCTCCCGCCCTTCCTGTTCTTCGCAGTACCGAACTGCGTGCCATCGAGTCTGCCTGTGCTCAGGCCCAGCCGTCCCTGATGGAGCGTGCCGGGCGGGCGGCTGCGAGCTGGGCGCTGAATCTGCTGGAAGCGCGGCCGGGGTGCGTGCTGGTGCTGGCCGGACCGGGCAACAATGGCGGTGATGGATTTGTCCTGGCGCGTGTGCTGCGTGAACAGGGCGTGGAAGTCGTGGTGGTCAGCATTGCCAAGCCCTCACGCTTGCCTGCAGATGCAGCCGCGGCACGTCAGCGCTGGCTGGATGACGGCGGGCAGATCCTGCCGGATTTCATCGGCACCCAATGGGTGCTGGTGGTCGATGCGCTGTTCGGTATCGGACTGACGCGTCCGCTCGAAGGTGTCTATGCCGAATGGATTGCGCGGCTGAATGTCCTGAACTGTCCGCGTCTGGCGCTGGATGTGCCTTCCGGACTGAATGCGGAGACTGGTGCGCTCACCGGGCCGTGCGTACAGGCCAGTCACACAGCCAGTTTCATTGCCCATAAACCCGGCTTGCTGACCCTGGATGGGCCGGATCATTGCGGCCAGCTCCGGGTTTTCGATCTGGATCTTCCGCCGCCGGCGGCTTCGGGACATCTGCTGGGGCCGGCGTGTTTTGCGGACTGGCTCAAGCCGCGTCGGCACAATATGCACAAAGGCCAGTTCGGTGCGGTCGGCGTGATTGGTGGTGCTGCAGGCATGCAGGGGGCTGCGTTGCTGGCGGCGCGTGCGGCCTTGTATCTGGGGCCGGGCAAAGTGTTTCTGGGGCTGCTGGATCCACAAGGTGCCGGAGTGGATCCGCTCCATCCCGAAATCATGTGGCGCAATCCGGGCGAGCTGCCCATGCTCGCCACGGCGCTGGTGATCGGGCCGGGCTTGGGCAAGGGCGAAGGCGCTTGTCTGCAGTTGCGCCGTGCCATCGGCTTTGCCGGCCCTTTGCTGGTGGATGCGGATGGCCTGAATCTGCTGGCCGAAGATCCCACCTTGCAGGAGATGCTCGCCGCACGCAGTGAAGCTGCCATCCTGACGCCCCATCCTGCCGAGGCTGCCCGCCTGCTGCAGACCACGGTGGCACAGGTGCAGGCTGACCGGGTCAGCGTGGCGTGTGAGCTGGCCTGCCGTACCCGTTCAATTGTCGTTCTCAAGGGGAGCGGCAGTATCGTTGCGGATCCGGATGGCCGCTGGTTCATCAATCCGAGCGGGCATGGCGGAATGGCCTGTGGGGGTATGGGCGACGTGCTCAGCGGCCTGATCGGTGCACTGCTGGCTCAAGCTTGGCCGGCTTTGGCCGCTACCTTGTGTGGCGTGCATCTGCATGGTGCTGCAGCCGATCAGCTCGCCTCGGAGGGCGTCGGGCCGGGGGGGCTCACGGCCAGTGAAACCATGCCGGCGGCAAGGCATCTGTTCAATTCCTGGATTCTTCACTGAAGCAAACCTTACCACGCCATGTCAGCATCTCATCCCTTGCGCGGTATTGCGCTGTTTGCCTGTGCAGTCTTCCTGTTTGCCTGCCTGGATACTTCCACCAAGTACCTGACGAAAAGCTACAGCGTGCCGGTGATCGCCTTTGCGCGTTATTTCGTGCATCTGCTGCTGATGCTGGCGATCCTGGTTCCGCGTCACGGTCTGAGCATGGTCCGTACCCGGCGGCCAGGGCTGGTGATTCTGCGGGCAATGTCTCTGGTGTTGATGACGCTGCTCATGCTGCAAGGTCTGAAGCGCTTGCCGCTGGCCGAGACGACTGCCATCAGTTTCGTTGCCCCCTTGTTGGTGGTTTTATCGGCACGCCCCTTGCTCGGCGAGCGGATCGGCCGGTTGCGCCTGTTGGCGGTGCTGAGTGGCTTCGGCGGCGTGTTGCTGGTGGTCCGGCCCGGTGCGCATCTGGACCCGACCGGTGTGGTGCTCGTGCTCGCAGCCGCCTTGTGCTGGGCTGCCTATCAACTGCTCTCCCGCGCGCTCGCTGGGAGCGAGAGCACGATCACCCTGTTGTTTTACGTGGCCCTGGCTGGAACGGTATGTTTTGGTTCGAGCCTGCCATGGGTGTTGCCTGAGCCATTGCCGGGCTGGCGCGAGGGGAGCGTGATGCTGAGTCTGGGGGTGAGCGGTGGGCTCGGCCACTACTTGTTCACGCATGCCTATCGCGACGCCCCGGCATCGCTGCTGGCGCCCTTTTCCTATCTACAGCTGCTTTGGGCCGGCTTGCTCGGCTGGTTGGTGTTCGACCGCATTCCCGACCATCTGACCTTGTTGGGCATGGGCATCATTGCGGCGGCAGGTGTCGTGGTGGCCATTCAGCAAGGGCGTCGCGCCTCCTGAAATTCTCGCGTGGTATCGGGGCGTGAGCGGGGCTGACTATCGGGTAGTCGTACGGCATTGCGGCTTTCTTCTGGGTAATGTTGTGGCTGCCACACGGGCTTCACGTAACGCCCATGTTTGCCGGGCTGTCGTGTGTGCCAGGGCAGACCCTGAGACAAGCAGGATTCCGGTCATGCGCTTGCTGCGGCATGTACAATCGCCGCCACATGATTGCCCGCCGGGCGTTCGTGTGCCGGCCTTGGCCGGGCTCCATGCAACTACACAACAGCGCCTCAAGAAAAGCGCTACAGGACATACTGATGAACCGATTCTCCGAACAGCTGCGCATCGAAATCCTGCGCTCCGTCGCCCAGGCGCTTGCCGAAGATGTTGGGACGGGCGACCTGACAGCCCAGCTTATTTCCGACCAGGCCAGTGCGCGTGGACGGGTGATTACCCGCCAGGATGCGGTGCTGTGTGGAACCGCCTGGTTTGATGCCGTTTTCCAGATCCTCGATCCGGAGTCTTCGGTGATCTGGCATGCCAAGGATGGTGATCGCGTCAAGGAAGGTCAGGCACTCTGCGATATTTTTGCCAATGCCCGAGCCTTGCTGACGGCGGAGCGGACAGCCCTGAATTTCCTCCAGATGCTTTCCGGCACATCGACTACGACGGCCTTGTACGTCGAAGCCGTCGCCGGAACCAAGGCGCGGGTTGTGGACACTCGCAAGACCTTGCCCGGCCTGAGGCTGGCCCAGAAATATGCGGTCAGGATGGGTGGGGGCGCCAATCACCGCTTTGGTTTGTATGACGGAATCCTGGTCAAGGAAAACCACATCATTGCTGCCGGTAGTGTGACGGCCGCGATGAAGAGGGCGCAGGAACTGGCGCACGCCAATGTTTTCATTGAAATCGAGATTGAAAACCTTGGCCAGCTGGAAGAAGCCCTCAATGCGGGCGCGCGTCTGATCCTGCTGGACAATCTGGATATCGCGCAGATGAGCGAAGCGGTGAAGATCACTGCCGGCCGGGCCCAGCTCGAAGCCTCCGGTGGGGTGAAACTGGCACGCGTCAAGGAGATCGCCGATACCGGTGTGGATCGCATTTCCATTGGCGCGTTGACGAAGGATTTGCGCGCAGTGGATCTATCTCTTCGGCATATCGAGGAGTGAGTGGAACATAAAAAACCACGAGAACTTCGTGGTTGTGAATCAGCAAAAAGGCGAACCCGCGGGTTCGCCTTTTTGCTGGATGAGCGTTTTGCTCAGGCGAAATTTGCCGCAGCAAAATCCCAGTTGGCGAGATGCGTCAGGAAGGTCTCGACGAACTTCGGGCGGGCGTTGCGGTAGTCGATGTAATAGGCATGTTCCCACACGTCGATGGCCAGCAGCGGCGTTTCGCCAGAGGTCAGCGGATTGCCGGCAGCACCCGTGTTGAGGATGTCGACCGAACCATCAGCCTTCTTCACCAGCCAGGTCCAGCCGGAACCGAAGTTGCCGACCGCACTCTTGGTGAAGGCTTCCTTGAAAGCATCGAAGCTGCCGAACTTGGCATCGATGGCCGCAGCCAGAGCACCCGTGGGGGCGCCGCCGCCGGCAGGTTTCAGGCTGCTCCAGAAGAAGGTGTGGTTCCACACCTGGGCGGCGTTGTTGTAGATGCCACCGCTGGCCTTCTTGATGATTTCTTCCAGGCTGGCATTTTCGAATTCGGTGCCCGGGATCAGGTTGTTCAGGTTGGTCACATAGGCTTGATGGTGCTTGCCATAGTGGTACTCGAAAGTTTCTTCCGAGATGTGCGGAACCAGGGCGTTCTTGGCGTAGGGCAGGGCGGGCAGGGTGTGTGCCATGTGGGTGACTCTCCGTGTTGGTTTTGTAAGAGGATGTCCGAGTAGATTACTCGGATTTGTATTGATACCACAAATTACGGTTTGTAATAAGCATCATAGGCTGAACCTACGGTCTTTCCGCCCGGACTTTCAGACGGGATCCGGCGAGCTGGATCTCAAGGCGTTCCCCATCGCTCGTTGCGCTCGCGTCACGCAGGATGACACCTTCCTCGTTGCGCACAATGGCATATCCGCGAGCCAGTACAGCGTCGGGATTCAGGCTGGCGAGTCGGGCTGCCAGACTGTCGAGTTGCAGTTGGGCATGGCTTAGGCGCCAGTTGCCGGCACGGGCCAAACCTTGCGAGCAGGTCTGCAGGCGGGCATACAGGGGGGCTGTGCGCGGGGCATGGGCAGCAAGCCGGGTGGCCAGGGTGTCGATCCGTGTCCCCAGGCGTCGCTGGTGTGTCTGCAATGCCTGGTGCAGGCGCAGATGCAACATTGTCAAACGTTCTCCGCTACGCACCAGACGGGCGCGCGGGTGTGTCAGGCGCCGCTGCAATTCGTCAAGACGCTGGCTGGCCTGTTGCAGACGGCGCTGGCTGGCACGTTGCAGGTTGCTCTGCAATTGCGGCAGATGCTGACGCAGGGCATAAACGCCGGCCGAAGCGATTTCCGCTGCCGCGGTCGGAGTCGGTGCGCGCAGGTCGGCGGCGAAGTCGGCAAGCGTGGTGTCGGTTTCATGGCCGACACCGCTGATGACTGGAATGCTGCAAGCCGCGATGGCACGGGCAACGGCCTCGTGATTGAAAGCCCACAGGTCTTCAATGCTGCCGCCGCCTCTGCATACGATCAGCACGGAGATGCCGTCCTGTCGGGCGCGGACGGAGGCTGTCCGGATCGCGGCGGCAATCTGTGGGCCCGCCGTATCGCCCTGTACCGGTGAGGGGTAGAGGATGACCGGCAGTGCTGGCGAGCGCCGCCGCAGGGTGGTGATGACATCCCGCAATGCGGCTGCAGCCGGTGAGGTGATGATGCCGATGCCGTGCGGGAATTCGGGGATGAGGCGTTTGCGTTCGGTGTTGAAGAGACCTTCGGCTTCCAGATTTGCCTTGAGACGCAGGAAAGTTTCATAAAGGTTGCCCAGGCCGGCCCGGCGGATGCTGTCGACCGACAGTTGCAGATCTCCGCGCGCTTCATAAAGCGTTGCCTGGGCCCGGACTTCGATACGCATGCCTTCGCTGAGCTGGAAGGGCAGGAGCTGGGCTTTGGTTCGCCACATCGTGCAGCGTATCTGGGCGCGCTCATCCTTCAGGGTGAAATAGAGGTGACCGGAGGCTGCGCGGACAAGATTGGAGATTTCGCCGCTGACCCAGCCGAGCGGAATCGAGGCTTCAATCAGTCGCCGAAGCTGTAGGACAAAGTCTGACACGCTGGAAACTGGCGTGCTTACTTGTTCTGGATAAGATGTGCCCGTGAACATGGCGTCGATTGTAGCGCAATCCACACCCCTGCCCGGAAGGCCGCATGAATACTGGCTTGGCGCGATTCAGGCAAGCGTTGACAACGCTTTTCTTTTATAAGCTTCTGATTTTAAATAAGATGTAATAACAGCTTCATTTTTGACCGAATTGAAAAAAACCTTTTCGCCAAGCCTACTTAGCGTTCGCTTTCAAGACCTGTTCACATACTTATCCACAGAAACTGTGGATTACCCCAAATGGGTGCATGGTGGCTTTCTGTGCGGTTTTTTCCGCTGGATGGTGAGTGTCCGGTGTTGCAGCGTGCTTGCCCTTGATAGGCGGGAGGCGATAGAGTTCGACGCTTGTTGAAACTCAGGAGTTGCTCCCGTGCTGGAGATCATCCGTGCTGCCGGTTGGCCGATCATTCCGCTGTTGTTCGCATCCATCATCGCGCTGGCCTTGATTATCGAACGCAGTATCTCGTTACGCCGTTCGGTCATCGTCCCGGCCGGTCTGCTTGAAAAAGTGCTGGGGGATCTGCGCAAATCCGGTCCCTCGGAAGAACTGGTTGCACGTCTCAGAGCGCATTCTTCGCTGGGTCAGGTGCTGGCAGCCGGGGTGCATAGTATGCGCAGCACGCGGGAAGTCATGAAGGAGTCCATTGAGGAAGCAGGTCGCTCGGTGGCACATGATCTGGAACGCTTTCTCACCACGCTGGGAACGATTGCGACGGTGAGCCCGCTGATGGGACTGTTCGGAACCGTGGTCGGCATGATCGAGTTGTTTGGCGCACAGGGACCGTCCGGCGTTGGCGCAGATCCGCAGCAACTGGCCCACGGCATTTCGGTTGCGCTCTATAACACCGGTTTTGGCTTGATGATCGCCATTCCTTCGCTGATCGCCCATCGTCATTTCCGGGCGCAGGTGGATAGTCTGGTCGTCGATATGGAGCAGCAGGCGGTGAAAATGGTCGAGGTGCTGCACGGTGAGCGCCGTGGCGCACCTGGCGCGAACGGCAACAAGTAAGGCGGCGCGACATGGACTTCCGGCGTGGCCGTGGCAAGGAAGAGCTGGAGATCAACCTGATCCCGCTCATCGACGTGCTTCTGGTGATCATCATCTTCCTGATGCTGACCACCACCTACTCCAAATTCTCCGGGCTGGAGATCAATCTGCCGACTTCCGATGCGCCGCCCGCACAGGAACAGCCCAATGAGATTGATGTCACCATTACCGCGACCGGTGATGTGCTGATCAACCGCAGCGCCGTGGCGGGGCATGATCTGAACGCGATCGTGGATGCCTTGCGCCGGATCGTCCCGGAGGGTGGCAAAGCGCCGCTGGTGGTGATCAACGGGGACGCCAAAGCCAACTTCCAGAGCGTGTTTGACGTGATGCAGGCGGCGCAGAAGGCCGGGCTGCCGAACGTGTCCTTCGCTGCGCAAACGCAGAAGTAAGCCGGGTTGCCCGTGGCTACCCTGAATCGCCCCGTCTGGTGGAGCAAGCGTGCGTGGAACGCAATCCTGTGGCTGCCTCTGGCGGGGTTGTTCTTCGGTGTATCCGCTTTGCGACGCCTGGCTTATCGCACTGGCTGGCTGCGTGCCGAATCCCTGCCTGTGCCGGTAATCGTCGTCGGCAATATCGCTGCCGGGGGGAGTGGCAAGACGCCGGTGGTGATCTGGCTGGCTGCTGCCTTGCGGGCGCGCGGGTTTAGTCCGGGAATCCTGTCACGGGGTTATGGGGGGCAGGTACAGGCGCCAACCGCCGTACAGACTGACAGCGATCCGCAAATCGTTGGTGATGAACCCGTATTGCTGGCACGCCGTACGGCGTGTCCCTTGTGGATAGCCCGTGACCGGGTGGCCGCAGGGCGGGCTTTGCTTGCTGTGCATCCCGAGGTGAATGTACTGATCACCGATGATGGTCTGCAGCATTATCGGCTGGCGCGTTCGGCAGAAATAGTCGTGCTCGATGAGACGATTCTGGGCAATGCCTGGCCTCTGCCGGCAGGGCCTTTGCGCGAGCCGATTTCCCGTTTGGCGAATGTCCAGTTGCTGATCTGTAATGGCGTCGTCAGCCCGCGTTTGCAGGGTTTGCTGCCGCCAGTGCCACAAGTGTCCATGCATTTGCGGGCACAGCAGTTTTACCGTCTGAATGCGCCGATGGAACGGCGTGACGTCACTGATTTCACCGGGCTGCGGCTCCATGCATTGGCCGGAATCGGCCACCCCGAGCGCTTCTTTGCCAGCTTGCGCGGGTTGGGTCTCAGGCTGGAAAGTACGCGGGCTTTGCCTGACCATCATGCGTTTAGCCATGAAGATCTCCGTGTGCCCGCAGGAGAAGTCCTGCTGCTGACCGAGAAGGATGCAGTAAAATGCGCATCCCTCGCGTCGGCGGATGTCTGGGTGCTTCCGGTGGAGGCCTGTATTGACGACGCCGCGCTGGATCATCTGCTGGAGAGTCTGCATGGACCCGAAACTGCTTGAGATTCTGGTTTGCCCTGTGTGCAAGGGGCCGCTTGAACACCGTCGTGCCGAAAGTGAATTGGTCTGTCGTCCTTGTCGTCTGGCGTATGCAATCAAGGATGGCATCCCGGTGATGCTGGCTGACGAAGCGCGCCAGCTCTCGGCTGAAGATGCTGGAGCGCCATGATGCGGGTGCGTTTCAAGGTTGTTGTGCCGGCGCGTTTTGCGTCGACACGTCTGCCGGCCAAACCGTTGGCGGATATCGCTGGCAAACCGATGGTGGTCCGTGTCATGGAGCGAGCGCTGGCTTCGGGGGCTGAGGAAGTCTGGGTGGCTACCGATCATGAAGGGGTGCGTGACGCTGTGCTGGCAGCGGGTGGCAAGGTGCTGATGACCCGGCCGGATCATCCGACAGGCACGGATCGTCTGGCCGAAGTGGTCACCACGCTTGGCTGGGCGCCAGGGGATATCGTGGTGAATGTGCAGGGTGACGAACCCTTGATCGATCCGGCTCTGGTTCGCCGTGTGGCCGAAGCGCTGGCGGCAGACGTGAATGCCGAAATTGCCACGGCTGCCCACCCGATCGAAAGCGTCGAGGAGTTTCTCAACCCGGCCGCCGTGAAGGTTGTGTGCGAGAAGAACGGGCATGCCCATTATTTTTCGCGTGCACCGATTCCCTTTCCACGTGATGCTGCACTGGCCGGGGCCTTGCAGCCGGGCCAGGCATTGCCTGCCGGAGTGCAGCCCTTGCGCCATGTCGGTCTTTACGCCTATCGCGTGGGTTTTTTGCAAGCGTTCGCCACGCTGGCGCCAGCGCCGACCGAGAAAATTGAAATGCTCGAACAGCTGCGTGCCTTGTGGCACGGCTATCAGATTCGTGTTGAAACCTTGAGCGAGGCGCCGCCTGCCGGGGTTGATACCCCTGAGGATCTCGCCCGCGTGCGAGCCTTGTTTGCCGCAAACAACCATTGACAGGAGAGAGTGATGCGTCTGATTCTTTTGGGACCGCCGGGAGCCGGCAAGGGTACGCAAGCCAAGTTCATTGCCGAGAAATACGGGATTCCGCAGATTTCCACCGGAGACATGCTGCGTGCGGCGGTCAAGGCAGGCACCCCGCTGGGGCTGGCCGCCAAAGCCGTGATGGATGCTGGTCAGCTGGTCTCGGACGACATCATCATCGGGTTGGTCAAAGAGCGTCTGGCCCAGCCTGATTGCGTCAAGGGCTACATGTTCGACGGTTTTCCGCGAACCTTGCCACAGGCTGATGCACTCAAGGATTCGGGGGTTGCGCTGGATGTGGTGCTGGAAATCGATGTGCCGGATGCCGAGATCGTCGAGCGCATGAGTGGTCGCCGGGTGCACCCGGCATCAGGACGCACGTATCACATCAAGTTCAATCCGCCCAAAACTGCGGGTCAGGATGACGAAACCGGCGAGCCGCTGATCCAGCGTGATGACGACAAGGAAGAAGTCGTGAAAAAGCGCCTGGATGTCTATCATTCGCAAACCAAACCGCTGGTGAAGTATTACAGCGATTGGGCTGCTACGGGTGACAAGAGCGCACCGCGTTACGCGAAGATCGTTGGCACGGGGCCTGTCGATCAGATTACCGCCAAGGCGTTTGCTGCGCTCGAAGGCTGATCTTCGCTGCGTGACGAAAAAAAGCCGCAACGTTTTGGCGTTGCGGCTTTTTGTTGCCTGTCAGGCTGTTCGGTTAATTACACCCGGCGCTTGAAATCGGCGGGGCGAAAACCCAGGGCGAACAGGGTGGCAAAGTAGGCGCAGCCGCCCGCACCCATGACGCCGGAGAGATGCAGGATGCGCCAAAGCGTAGTGCTATCTAGCCATCCTGCTTCACTGCCCATCGTCAGATAGAGCACTCCTCCCATGACGCTCAGGGCGAGCACGAGTTTGCCCGCAAAGCTTCCCCAGCCCGACAACGGGGAGTATGCGTTGCGCTGGCGTAAGCCACGGTAGAGCAAGAGAGCATTGAGGCTGGCGGCCAGACTGATTGACAAGGCCAGTCCGGCGTGGCGCAGATCCAGTACGAAGATGAACAGCAGGTTCATCAGCTGGGTTGCCGTCAGCGAGATCAGCGCGTATTTCAGGGGCGTGCGGATGTCCTGGCGCGAATAGAAGGCCGGAGCCAGGATCTTCACGAAAATCAGCCCCAGCAAGCCGATGCTGTAGGCGAGCAGCGCATGCTGGGTCTGCAGGGTGTCGGCAGATCCGAATGCGCCACGCTGGAAAAGGGTGGAGGCCAGCGGAACGGCAAGGATCATCATCCCCAGCGCGGCGGGTGCTGTGAGCAGGCAAGCCACGCGCAGCCCCCAGTCCAGGGTTGCCGAGAATCCTTGTGTGTCGTTGCTGGCTTTCATCTTCGACAGGTTGGGCAGCAGGATGGTGCCCAGCGCCGCACCGAGGATGCCCATCGGAAATTCCATCAAGCGATCTGCGTAGTTCAGCCAGGAGATGCTGCCCGTCGGAAGCCAGGAGCCGAAGCTCTGGTTGATCAGCAGACTGACCTGTGCCACAGACACTCCCAGTGTGGCCGGCAGCATGATCTTCAGAATGCGCCGTACGCCAGGATCGGCCAGGCTAATCGAGAAGCGTGGCAGCATGCCGATGCGGGCCAGTGCCGGAATCTGGATCACCATCTGCAACACGCCACCAATGAAGGCGCCCCAAGCCAGCGCATCAACAGGACGCTCAAAATAGGGGGCAGCGAAAACCATCATGAGGATGGAACTGACATTCAGCAGCGTCGGCGTGAAAGCCGGGATGGAAAACCGGTTCCAAGTGTTCAGGATGCCGGCGGATACGGCCACCATCGCCTGGAAAAAGATGTAAGGGAAGGTGATCCGGGTGAGGGCGACGGTCAGCTCGAACTTGTCCGTGCCGGGGCTGAAACCGCTGGCCGTGGCCCGGATGACCCAGGGCGCGCCAATCACGCCCAGCACCGAGACGACGAAGACGACCAGGCCGAGCATGGAGGCGACGTGGCTGACCAGTTCGTGAGTCTCGTCCGGTGAGCGTCGGCTCTTGTATTCGGCGATGATGGGGACAAAGGCCTGCGAAAAAGCCCCTTCGGCAAACAGGCGACGGAGCAGGTTTGGCAGCCGGAACGCAACATTGAAAGCATCGGTCAGCATGCCTGCGCCGAAATAATTGGCAATCAGCGTTTCGCGGATCAGACCGAGGATGCGCGAAAGAAAGGTGAGGCCGCTGACGGTGGCGAGAGCCTTGAGCAGGTTCATGGGGTGTTCGGGCAGGACGTAGCACGGTGCTGAATGGCGCGCATCATAGCATCCGTGGATGTTGTCCAAAGATTCGGGAGTGTTTTTGGGCTTGCAAGAATCCGAGGGGCAAGCTAGAATCCGCCTCTTCGCGTAATTTCTCACCAAAGACCGAACAAATGGCCAATTCTGCACAAGCCCGCAAGCGCGCCCGTCAGGCACTCGTGGCCCGCGCTCACAACGCTAGCCAGCGTTCCCGTCTGCGTACTGCTATCAAGGCCGTGCGCAAGGCAGTTGAAGCCGGCGACAAAGCCGCCGCCCAACAAGTGTTCCAGCAGTCTGTCAGTGTCATCGACAGCATTGCCGACAAGGACATCGTTCATAAGAATGCCGCTGCTCGTCACAAGAGCCGTCTGTCTGCCGCTATCAAGGCGATGGGCGTAGCTGCCTGATTGTGTTCTGCGCCACTTCGGTGGCCGGAATCAAAAAGGGGTGTGACGCGAGTCGCGCCCCTTTTCATTTTTCTTCTTGTTGACGCTGAAACCCTCCCGATTTGGCGATGCCACTGCATTGCCCGAGAAAGAGCATCATGAATAAAGCGCCCAGACACTTTCTTGAATTCAAGGATCTGACTCGCGAAGAGCTTGACTACGTTTTTGCCCGTGCTCTCTGGATCAAGGACAAATTCAAGCGCTACGAGACGTACCACCCGCTGTTTGATCGCACCCTGGTCATGATCTTCGAGAAGGCCAGCACGCGTACGCGCCTGTCTTTCGAAGCCGGCATGTTCCAGTTGGGTGGTTCGGCGATCTACCTGAATACGCGTGACTCCCAGTTGGGGCGTGGTGAGCCGGTGGAAGACGCTGCGCAGGTCATCTCGCGCATGAGTGACGTGGTGATGATCCGTACCTTCGAGCAGACCATCGTCGAGCGCTTTGCGGCTAATTCGCGCGTGCCGGTGATCAACGGTTTGACCAATGAGTTCCATCCCTGCCAGATCCTGACCGACGTATTCACCTGGATCGAGCGACATGGTTCCATCCAGGGCAAGACCGTGGCCTGGATCGGTGATACCAACAACATGTGCAACACCTGGCTGCAGGCGGCCGAGTTGCTGGACTTCAAGGTGCACGTGAGTTCGCCCAAGGGCTACGAAGTCGACCCGGCCAAGGCCAATATCTCCGGTTCGTCCCATTACGAGCAGTTTGCCGATCCGATGGATGCCGCGCGTGGTGCGCATATCATCACGACGGATGTGTGGACTTCAATGGGATTCGAAGCCGAAAATGAAATCCGCATGCGTGATTTCAAGGACTTCCAGGTCGATGGCGACATGATGCGCGTGGCAGACAAGGAAGCCATGTTCATGCATTGCCTGCCGGCCCACCGTGGCGAGGAAGTTACCGCAGAGGTGATTGATGGTCCGCAGAGCGTGGTGTGGGACGAAGCAGAAAACCGTTTGCATGCACAGAAAGCTTTGCTGGAATTCCTGGTGATCGGGCGTGTTGAAGTCTGACTGAAGTCTTGTAACGATGTTCCCCGATTGGAAACCCCGCCTTATGCGGTAATGCCGTTCATTTAGGTGAGCGGCATTTTTCATTTTGAGGGTAGTGGACAGTGTCCAAGACTGTTAACGTGGCCGTCGATGCTGCCATGCCACTTCTCTATGACCACCGATGTAATGCCGATGATCGGGTGATCATTTGGCAGAGC
>JAGTRY010000019.1 GCA_018262235.1 Pseudomonadota bacterium
CATCTCGCGCATGTGTGCCATGCGGCGCTTCACCCAGTCTTGCCAGTAAGCCACATCCGCTTCGTATTCATCGGGAGCCCCGCTGAAGTAACGCGCATAACAACGCTCGGCACACTTGCGATCTTCCTGGCCATCACAGGCCGCCCACAGATTGTCAGGATCTTCGGGGAGGGTCTGCATGAACTGACCGCGCGGACACATGACCCAGTAGTCGTGAAGCGTGTAGACAATCGGTATCCCACGATTGGCCACCTCCTTCAATAACGACGTCGAGAGATGATTGAGGTGCCCGACATGCACAACATCGGGTTGCACCTCGGCCAATACCTCGGCGAAACGCTGATCGACCCCTTCTGCCCGGTATCTGTCCTTTAACCTCGGGTTGTTCACCAGATGCAGGGCGATCCTTGCGTCATCGGGATCTCGGTCCTTGCGAAGACGATAGTCCGGCGCGAAGGAATCCTCTTCACGGGTAAACACATGAACCTCGTGTCGATCAGCTAAGCCCTGACACAACGTCTGGCTGTAGACCTCGGAACCCGCGTTGTAACGCATAGGATAGCCGTGAATCACTTTCAAAATTTTCATGCTGATGCCTCCGCGACGCCGTGCAATGCGTGTTCCTGCCTGAAGTCTTCAATGAGACGTACCAGGCCTGCTTCCAAAGAAATTTCAGGCGCCCAGCCGAGAAGCTCACGTGATCTCGCCGGATCTCCATAAAAGCGCGCAACATCGTAAGACCTCGGCGCGGCCTCAGTAACGACTGAGTCGCTCTTCGCCAGCCGACAACAAATCGAAGCGAGCTCGCCTAAAGAAGTTGGGTGCCCTGATACCAGATGCACTGGGGGCAATGACTGCTCGCCGGACTCCAACAGTCCGATCAAGGCACGAAGACCTCGAACGACATCATTGACGTGCGTAAAGTCGAAGGTGTGATTGCTGCCTTCAACGCGCAAGGGCACGCCTTCGACAGCTGCCTTGGAAAACGCAGGAATGACTCGATCTGCATGATCCTTCGTGCAGCCATACACATTCGAAAGTCGGACGACAGCAGTCTGCAGGCCCTGACTACGCGCCTCCAGAACGATACGTTCGCCTTCTGCCTTGGAACGCGCATAGACGTTGAGTGGGTTCAATGGAGTCGTCTCAGCAACGGGAAGAGACGGAGCCTGCCCGTAAACCTCTCGGCTACTCGAAAACAGAATCCACGGCTTGGAACGCTGGGCCAATGCCGCATGAACGAGGTTTTGAAGGGCTGTGACGTTTGTGCGCCAACACAACTCAGGGTCTCGCTGCCCCCAGACAACCCTTGAAACGGCAGCCAGGTGAACAACACCGGCACAGCCCTGAATGCCCGTCTCAACGTCGGCCAGGCGGGTCACATCACCGTGACGCTCTTCGTGCCCAAGCAGATCCAGTTCCTTCACCGAAAACCCGTCATTCCTAAGCGACGCGCAAAACCGCCGCCCCACCAGGCCGCGTGAGCCGGTGACCAATACTGTCTTTGTCATGATCTTTCCCAGGATGAGAGCCAGAACTCCCGCAAGGAGAGTTCCGGCAAATGAAGCGATCAGTCGCTTTCGCGCTTCTGCGTTTGCTTCAGATGGGATGCCTCAATCTGGAGTCGCTGCTGCGTGAGTGTTGCCAACGCAGTTGCGTCCTGAAGCGCGTAACCCCGATCCAGGTAGTACTGGGGTGAGGTGTGGTTGAGTTGTACAGACCGATGATCGATATCGGCTTTTGACAGGGTAGGACTCATATGTGCTCCTTGCGGTTAAGTCAGAACGGACCACCACCACTTCCCTCGGGTCTGGGAAGCGCCTGGAGCAAAGCTAAGTGTGGAGTCTGAACTGACATTCGGGTCGTTTTTGTAGCGGTACGAATCACCGGCAATGCCGTCGCCCCGGACCCGAACCTGGAGCACCAAGAACCGTATTGCTACGCGGCAAATGCTATCCGCCTATTCAGCAAATCGCAATGTAGCTAAGCGGGAGGGGCGGCATTGGATGCTGTTATTGAAATTCTTGGATTTGTCAAGGCACGAAAATGGCCGCATTTTCGTGCCGTGCGTCGTAGCTAGAAGATGCCTAAAGTGCAGCTCCATCAACACTGCTAGCGAGGGATGAACAAGAACATGACTGCGAAGGACTTGACCGACTTTGACCAACTACCCAACGCCGCGCACGTAGACGTGCACGTCGTGGCTGGACTGTTCGGTTGCAAGGTGCCCACGATCTGGGCACGACTTAGAAAAGGAGAGTTACCAAAACCACGAAAATTCGGATCGCACACGCGCTGGAACGTCGGCGAGTTGCGAACCGCTCTTCATAATTCCACTCAAGAAAAGGATATCAAGCAACACGAACGCTGAAATTTGTTGCCAAGCGAGGGCCCCGCTAGGTGACAAAACCACTACCAACCAGATACCAAGCCCTGGAGGGCCATATGTTATTTAATTTTTTGTTTCACATTAAATCCTATCTAACCACCAAGGAAATTCGTCAAACCAACACATCCGTTCTTTTTAGCTGCGGGGCAAAACGATAATGGGCAACGATTTCAACTACCCACTGTTTGCCTTCCCGGAAGTGGCTCGTGCCGCAATAACGGAAATCCAGTCCGAGACAAAAGCGCCCTTTCCTATGATTGGAAGTTCTGTGCTTGCGGCTATGGCGCTCGCTGTCCAAGCTCAGTATCGAATCAAACGTAGAGAGGGTTTAGAGTCTCCCTGCTCATTGTCCGTTGTGTCTATCTGCGCCTCAGGAGAGAGAAAAACCACAGTCGACAAAAAAACATTAAAGGCGTTTCGGGAGGCAGAAGCCCGGCACGGTCAAATCTATGAGGCACAACTTGCTGAATATCGGGCGACAAAACAAGTCTGGGGCTCGAAGCGCCGCATCCTTTTGCGCAAGTTTGAAAAGGCAATAGAACTTGAAGAGTCGACGGAGCAACTCCAGATCGCTATTCAGAATCACGAGTTGGCAGAGCCTGCAAAGCCAAGACGCCTACGACTTCTATACAACGACGCCACTTCTGCCGCGCTGCTACACGGGTTGCATGAAAATACGCGTTCTGCAGCACTCACCGAGGACGAGGGTGCAAGATTCTTTGGAGGCCAGATTGCTGAAGACGCCAGCCTAGTGAACAAGGGCTGGGACGGTTCGCGCCTGACGGTAGATCGGCGCAGCACGGAGAGCTTTTCAGTTGAATCCCCTCGGATAACACTGAATCTTATGGTGCAGCCATCTGCCTTCGAGAAATATATGGAAAAGAAAGGTGAGGAGGCGCGAGGGGTGGGGTTCTTTGCCCGATGGCTCGTGTGTTGTCCAGCATCGACGCAAGGAACGCGATTCCAAGACGAATCAATTCCAGTTCTCACGGAGCAAACGAAATTCAACGATCGGGTACGAGAGTTACTAGAGATGCAAGTGGCTAACGGAGCCATGGGGAGCGCAAGATCTGAAACGTTTCTAACGTTCTCAGCCGAGGCAGAAAGGGAGTGGATATTCGTAGCGAACCAGATTGAAGACGCAATCCGACCGGGCGGTTTATTTTGTGTGGCAAGCGACTATGCATCAAAAGTAGCTGAAAACATCGCGCGAATCGCAGGAGTAATTCATGCCTTTTCAGGATCAGACGGGACGCAGATTCAGATTGAAACCTTACGGTCCGCAACGGCTATCGCGGAATGGTACGCAAAGGAGTTTGTCAGACTTTTTGCACCAGCAGATCCGTTGCGAGCTCTTGTTCATGACGCGATTCTTCTTGAAAATTGGATCGTCAAGATTGTGCAAGCCAGAAACTGGAGGTATATCGAAAAGAATTTTATTCTTCAATATGGCCCGAGTCAATTAAGATCAAAGAATCGTCTCGACTGGGCGATCAATCACTTGGCGCAACATCAAAGGCTCATTGTTGCATTTGCAGGAAAACGTAAGCAGATATTGGATCTCAATCCGAGCTACTTTATTCCTGTAGCTCAAGGTCAGATTCCATTCGGTTTCCCCGCACTCTGTTGATCTTGTTTTGCAACAACCACTAGTCACTTGTGGACGGCAGTGACGCCATAAGACTCATGTGCAAAATCGCTATTTTCGCTATTGTGTAGCGAAAATAGCGATTCCGTAGCCACGAACCCGTAGTTGAAGCCAAGTCGAGCCTGAAGAATCAGTTTCCGACAACCCGGAACGCGCGCAGGGCTTACGCTTCCGCAAGTGGGCGGAATGAGAACAACGGCCTGGCATGTACGAAATTTTCTCGCATGACTTTGTAAATTCCACATGCGTTGGGTGTGAATTTCCCAGAGCAGGAGGGGTTTCAGCTCTATCGGCAGGGATGGTGTTGGCCTGACCAACAGCCAAGCCTTTGCGTAGATTGAAATGTCTGATTAGTAATATACCAAATGACAATAATAAAGTTCACATAAATATATAGACCAACAACAATAAAAATAAACAGCTTAGGCAGAGCACATAAAGAGCGATGACCAACAAGTCATCGACTCGTTATATGTATAAAAACATAATCTAGCAACAAATACCTTTAATCAGTAGTCGATTACACTCGCCTTACCCTTCATTGGGTGATGTAAAAATTTACATAGATGACCAACGGTATGAACCAACAACCGTGGAAATCATCATCATGCGTATCCGTCATCCCAACAACACTGCCCTCAAACTCTGGTATGAAACCCACTACAGAGGCTTGCCAGTACAGATTCAACGAGGCCCTCTTGTAGAGGACTATCTCGATCGACTCCATCAGACTATGCTGAAAGCCTTGGCTGCTCATCCAAGGACATTGGCTTTTCGGGCAGATCTCCGTTTGCCGGACTGGATGGGAGTACTAAATGAATTTACTCATAACGCCCTAATCCAGCGTTTCGTCGATTCATTCAAATCCAAGGTTTCCCACAACCGCCAGGTGGCAAGGCAACGGCTAGAGAGATTCCATGAAACGGATGTGCGGTATGCATGGGCACGAGAGATCGGCATGCATGGCAAGCCGCATTACCACTTCGCGTTTTTTCTGAATCACGATGCTTTCCACACATTCGGGCGATTTGAGCCGGGTCTCCGCAATCTGTTCAACTATTTGCATGAGGCTTGGGCTAGTGCGCTGAAAATACCCGCACAACAGGCCTACGGACTCGTTCATTTCGCAGAAGGAGGCGCATGTCATCTCAAAGCGAACGATCCTCAGTCAGTCGCGGACTTCTTTTATGTCGCGAGCTACCTCTGCAAGGCCGCCACCAAGCAATACGGGAATGGAGCGCATGGGTTTGGCTGCAGCAGGATTTAACCTGTTCCGATTAATTCCTTCGTTACAGGGGGAGCGATCAAGCACAGATATGCTATAAACCTTGTGAGTCCGCAAACGGTCAAGCAGGTGATAATTAGTCTCTCAATCACTCTTGAGTAGCCCTGCGGGCTCTTTTCAATTCACCGCACCGCTCCGATCCTTGCTGAAGGATTCGACGGGCAGTTAATTATCCTCGTTACTGAATCTGGCTATCCGCACGGAACAACGAACCCTGTAGGGTCAATGCCATTAAGTTAGGCGCTCTTGTATGCAAAGTGGAAGCCGGCAATGCGGACGCGGTCATGTCGCGGGCGTGGGGCCTGCCGGTCGGCGCGTGTGAGTTCTTTGGCCCCTGGTTTGCGTAAGCGGGCCAGTAGCCGGGCAATAAGCTCTTCGACATCGATATTCAACAACAGCTGCGGCAAGGCGTGACGCAGACTCTTGATCACCAGCGTGCAGTTCAGCGTCCGGCGCCAGCCTTTGTTACCGGGTGTTGGCGGATACAGGCAGGCATGGCCTGGATCGGCCTCCAGCGCCAAGGCCGCCGCGCAGTTGGCATGCACGAACGAGGCGTAGAAGTCCTGCTCAACGGTGTGCGGCAGAACGCCGCTCCAGTTCTCCATCTGCAGCCGGGCCTTGATGAGCTTGAAGCACTCTTCGATGCGCCAGCGCCCGCGATACAGGGCAGCGAAATCCTCAGGGGTAATGCACGCATCCATCACGTTGGTGATGAGCACGAGGACCGTGCCGTTGGGCAAGGCGTGGCGCAGGATGCGCAGCGGCAGGGGTGCCTCGGAGTTGCCGAATTCACAGACTTGATCAGCCACCGCGCCGCGCAAGATGCGCTTTGTTTCGGACCAACTGTGCGAGAGTCGCGCACAGAACTTCACGTCCTGTCGGGCCAGTTGCGCGAACAGCGCGCGAGAAGGATAGCCCCGATCCATCACCAGCAGATCCTGCGCATTCAACGCGGAAAGATGGCGCTGCGCCAAAGATCGGTCGTTCTCACTATAGCCGCCCACAAACGCATCGACGAAGCAGCCGCGTGCCACGTCGAGCAAGGCACTGGCGCGGGCCAAAGCCCGGAAGCCGCCGCCGCCCGTGTTCATGCCACCAAAGAATTCGGCGCACTCGGGTACGGCTGGCACGCGCAGCACCGTCGAATCCAGAGCCAATACCCGCAAGCCATGCCAGCGCGGTACCTCGCTGTGCTCGACAATGTGTTGGGCACTAAAACCGATAAGTGTGCGCACTGCCTCGGGCAAGAGCTGCCTGCGCGCCTGACACAACGCGCTCTTGGTGGGCGGCACCGTCAGTCCGGCCTGCAAGGCGTGATCAAAGAACGCGTTGAGTTCTGGCTGCAGACCCGCGCGTGGCGCGTTGAGCAGAAAGGCGATCAGGCGTGGCAGGGGCAGCAGGCGTTCGCGCGTGAAAACGGTAGTGCTCTTGCGTGCAAGAGCGGCGAACGTATCAGAGTGAAGATGCTCGGACAGAGCGGAGAAGATGGCACGGGAGTTGCAATGTCATGGTCATTCATTCAAAGGCATTGCAGAACCAGAATTATCTCACAACACCATGTTTTATAACGGTGTTCTTGCTAACTTAATGGCATTGCCTGTAGGGTAGTTACCTGAGGCTTCTCGAACTGCGTATGCGCTGTCAGTCCAAGCAAAGCCTCTATCTGGCCAGCTGTACGCATGATCGCGTACAGATCGAGGCGATCAAGATTTGTCTCGGGCGTCACGAAATCAGCTAGATACCGCTCTGATGCCGAATGAATGCCGTTACGCGCGCAAATCAGGTAGGCCACTGACTCAGCCTCAAGCTCACGGTCGGCATGCGACAAACCTGGCCGGTGGCTGATTTTCAGTGTGTGATCCACTCCCAAATTCCCCAGAAACAGATGCGCCAGCTCATGCGCAAGGGTTGCGAACTGCAAGACAGGCGAATGGTGCTGGTTGATTAACATCCGGTAGATGGTCGGAGTTTTCTCTCCGGTCGATTTCTGGAAGATGCGGATGTAGCCGGCTGAACCGTCCCCTGCATCCAGTTCATGCCATTCAATGTTCTTGCGTGCCAGTAGCTTCGCGAACCCTTTTAGGCGTCTGGCATCCATCCTGTCGCTGCAAACGGGTTCATTCCAACAGGCATCGGTTCGCCTTCGGTATCAACCATGTCATACACCAAGGCAAC
The DNA here is from genome assembly GCA_018262235.1 of Pseudomonadota bacterium. Lineage (GTDB taxonomy): Bacteria > Pseudomonadota > Gammaproteobacteria > Burkholderiales > Rhodocyclaceae > Uliginosibacterium. Next base: position 7,498 of record JAGTRY010000019.1, read on the forward strand.
CGGGCCGAAAGGCCACAGGATCAGCAACGGACGTGCGCCCTCCTTGGGAAAACGATTGAATCGCTCTCGCCCGTCCATAGCGGAGGCTGCATACATCAGCCCCAGCTTCTGGATCTGCAGCAGCAGCGCATTAAATGGCGCAAAGTTGCGCATCCGTGCCGCACACTCCATCACAGCAAAGAAATCATCCGTGCGTGTCTAGGCTTGGCGTCACTCAGCAGTTGGTCAAGCAGCGAGCGCTCAGCTGCGTTGGCCAAGCTTGTATCGGTAAGCTGCGGGAGGATGGGGTGTTCGCTCACGCCTGAAGTGCCCCAGGCGCTGGCTGATGCTGAATGACCGTCACCGCCATGATGTCGAATATTGCACCGTCATCCGTATATTTCTCGTCGGTCAGCTCTTCGAAACGGCCCATGTCGCCGTAACGATCCTGGATCATCTGGCGGACCTGGGACTTAAACGTTTCGCCCAGAAAGATTGCGTCCTCGCGATGTGCCAGCACTGTGGCCCGAATCGTCGGGTCTGCCGCCTTTTCTTCCGTCACCTGCCGGATAAATAGCGCTTCTTCCTCCGAGATATTGAACTGATCCCGAAAGCGGGCCAGCATTTCATCAATGGTTACGCGCTGAACCGGGCCACCGCCGCCACCGCCTTGCCTGGTTTTCCGCGGTTCGCCTGAAAAATTCACTTCCCCCAGGCTTGCCACCGAGGCCCGCACAACGCTCGTACGCCGCACCAATTCCATCATCTCCGAGGCTGTTCCCGCCTTGATCAGTTGCGGGCCAACGTAATCCGCGAAGGCGGCCAACTCGGGAATCGGATAGGAATACGTAAAGAAGCAGCGCAGGAAGTGAAAGCTCTTCACGAACTTGGCGAGCAGATACACGAAGGATTTGCGCGCCTCAGCATCCTGCAGTGTTTGTTGAAAATGCTGGCGATGCAGGTGCACTGCGTTCTGGATGGCCGAATCCTGTTTGTTTGCCAGCAGCAAGCCGAAGTCCCGCGCATCCTCCTGCGTGAAGACGCCCGCATCAAGGATCTCCTGATGCAGCCGCACGCATTGCTGCTCGTCTGGCTCGCTCGGCTCATAAGGAGTGCCCTGCCGGTATTTCGCGAATGCCTTGATGATGTTGTGTGCATTGTTGGTGAAGTCCACCACCACGACATCGTCTTTGTCGTCATGCGCCCGGTTCAGGCGCGAAACGGTTTGCACCGCATTGCGATCCGCCACCGCCTTGTCGAGAAACATCCCGGCCAGCAAGGGTTGATCAAAACCCGTCTGGAATTTGTTGGCGACCACCATCAGCCGATAATCATCGCCGGCAAAACGGTCTTCAATCAGTTCTCCTGCGCCCAACCCATTGACCGCGAACTCTGTCACCTTTGCATTGCTGACCGGGTGGGTGAAGTCCGAGAACGCATACAACACCTTGTAATCCGCTCCTCGCTCCTTGAGCTTTTCCTGCAGGATCTCGAAATAGCGCAAGCCGGCCACCCGTGATGTAGCCACGATCAAAGCCTTGGCCCGCCCGCCCACCAGAGGCTTCACGCGCTCCTCAAAGATACGCAGCATCACCTCGGCCTTGTACTGGATCAGCCCGTCATCCTGATAGGCCACATTTTTCAGCGCCTTGGCCAACACGCCTGCCGGGAAACTCTTTTCGGGTACAGCAATCGGGCAATGCAGGTGGAATAGCGTGGCATACGACACAATGCTGCCTGCCACATCCACGATGTAGCCTTCTTCAATCGCTTCAGCTTCGGTATAGGTATCGAAGGCCTCACCGAAGAGCTGTACGGTCGCTGCAGAAGGCGTGGCAGTGAAGGCCACGAACAGCTGATTGCGATCATGCTCACGAATGATCCGGGCAATCAGTGCTTCTTCGTCTTCTTCAGCGGCCTCAGTCTGAGCGTCTTCCGCATCAGGATCATCCGGGCTGCGGAAAGGCAGGCGGATCGCAGCACCCATCTGCCCTTCTTGCGAGCGATGTGCCTCGTCGATCAAAAAGGCCACCCGCCCCTGCTTGAGGGCGGGATCACGCTCCAGCCGCTCCAACAGCCAGGCGAATTTCTGCTGGGTCGACACGATGATCGGCGTGCCCGATTTCAGATAACCCTCAAGCTCGGCCGAAGAATCGGCGTAGCCCACCACGCCCTTGAGCTGGGTGAAGTTATCGAAGTCGTCGCGGATATTCTTATCCAGCGACTTACGGTCGGTGAGCACCACCACGCGCTGCACGAGTTTTTCATTGGTGCCCGGCGCAAACAAGCTGTGCAAGCGATCAGCCAGCCAGCAAATCGACAGCGTTTTGCCGCTGCCGGCCGAATGATTGATCAGGAATTTACGCCCCACCTCTCCGCTACTGGCAAATCGCAGTACAGCCTCTTCGGCCACGCGGCGCACCATGCGGCTCTGGTGATAGCGCGGAAAGATCGAGAACGCGGGCCGCGCGGGCTTGTCACCCTGCGCCTCGCGGGCAGGCACGAACACCAGAAAGAAGGCCAGCGCTCCGATCAGTCGATCACGGCTCAGCACCTCACGATACAGGTACTCGGTCGGGTATTCCCCCTCATTCAGCGGCGCATTCTGCAAACCGGTATTGAACCAGCGGAAGTTCTCCTCGCGGCGCGGATCGGTTGCCACCTTCACTTCCGAAGTATCTGCCGCGATATGCAAGAAGGGCAGCTGGAAGATGCGTTGCGAATGATCGCGCCCAGCATACTGCGCCACGGCATCATGCACGTTCCAGCCTTGCGAACCCGCTTCGTGCTTGAGTTCCAGCGTCACGACAGGCAGGCCGTTGAGGAAGATCACAAAATCGATTTCCTCATTCGCCGGGCCGAAATAGAAGTGCGGGCGCACACTCAGGTGATTGCTGCCGTAATGCTGGCTGGCCACCCCCTGCGCTGAGCGAGGGGGCGGGTAGTAAAGCTGAAAGCTGAAGCCGCGCACCGTCAGCCCGTGACGCATCACCCACCACAGCGGCGCGCTTTCCAGTGCCTTGTACAGCGCGCGAAACACCTCGCCGCGCGAATCCTGCCCGTATTGCGCCGTCAGGCGTGCAAGGGTGTCGGCCTGCGTGGCGGAAATAAAAGCCCACAGATGCTCTTCCACCAGCGCGTAATCGGAATTCGTGATCTCCGCCTGAGCCAGCAAGGTATAGCCATGTTCGCGAATCAGAAAATTCGCGATGTGCTGCTGATACTTAAGCTCAGGCGTCGTCATGAGGGCCTTTATCTCTTCTGGCGGGAGGGCTTGGGAGCTGGCAGGCTCGATGCCGCCATCTCTTGATGCTCGATCTTGCCATTGCGATACACCACCAGTGGCGTATGCGTCTGGCGGGCCAGCTCGCGAGCGCGCACCCCAGCCCGCTGCAGCGCTGCGGTCACGCCGCTCAGCGCCGCCTTATCACTCTGATTCACTCGCCCCATGATCGACCTCCTTCATCCAGCAACACAACAGACTCGCCCCCGTTATCGAAAACCTGCCAAGCATCGACCAGATCCCGGTAGAGCGATTCAAAATTATGCCAGCCCTTGGCAAAACGCCGGGCCACGACATCGGGCGGAATGTGATGCCCGCCCTGCGCCACCCGCACGGCGACGCGATCAACCGCCATTTCCACACTCGGCAAACGCAAGAAAACCAGATGCACCCGGTAGCCTGCTGCCTGCCAGTGGGTGATCAGCGGCGCATAGCCCCGACCGGACAAGGTGGTTTCAAACGCAAAGCTCCGGCCTGCCGCTGCGTGGCGATGCACCTCATCCAACATCAGGCGGCCGGCGCGGATCGCCGCTTTTTCCGGTGCAAACGGCGAGAGCCCGGCCGCGATCAGATCGGCATTCACGAAGACGGGGCAATCCCCCTCGTTGGGCAGAAACTCCCTTGCGAAGGTGGATTTGCCCGCCCCATTCGGCCCGGCAATGATGAAGATGCGTTTATCGGCCATGCGTCTGCACCTGTTTCAGATCCGTCTCGGTAATGCGGCGCTTGCCGGTGACGCACTCGTGGATCAGCGATTTACGGTAGGCCGTGAGGGTGTCGATCTGTTTTTCCAATGTGCTCTTGATCTCACAAACACGTTCATCCAAGGCATTGAGTTTTTCTACGATTTCAAGCTGCTCGGACATTGGCGGCAGCGGCACCAACATCCTTCCATATCGGGTTGAATTAAGGTTCGATTGTTGCACAGACGGTATAGCTAACTTGCGAGCAAAACCAAGAAAGCCTTCGCTATTCAGAACATAATTCAAAAAGTCTGCCGAGACTTTGTGGTTGACACGCAATCTGACCAGATAGGATGCGAACGTAATGGAATCAGACACTGTGTTTTTAAAAACAGCCGCCTTTCCAACCTGATCAGCACTATTTGTTCTGTTATACAAAAGGTCGTTGTATGCGAGCAAAAGCTCTTCCGGCACGTCGTCAACAAACTCCATCTTTGAAAAAACGACCTTGCCCGACTGGATATTTCCCATTTTCAGAACCTGGTGCTGTCCTTCCTGTTCGGTGCTAATTGATATTCCATAATCCATTCGTTCTAGGGTTCGTTTGACACGAACAACTTGCCAATGTTTCGGAATAGCTGAAAGCCAGTCCTGCTCAATGGATTTCAACGATGCGCCATGCAGCCCGTTCGTAACGGCGCGCATCACCTCTGAACTACGAAAAACCTCCAGTGATTCGATCTGCTGGCGCTTGGAATCAATCGCTGCATCGATGGCGGCGCAACTGGCGTCGAGGTAGGCCGCGATGCGCTCCTGCTCTGGAACCATCGGGAGCACGACTTCTAAGCGGTTGAAGTCCTTGTCTCCGACAGCCGGGTAGCCAACACCGGTCGCGGTGGCTTCGAGATACTGGCGTGTCTGATCTGACAACAGAACGTAATAAAGGAACCGAGCGTTCAGTATGTGTTCATTGGGTTGGACAACATTGAACCCGGTGGAGCAAACAAGATCCGGCCAGTCTTCATGAATGTGTGCGATCGCCTGCAAATTCGGACGAACGGAAGAAATTACAGTACAGCCCTTGCTGACGACACGCCGCGCTCTGGATGGAGCGTCTTCAAATCGGAGTTTTTCGATGGCGTCGCGGTGGACGATGCCGTGATAATCGACGTTTGAAATCTCCAGGTACTCGAATTCAAAGTCAGGATCAGTTCCCGCACTCAGAGAAGAGGCGTTAATCACCGCGACGTTTTTAAGTCGATCTGCAGACCAGGTTTCCGGCGAAAAACGCATGGTTAGCGAGCCCCCTTTTCGAGCTTTTCCAGCATTTTTTCAGCATTCTCTTCCAGCAGCCAAAACTCCTTCAGCAACTCACTCGCGGCCTTCGGCTCCTGATAACGGTAGAAAAACTTGTTCGGCAGGATTTCGTAACCCAGTTGCGGGGCATCCGCCCAGCGGATGATAGGTTTGGCAATTTCGCGGTCTAGGAAGGCCGGGATGTAGGCGGCAGGGTCGCCGTCGATGTCGAAGGGGATGTATTCGTCGTCCTGCACGTAGTGACGGTGAGTCCAGCACACAGACAGCCTGAGCGATTCAATGAAGCGCTTGATGGCGGCATTGCGGGCACGGGCTTCTTCGATGCCTTGGGTGAGCGCGGTGATTTCGGGCGCAAAGGCTTTGAGCACGGCGGCGCTCCAGACTTTGCTGAAGCTGTCGTCCGGCTGCAGGGTGAATTTAATCTCCCGCCCGGTGCTGGCCTTTGCACTCTTGGCCTTGCCTGCCGCAACAGGCAACTCGGCGCTGACGCTGAACTTCAGCTCGCTGGCGTAGAAGGCTTGCTCTTTGGCAATGTTGGCAGCGGTGAAGGCTTTTTCGTAGGGTTCGGTCAGCGTGGCGGGCTGATCGTGTTCGTCGAACTGCCAGAAGACAACGCTGACCTTGTGGAAGGCAAAATCGGTCGTGCGGAAGAGCTGGACGTCTGCATCCTTGAAACCGTCTGCCCAGCCATTCTTGTAGCGGGTCTCGATCCAGTCGCGATGGCCGTCGGTGAGGCGATTGCGCTTGTTGCCGAAAGCCTTGGGCTCTTTTTCGAACTGTTTGCGGGCGTCGATGAGCATGACGCGGCCTTGGTGGCTCTTGGGCTTTTCGTTGCGCAGCAGCCAGATGTAGGTGGAGATGCCTGTGTTGTAGAAGAGCTGATCGGGCAGCATGACGATGGCGTCAAGCCAGTCGTTCTCCAGTATCCAGCGGCGGATTTCGCTCTCGCCGGAGCCACAATCGCCGTTGGAGAGCGAGGAGCCGTTGAAGATGATGGCCATGCGGCTGCCGCCTTGCTCGGCGGGTTTCATCTTGGCGAGCATGGTTTGCAGGAAGAGGAGCGCACCATCGTTGCTGCGCGGCATGCCGGCCTTGTAACGAGTGGCGGCGAGCTTGCGGGCTTCGTCTTCGTAACCATCCTTGCCACCCCAGGTAACGCCGAAGGGCGGGTTGCTGAGCATGAAGTCGAAGTGGTCGTCCCGCCCGGCAAGCTGGTCGCCCGGCTCTCGGGCACCCTTGACGTGAGGGATGAGCGAATTACCGAGATGTACGCGTGCCTGAGTGTCTTGCTTGATGAGCAGGTCGGCCCGGCAGATGGCGTAGTTGCTGGGGGAGAGCTCCTGCCCGTGCAGGGTGATGAGCTTTTCAACGGCGTCTTGCGCGCCTTGATCGGCCTTCTCCAGCAAGTGTTCCTTGGCGACGGAAAGCATGCCGCCGGTGCCGCAGGCGGGGTCATAGAGCGAGAGGTGGCGCGTGGGCACAGGGATTTCGAGCAGCTCGACCATCAGGCGGATCACTTCGCGCGGAGTGAAGTGCTCCCCAGCCTCTTCGCCGCTCTGTTCCGAGAAGCGCCGCAGCAGTTCTTCATACACATAGCCCATCTCCAGATTGGTGAGTTGGGCTGGGCCGAGCGGCAGATTGCGGTATTGATTGATGATGGGGCCCAGACGGTTGTTCTTGACCATCAGGGTGACAACGTTGCGGTAATTGAAGTGCTCAATGACTTCCTGCACGTTGGCAGAGAAGCCGTTAAGGTAGTCACGGAAATTGGTTTCGAGCTGGGTGGGATCTTCTTCGAAGAGGCTGTGCAAGGTCCAGCTTGTGGTGTTGGAGAAAGGCGCTTGCTGAGGCTGCCGCTCCAGCTTCTTGACCATGTCGTCGAGCTTGGCGTCGCTCAGGTCGGGGCGCTTTTCAGCGATCTCTGCGCGCTTCTGCTCCCGCCAGGCGATCAGCACACACTCCAGGCGGCGGATGACGATGATGGGCAGGATGACACTCTGGTACTCGTAGGCCTTGAACTTGCCGCGCAGGCGCTCGGCGGATTTCCAGATTTCGTTGGTGAGGTTGTCGAGTTTGGGCTTGTTAAGTGCGGAGGCCATCGGGTGCTTCTTTCGTGGTTTGGAGGCGTTGCTGTGCGCCAAGTTGAGCCAGAGTTTAACAAGCCCTCGCTGCTATGCGGGAGTTCCCTGATTCTTCAGCGTGTCGGTACCCACCCGTGGCGCGTGACCGTGGAGAAATTGAGCTTGCTGATAAGGAATTTCAACCAGCAGAAATGATCCATCCCCGCACCTGCATGCTTGACGACATGCCCGAAAGTCCCTGCCACCACCACGATAGTCCTTTGACATACCTCAAGAGCGCGTAATCTCACTATTAAAAGAAAGCAACTCAGTCCGATACTTGTAGAACTCTAAAAAAGGAGAGGGCCATGGGGCTTTTGGATTCGATTAAATCAGGCGCAGAACGCACGTGGAACTTCGTTACCGGAGGATCCAACGATCGCAAGAAAAGCGAGCGATTAACAAGATACGCAAGAGATATTGAGAGCGAATGCAAAGAAAAATTAGAAACTTCGCGCGAGGAAACCAACGACAAACTATGCGAATTGGGAGAGCTTAGAGTTCGCGTGTACTCAACGTCGATAGCGGAGTTTGTCAATCTCTACGACTCAATCCAGGACATCAACGACACAGGGATAGGCGACATAGAAGAAGATGTAACCAACCAACTTGTCCATAACAATATTAGACAGTTAAAAGAAACAACTGAGCACGTTCAGCAAATGATGCTAGGCGGAGGTGCTGGAGCCTTAGGCGGTGCAACATTAGCGTTAGGTGCATGGGGTTTAGCCGGAACAATTGGAACCGCGTCTACGGGAACCGCTATAGGAACGCTCAGCGGTGTCGCTGCTACGAACGCAACTCTTGCTTGGCTTGGCGGCGGAGCAGCCTCAGCAGGAGGACTTGGTGTCGCGGGAGGAACTGCAGTCCTTGGCGGCATTGCTCTTCTGCCCGTTGCGGTTTTGGCAATGTACTTCGGGCAAACAAACGCAAAAACAAGATTGAACGAAGCCCGCGAAGTCTTGCACCAGGCAGAGGCTTACGAAGAAGAGGTAAACACCTTCGTTGAAAAGATGCATCAAATTCAAAAAGGGGCCAATTTGCTTATTGATGCCATAAATGTGATGGAGAACATCGTTATCCATCAAAACAGAAAGATGAGTCAGTCAATCAGAGCGGCGACAGATTTTGCCGACGGCGTTTATGCACTAACAGAGAGAAGACTGATCGACAACTACTCCCCCGCAACTGCATAACAGAAGAGTAAAAAATGAAAATCAAAGAGCTGCTGTTAAACATTCCATCACTATTCGCGGTCGCCCACTCAAAATCTATACAAATGCATGCCCTGGCCGAATCAAATCGGCTTGATCTATTAAGCACCATCAACATTCAATCGCAATCCTCCGAAGACCTGATTAACGAATTGGACCAATGCCGACTCAGGGTTCACTCACATGCCACTGAGAGATTTTCAAAGTTCAATTGTTTGCGCTTCCGCATCGGCAGCAAGCCTAATACTGATCAATACGAACAATTTTCGAAATCGATCCCCGTTTCGCCGGTCTCCTCCCCCGCAAAAAGTGTTTGCGCTCATTTGCTTAGAACTTTCATACTGAGTGCCGTTACTGCGATTGCCATTTTTTATTTAACACCTGGCATAACCAGCCCAATCTCCAAAGCAATTATGTGGATAGCCTCCCTGACTACAATAAGCGCACTATCGTTCCGGATAGAGCGAAATAAGACAATCCGCTTCAGTGACTCTGTCATTGTTTTTGAAAAAAAAGTCACTCAATTTATTTCGAAGGCGCGTGAGCTCGAAGCAGCGATCGCGGAGGAAGTCGGCTCTCTGGAATCATCGATACCACTGATTGAGGCGACAGATACTGATCTCAGGAATTGCGCACGCGAGGCGGTAAATTGCGCAGGACTTCTCAAAGACATCATAAACACAAAATTGCTGGACGAAGATGGAGGTCTTCTTCATGGCGTCATGGACGAACTTCAAAGCAAGCTCGACAAGTTGAAAGAAATTCCGGCCAGCCAGATAGAGCACCAAGTTAATCACTCTATAGCTTAAATTCTGCAATGCCAATCCAATCAAAAGAAGACGATCTAGAACAGCAAATCAACTACTTTGCCATGCAAGAACTGGATGGCTTTGGAAAGGCTATCGCGGGTCACATCTCCTCAGTTGATGCACTTCAGGATATTGCGCAGAGGAAAATCAACCCTGAATATGCTGATAACAACTACCATCAACAAGCCGGGTTTTCAAACGAAATAAAACACGTAGCCAGACATAATGCAGAGGTTCACATCTCAAAAAGTGGGTCGCTGATAGCCACAACAGGGGCTGTGGGGGCGAACAACGACCCAACTGCAGACATCGTAGAGGTAAAAAAGTCTGGAAATATTAAGACCGATAACTGTGGCTCAGTGTCCGGCGGGCAGATGAAGCTGCATAAAGACATTGCAAGCTATGACAAATTAACGAACGAAAATTTTGAAAAATACAAATCCGTCGACTTGATTGTTCCGGCTGATCATTTTGATGTCGTCAAATCAAACTGGGAACAGCAGTGTTCCAGCCTTGAAAAACAAATAAGTCGGGCGAAAGCAGCCGGAAATGACTCTTTAGCCAGGCATCTTTCAACAAAAAAGAAAAATATCGAAGATTCGCTATCTAGACTGAAACCTTCCAAAGTCACAAGTTCTGACGCCATGGAAGCCAGAAAGTCTCCGCTGATCAGCACTTCGAAAGATGTCGCTCAACTCGCTCTCAGGGGAGGGCTTGAGAGTGCAAAAAATGCAGCAGCTTATTCTGCCGCTATATCCGGCGCAAACAACATCCTGTCTGTCATACAAGGAGATAAAAGCGTTGAGGACGCAGCAGGGGATACCCTGCGCACCACAAGCAAGGCGGCGGGGGTTGCGCTGGTCTCCGGCGCCGCAACAGCAACCATTGCGGGGGCTATGCAAGCCGCTACGAATCAAACAATCAAAAGCCTTGGAAACTCGGCAACGCCTGCCCTTATTGTGCAGAGTGGATCTATTATTGCAAAAGGGGTCATACGGTTAGTCAAAGGGGAAATTTCTTCTGAAGAGTTTTCCGCATCCATAACAAAGGAGGGGGCGACTCTAGCTACGTCAATGACAGGGTCGAATCTTGGCGCTGTCTTAGGAACGTGTATTGCACCCGGCGTCGGAACAGTAATCGGCGGCATGCTCGGCGGCATGGCGGCCTCCTTGCTTAGCAGCAGCGCCTACGCGGCGCTACAAAACTCAATCCAATCACTACAGCTATCAGAGATTCAATTAAGAAGAACTGAAGAAATATGCGAACGCATAATTTCATCAAACAGGATATATCGAGCCAACCTAACCAGAACATTTGATGGCTTTTTCTCCACGAAAAGCCATGAAATTCAAACAGGGTTCGACTTGATTTTCGAAGCAATGATGAAAGGTGAGTCGGCAGATTTCGGACTAAGATCCTTAGCTAAAGCATTCGGAACAAAATTGACTTTTGACTCAGACACTGAATTTGACGCCAACTTAAAGAGTGGCGCCACTCTGAATTTTTGATCACAAACCAGTCAATACGTCATTCATTAACACCAAGAAAAGTAGCGCCCTAATCCGGGCGCTAAGTACATTACTTTCCGACACTTATCTCCTGCGCCTTACCGGCCCCCAGCCGATCAGTCAGCTTGGCAGGTCGTCGCTCAGTTCTAGCAGGCCCTTGGATTTCCCCGCTGCCCGCACCGGCCCCCTCTTCCTCCGGATAGAACTCCTCGACAATCGCTGGAGCTTCGCCTTCGCTTTCCTCGAAGCATCCATTGGCCAGCGCTTGCCTTGCCGCGTCCTCCAGTTGCACCGTCTCAACTCCGGCTTCCCCTTGGCGGATTGCTTCGGTTCGGGCAAAGCACACGGCTTCAATCACACTGTCACCATCCCGCAAGGTTAGATCAGCATAATAGACCGGCGTACCACGTGAGAGCGTGGTGCTCTTGGCGCGCAGTCTGAGCATCAATGGCAGATGCTTGGCGTTTCCACCGCTGATCGCGTTGAGGTACTCCAGCCTAGCTGCAAGCGTACGAACCGAGTTATAGCCTGTGGTCCGGAAGATGAAGCTTCCCAGATCATCGTCCTGCCCCTCGATCTGCACGTTGAGCCTGCCAAATAGCTTGCAGCCTCCCGATTTGCCGTACTCGCAGCAGTCCGGTGAAGGGCAAGGCAGATCCTGAACGCCCTGCTCAGTCACGCGCTTGGCAGTCTGCCCATCACCCACGCAGGCAGGCCTGCCAGTGGAACGATCAAACAGGCTGTACTGCGCCCGCAGATTGAGGTCCGGCGAGTTGAACAGCAGCTTGACCGGAATGGCGCGCAGCTTGCCATTGGCCATGCCTTCGGCCAGCTTCGTCTGCAGCGGGTGATTGAGCCAGCCATCCCGGTTCTGGACCTGGGTGGTGATGGTGAAGAAATCGTCCTTCTCCGGCAGACGCTTGCCGTTGCGTTCGACGATGTGACCGATGGAAATTCGCCCGATCACGGGCGGGGTAATGGCGAGTCCCTTGATCATGATTCGATCCTTTCATGTGATGAGGGGTGTGCTTAACTTTTTGCAGGAACAGGTTTTTCAACCTGCATAAGGAATCGCCGGGTGCCCGGCGTAGTGATGGCGTACTGCGCGGCAAGTGCAGGCTGATCGGTTAGCAAACGCTTCAAATCGATGCCCTGGCTATCCTTGGGCTTCTTCCAGCTGACCTTGCCGCCCACGAATAGCGCGGTGGTGGCATTGCCCATCGCGGACTGGATCGTCTGCTTGTGGGTGGCCTCCAGAAACTCCAGCTGCTCGCGCCGACGCTTCATGTCCAGCAGTTCGCAGAAAAGCCGGTTGAGCTGATCAGAATCCGTACAGTCGATGGTTTCGCCGGAGTCCTGCGGATACATCCAGTCCAGCGCTCTGCCACAGGAGTCCGAGCCATCGGCATCCGGTGGCACGTCATCCGTCACGCTTTGCCAGAAGCCTATCTCCTGATCGACGAGATCAAAGATCTTTTCTTCGTCACGCTCGATACGGTAGATCCGGAAGTCCTGCCCGCCGATCAGCACCGCTACATCTGCCCAGGCTTTGCCAGTAACGGCAAGCTGGTGGAGCACCTGGCATTGATAGGCCTCCGGCACCGTCTCTTCCCACAACGGGGCTGAGTGATAGCTGGCGGTCTTTATTTCCAGAATTCCGTCATAGCCCACTGCACGATCCAGATTGGCGAGCATGAAAGACTGAGTGGGATGCTGGAGTACCGCATTGACGCGTCGTACCTTGTTGCCTGTGCGCTGCTGATACACAGCGGCGAGGATCGGCTCCAGGGTGGTTCCCCAGAAGACGGCTTCTTTCTCGCTGATGTTTTCAGGCTGCTTGCGGTTGGTTTTCTCAAGCCAGAGCTCCAGCGGGCTTTTGTAGGGAGACAGACCGACTGCAGCGGCCGCATCGGAAGAACCGATCCCACCGTTGCGCACTTCCAGCCATTTTTCGCGGCTCATGTCCTTGGTGGAAACGAGTCGCACTGCATTGCCATGTTTCATGATGTGACCTCCAGAAAAGCAAACACCCAGCGCGGCCGAGGCCGGGCTGGGTGCTGTGCGGGTGTGATGAGTGGCTGGGTGTCAGCCAGAGGTGGGAGCAGCCTCCAGTCCATGAGAGGACCGGGAACGCTCAAGGGTGCGACGTTTCCATTTTGTTGAGCCCCGTAACGTCGCCAAAAGCTCTTGTTGTTATTGGTCCGCAGCGCTCGGCCCGCCTGGCACTGGCTACTGAGTGGCCAAGCGAGGCAATCCAATTGAGAGAGGTCAGTACTCCTCGGGCAGGAGCAAGGTAGTTACCGAGCGGTCCGCTTCGGTGACGATCCAGATCCTTACCTCTGGCGCAATCTCATAGACGGACAGTAGGCGGTCCCCGGCCAGTAGCGCCGCATCATTGAGCGCGGCATCCTCCGGACAAACCGAACCCCAGTCGCCCGACAGATGACGGGCCAGAAAACGGATCGGCAAGCAGCCCGCCGCCTCCATGGCTTCGAGAGCGGCAGGCGTGCTGACAATCTGGCCAGGGGAGAACTTTTGAGGGGTGATGCTCAAAGTGAAAGCGGGGCCAGTCGGCCCCATCGGTGTTTGGTGCATGTGAAACCTCCAGGCAAAAGAAATGCCGCGTCCCGGTGAAGGAAACGCGGCATTGATGGAATGAAGAGAGCGCAACCGGAGGCTGCGCACGCAAACAAAGTTACTTGGATTGAGTGAGCCGGGATCGAGCTGACCAGCTAATGAACGGCAGATGCCGATGTGCTACATTGGCCGCATGCGGCCAGAAGCGGACCGTCAGACTGATGGCAGCAAAGCAGCCGTACGGAGCTTCAGAACTGAAATCTGAGAGGTGAGGTTTTTGTTGATTTTGTTAGTGCTGTGAATTTGTGCAGCACAATCGTGAAAAGCCAAGCTGGAAGTCACTCTTCGCTGGTCGGTTGCGCCATATTAGGGAGCGCGAGCCGATAATTGGCAGCAAAACTTATCCCTATAACACTTTAGGCCTCGCAGAAGAAAGCCATGCCCCTCGTGCCACGCATTCGAAGGCGACTGAAGCCCAGCAGTCTCAGGGCTGAGGTGAACCGGTCGCACTGGAACAGGAATCCAGAAGTCTGGACCGCCGTAGTGGCCGCCCTTGCGTTAGCCGTCAGCTTGTTCACTTGGCTTGATACCCGGAAGCAGTTGTCCTTGACGTCAGGTCAAGTTCGCGCCTATCTCCAAGTCGTGGAGGCGGAACTCTCGGAGCCGATGCGGCTGGGTGGCTATGTCAAGGTCAAGTTGAAACTCAAGAACTTGGGCCAAACCGCTGCAGTACGTGTAGTAGCAGATTTCGATCATCGACTCGGTACTCCCGGTGACGGCGGGAGTCCCAACTATGGTGCGAGACGAAAGCTCCAATCGTTCGGGCCCGGACTCGAGCGTCAAATCACTCTGACATCAAACAGGATGGAGCGATTTGCTCTTCCACCGCCGCAGTTTCGGCTGCCGCCCGTCATGTACTTCTTCGGAACTGTTTGGTTTACCGATGACACCACCCAAGAGACACGCAAGGAGGACTGGTGCTACTCCCTGAAGTTCGTGACAGAGCAAGACCTGTCGAAAACAGACCTTGAGCCATGCGATATCCTGACGTACAAGTCTGAATACAACGCACCTGAGTGAACGAACTACGACGCGAGCGAGGCCAAGCGAGGCCTAACAGGGTGATGCAAAACTATTTTCAGCCCAAGAACTACCTGATTTCAGGAGAGCTTCGACCCTCAACCACCTTGAAAAAATGGCTTGTAGGCGATTTTGAGAGGTCGTCATATTCTCAGGCAATCTGAAATTTGGTTTTGCATCAGCCTGCTAGCCCCTCGCTCAAGCTGACCCGCTACGGCAAGCGCTGCAAGCCTGGTCCGCGGCACATGGTGCATTATCGCGAACCAGGCTTACAGCGCCCGCCTCCGCTGGCAGCTTAGCTCGAATGTTGAGTGTCCGCTCTGCACGTTGCTGACTGACCGCTCCGGGTCGTCACCTGCCTTCCGTTCAAGATGCAGCTGGAAGGAAATTTCTCCCAGCTGCATTCAAATCAAGCTGCCATCTTCAACGCCTCATCGAGGGCCTTCTTCTTGATGACAGCCCCCTGCCCGAACCAGGCCGAATCAAGTCGGTAGTCCTGACTACGGGCGCGGCGCTGATGATCAACAAACTCCGTGACCGAGTTGAGTAGCCCCCATGCCGTACCTTTGGCAGAGGTCAGTTCGGCACCTTGCCCGTGCCCGTCATACAGCGTCTGCACTGCCTTGATGGCGCGTTCGTTGCTCAGCCCCGTTGCCGTTGCGTTAGGATCAGTAAACACCCGCAGGAAGAAATTCATGGCCTCGTGTGATTTCACCTTCCGTTCCGACAGGGTGCGCATCCGGTACATGAACGAATCCCATGACGAGATTGATACGCCCAGTTGCTGCTTCACGGCTTGCGCATCAAAGCTCGTACTGTGCGGCACCTTCACCGCCTGACCACCATTGGCGAGTGCAATCGCCAGGGTGTTGTTGCAGACGACGCGGATGCTGGTGAACTGGGCTGTAGTGGCAAGCGTGCCATCGCAGGCGGTAGCCAGCAGCAGATAACCATTTACCGTGTCATTGCCCTTGAGTGATGCAGACAGCCCGGTACGCGCAAGCGCCCATACCTTTCGGCCTTCCTTGAGCACGCCTGCTGTTTCCAGTTCGAAGCCGGAGAGTTCTGTGAGATCCCGGTAGAACTCCAGAATCTCGCGAGGCTGCACCACCTGAAAACGATTCGAGACCACCGACAGCGCGGCCTTGGTGTCCGAGCGGTACAACACCTTCTGATCACCAAAGGTCATGATCGAGCCCAGCATGCCCGCTGATTCGGCCATGTAGCGGACAGGTGTTTCAAGAATCTGGAAAGCCATGCCGGCCTGCTGAGCCCAGACTTCCAGTGGTTGTTTGGGAACCAGTTGATTACCCAGACCGTGCCAGGGCGTTTCCCCGACGTAGGCCATTTTTTGTACGAGATGTGCCATGAATAGCTCCTTTGCAATGGCATACCCTGGACGTAAAAAGCCTCCGCCGCGCGGATGCATTCAGTCCAAGGGGATTAATAGAGGAATGCGCCGAACTGGCGCTAAAGAGAAACCTGACTTCGGCTACGGCTACGAACAGCTCAGATCAGCCTTGGTGCTGACCACTCGGGTTGCTGAAGACGCAACCGCACTCCAGGCACTCGCAATTGCCGAGTACCTTTTCATCGACCACTTCACCGAGCTTGGCACCCGCTACACAGCCAGCAGCACCACCGACCAGACCACCGAACAGCGCGCCAGCCAGACCACCCAGCACCACACCCACCGGGCCAGCAACCGCACCCACCACCGCTCCGGCTTGAGCACCCGATACAGCACCGGCTGCACCAGTAGCGGCACCACCCGCTGCGCCGATGACGCCACCGGCACGTTTTCCGACTTCGCGCGGAACGATACGCTCCGAATGACAACGAGGACATTGAAGAGACATGAGAACCTCCTGAGAACACGCATAAAAACAAAGCCCGCTCCCGATCTCTGGCATATCAGAGACAGGGAGACGGGCATCGATGCGGCAGGAACAAGGCCCTAATGAACGCGGACCTTGTGCCTACTCAGGTGGGTAATATGTGTCTGAAAATTTATGGCTCACTAATTTTTAAATTGGCCTGCTTAATCAGAGAGGATACAAATCCCTTGGAAATCAAATTCTCAGCATTTATTTTCGTCGTCCTTCTTATTCTTTCATCAACAGAAACCTCGATGTCATCATTAAACAAATAAGTTGCGTAATCTTCATTTCTTATTTTTATAGAAAATACTTCAGCATAAAATGACAAATCCAGATACGGAAGCAATCTATATTTATGCCAGCTATCAAAATCTTCTTTGCTTTTTCTTTTTAACTTAACACAAACTCCGGACTTTTTTCTTGTCTCATTCAGCCACGCCACAAAATCAGCGATGACATGCTCGTCCGTGCCGTTCAAATCAACAGAAACATAATGCTCAACATCGCTCGAATCAATTTTCTCTCTGACTACCCATGCGGGAGTTTCTTCGACCAATCGAATGTCCTCAAGGATCGCTTTTAAGCGCTTTGATTTTTTATAATTAAAGAATGGATCCAAAGGATTTTCGACAAACCAAACAATAGCCCTTCTCAGCCATTCATTAAATTCATCTTCCAAATATACGGCAGGGTAAAGCCAATCCAAAACAGATTGGTCTTTAACCAACCTTTGCTGGCGTATGTCGCAAGGTTTTAAATACTCGCTAGGTCCGATCGGATCTTTAAATAGTCCTGCCGCAATATTTCGAACGTCTTCCATCATGTTTTTTGGGGTGTCTTTAACCCCTCTTCCACATCCCAATATCCAATTTGTCCGAACCTTATAGCGAATGGCCAATGCTATCGCCCACTCATGGACTCCCCAGTCCTTGCATATCTCGTACCTAGAAATATCGAAACCATTGGGAGGTGGATGTGAAATATGGCGGCTCATAAAATTACTTTATATATCGGGCTTCAATTTAACAGGCTTTCTTTACGCAGAACCAAACAATCAGCCCAAGTTTTCAATGCTAATCTGCGCTCTTCATAGTAAGAGTGTTGATCATATACCCCTTCCACACCAGGCAATTTGTGATTCAAACACATCTCAGAAATGTCTCTTGGAACCCCAAGTTTTCTTAAATGACTTTTCATGGTGCTCCTCAGATCGTGCGGGGTAAAGCGACGAACATCTGGCTTGTACTGGTCGATCCAGTAATCAATAGCCTCTCTCAGTGCATCTTTTGAGAGGGGCGCGTCACCGCCAAAACATGCTGCGCGAGCCCTGGATCTTGCTGGAATTACATACGCCGAGTTGCCTGCGAAATCCATAAGGACTTCGAACCATTCAGCAACTTTGGGAGCAAGCGGTATATCAATGGCTGCACCAGTCTTGCTTTTCGGAATGTGCCATCGCCCCTCGTCGAGATGAACATCGCTGCGCAGCGCGTTGTTGAGTTCTGAGATTCGAACGCCTGTCGCCAGCAAAATCCTTATCGCAAGAAGATTCGCGAGTTTCATTTCGGCGTTCATCACCAGCGCCAGCTCCTGATCCGTCAGCATCAGTCGTTTGCGCTTCTCGGGCCTCTTGCCAATGATGGCTTCAAGCTGGATGCCTGCGCATGGATTGGCCACGATCAGCTTTTTCCCGGCCGCATGCTTGAAGATGCCACGCAAGGCACACCACAGCGTGAAGAGTTCTACCCACCCAGCCTTGACTCGCTCGATCTGCGCAACGATGTCGGCAGGTCCGACAGACTGAACGGACATCGCGCCCATTCCGTTCTCTATGCGTTTCAGGTTTCTACCGTAACTGCATTGGGTGCTTGCAGACAGGGTGCTGAGTACAAGTTTCCTGTAGTCGCTGATCAGCTCACGAACCGTCCAGTCCCGGTGTGCTTTGGCTTTGCGCACTTCGTCTGCTGGATTCACGCCTTCGACGAGAGCCAAGCGCTTCTTGGCAGCCATCAGCCTCGCTGCAGCCAAAGACAGATCGGGGTAGCGACCGAGCGTCACTTCCTGCCGTCGCCCTCCATGCCTGAATCGAAGAACCCAGACAGCAGCACCCGCTGCGGACAGCGTAAACGTCAGCCCGCCACCATCTGACTTGGAGACTGGCTCACCTGCACGGATCCACTTGCGGATGTGGATATCGGTGAGAAGGTTGGTTTGAACTTTGGCCATACGGCGCATCGTAAACCTTGGGTAGCTACCCGTCTAGCTACCCATCTAGCTACCCAAAACAGGCTTGCTTCGACTATACGAAAATCACCGTAGATCAACATCAAAAACAGTAAGCTATTGAATCGCATTTGTTTTTTACGAGAAAAATATACGTAGATAAACGCCGATCAAGTCACAGCAGCACAATGTCGAATTGTTCCGGGGTATAGCTGGTTTCGGCATGGAAGGAAATCGGTTTGCCGATGAAGTCCTGCAGATTGGCGATAGCCTGGGCTTCTTCATCGAGGAACAGATCGACCACGCTGGGAGCCGCCAGGATGCGGAATTCGCGTGCGGTGAACTGACGCGCCTCACGCACCACTTCGCGCATCACTTCATAGGCCACGGTGCGCGCCGTCTTGACCTGGCCGCGCCCCCCACAGGTCGGGCAGGTTTCGCACAGCACGTGGGCCAGCGATTCGCGCGTGCGCTTGCGGGTCATCTCGACCAGGCCCAGCGACGTGAAGCCACCCACCGAGACCTTGGTGTGGTCCCGCACCAGCGCCTTGGTCAGCTCGGCGAGCACGGAGAGACGATGCTCTTCGTTCTCCATGTCGATGAAATCGAGCAGGATGATCCCGCCGAGATTACGCATGCGCAGCTGACGGGCGATGGCCTGGGCCGCTTCGAGATTGGTCTTGAAGATGGTGTCATCAAAGGTCCGGGCACCAACGAATCCGCCGGTATTCACGTCGATGGTGGTGAGAGCCTCGGTCTGATCGATGATCAGATAACCGCCGCTTTTCAGGTCGACACGCCGCGCCAGGGCACGCTGGATTTCGTCTTCGACACCATGCAGATCAAATAACGGCCGCTCGCCGGAATAATGCTCCAGCAGGTGCGCCATGCGCGGCATGTAATCGCTGGCGAACTGGTTGAGCTTCTGGAAATTCTCGCGCGAATCGATCACCACCTTTTCGGTGTCCGCCCCGATCAGGTCGCGCAATACCCGCTGCGCCAGGGTCAGGTCGCGATACAGCAGCACAGGCGGCCTGCCTTCAAGGCGCTGCGCCTGGATTTCCGTCCAGAGTTTGCCGAGGTAGGCGATGTCGGCCGCCAGCTCTTCATCGCTGGCCTGTTCGGCCTGGGTCCGCACGATGAAGCCGCCCTTCTCTTCAGCGGGCAGCAGGCTTTGCAGGCGCTCGCGCAGACGCTCGCGCCCGGCTTCGCTCTCGATGCGTTGCGAAATCCCGATGTGCTTGTCCTGGGGAAGGTACACCACCAGGCGCCCGGCAATCGACAACTGGGTCGACAGGCGTGCCCCCTTGGTCCCGATCGGGTCCTTGAGGACCTGCACCATGAGTGTCTGGCCTTCGTTGAGGATGCGCTCGATGGGGCGCTGGATCTCGCCGGCCGCGCGGTCTATCCAGATATCCGCGACGTGCAGGAACGCGGTGCGGTCCAGACCGATGTCGATGAATGCCGATTGCATCCCCGGCAATACACGAACCACCTTGCCCAGATAAATGTTGCCGACAAAGCCGCGCGAATGCTCGCGCTCGATGTGCAACTCCTGCACCACGCCGTTGTACAGCAATGCCACACGCGTTTCCTGTGGCGTGAAATTGATCAGGTATGCCTCACTCATGGGGACCCCGGAATTCTGTAAGTGTTGCCATTCTATCGACTCCCGTCATGCTCGCGCCTCCGCCTGATGGGCATTTACGCGCAAGGCCGGCGGCCCGGTTCAGACCTCGCCGATATCTTCCAGCTCGGTCTGGATTTCCAGCCAGCGCTCTTCACCCCCCTCAATGCTCTGGGCCAATTCGCCCTGCCGCTTGAGCAGGCTCTGCACGAGGGCATTGTCGCCACTGGCGTAGAGCGCCGGGTCGGAAACCCGTTCGTCGAGCAGCTTCTTCTCGCCCTGCCAGCCAGCGAGCTTGCGTTCGAGTTGTTCGAGTTCTTTCAGCAACGGACGCCGGCGCATCAGCCTGGCCTGCCGGTCGGCCTTGTCCGCCTCGCGTGCGGCAATCCGGGCCAGCTTGTCGCCATCGACATTCGCCGCGGCTTCGCGGTTGCGCCGCTCATCCAGCCAACCGAGGTAATCCTCGATATCGCCGTCGAAAGGCACGGCAGCCCCGTCCGCAACAAGCAGCAAATCGTCGCAGACAGTCCGCAAGAGCGCGCGATCATGGCTGACCAGCACCATGCTGCCCTCGTATTCGGAGAGCGCCAGGGTCAGGGCATGACGCATTTCCAGATCAAGGTGATTGGTCGGTTCGTCCAGCAGCAGCAGATTGGGTTTGTGGCGGATCAGCAACGCCAGGGCAAGACGCGATTTCTCGCCACCGGAAAAGGGTCCGACCTTGGCATCGGCCATCGGCCCGCGGAAATCGAAACCGCCGAGGTAATCGCGCAGTTCCTGCTCGCGGGTCAGTGGCTCCTGCCGCACCAGATGCTGCAGCGGTGATTCATCAGGACGCAATTGTTCGAGCTGATGCTGGGCGAAGTAACCCAGCACCACGCCCTTGCCGAACAAAGCCGTGCCGCTCTGCGCCGCCAGTTCGCCGGCGAGCAGCTTGATCAGGGTGGACTTGCCCGCGCCGTTCGGGCCGAGCAGGCCGAGGCGCGCACCGGGGCGCAATTCGAGCTTCACGCGGTCGAGAATGGTCTTGTCACCGTAGCCGAGCTTCACATCGCGCAGCGTGACCATCGGGTCCGGTGCACGGTCCGGCACCGGAAAGGCAAAATCGAAAGGCGTATCGACGTGTGCTGCGGTGATGCGCTCCATCCGGGCCAGCGCCTTGATGCGGCTCTGTGCCTGGCGCGCCTTTGTCGCCTGGGCGCGGAAACGGTCGATGTATTTCTGCAGGTGCGCCACTTCGCGCTGCTGCTTCTCGAACAGCGCTTGCTGCTGGGCCAGCTGGGCGGCGTATTGGTCTTCAAAGGAATCGTAATCGCCGGTATAGAGCGTCAGGTGCTGCGCATCGAGGAAGGCGATGTGCGTCACGCACGCATCCAGGAAATCGCGATCATGCGAGATCAGCAGCAGTGTGCCGCGATACGCAGCGAGCCAGCGTTCCAGCCACACCACGGCATCCAGATCGAGGTGATTGGTCGGTTCATCGAGCAGCAGCAGATCCGAGCGGCACATCAGGGCTTGCGCCAGATTCAGGCGCATGCGCCAGCCCCCGGAGAAATCCGACACCGGCCGGCCGAAATCCGCATCGCCAAAGCCCAGTCCATGCAGCAGCGTGCTGGCCCGCGCATTCGCGGAGTAGCCATCGATCTCCTGCAGGCGGGTGTGCAGCTCGCCGATACGGTGCCCGTCGTGGGTGGCCTCAGCCACCACCAGATCACGCTCGACACGGCGCAGTTCGGCATCGCCATCCAGCACGTATTCCAGCGCCGTACAGGTCAGCGCCGGCGTTTCCTGCGCCACATGCGCGATGGTCCAGCCAGAAGGAATGTCGAGATCCCCGGCATCCTGATGCAGCTCGCCACGCAGCAGCGCAAACAGGCTGGATTTGCCCGTGCCGTTCGCGCCGACCACGCCAACGCGCCAGCCGGGGTGAATCTGCAGGGAGAGGTTTTCGATCAGGCGACGGGCGCCACGGGCGAGAGCGAGGTTGCGGAACTGGATCAAGGCGAGCGGGGTCTGGGACGATTGGAAGCGAACCGCATTCTACAGCCCCGCGTGGCAAGCCCTGACATATCCGCCGAAAACTGCGGCAATCCGTCCCCGGAAACAGCTGCGGGAGACTCAGCCGCCAACCGTATCCGGCGCAGGCAGGCGTTCCACCAGCAAGGTGTAGACGCGGCGGCTGTCCGCACGCGAGACCTTGAAGCGGAAACCGTCGATCTCGATGCTTTCATCGCGTGCGGGCATGCGCCCAAAGTGGTGCGTGACCAGCCCGCCGATAGTATCGAACTCATCGTGTTCGAGCTGGCAGCTGAAGGATTCATTGAAGTCGGCGACCTTGGTCAGGGCCTTGATGCGCCAGCGCCCACCCGGAGTCGGCACGATGTTGTCGGCATCCTCATCGAAGTCGTATTCATCTTCGATATCGCCGACGATCTGTTCGAGCACGTCCTCGATGGTCACCAGACCGGCCACACCACCGTATTCATCGACGACGATGGCCATGTGGTTGCGACTGACGCGGAACTCGCGCAGCAGCAGGTTCAAGCGCTTGGTTTCAGGAATGAAGATCGCGGGGCGCAGCAAGCCCTGCAGGCTGATGTCGGGATGGCGCAGCGCCGGCAGCAGATCCTTGGCGAGCAGGACGCCGAGCACATCGTCTTTGTCTTCGCCGACCACCGGGAAACGCGAGTGGGCGGTGCGGATGGCCACCTCGATGATCTCGTCGATGGGCTGCTCGATGTGGATCACATCCATCTGGGCGCGCGGCACCATGACTTCGCGCACCGGGATGTCCGCTACTTGCAAGGCGCCTTCGATGATGCCCAGGGCATCGGTATCGAAGAGCTTGCGCTCATGCGCGGCGTGAAGGATTTCTACAAATTCCGCGCGATCATCGGGCTCACGGGTGAGAAGCGCGGAAAGACGGTCAAGAATGCTGGGGCGACTACTGGCAGGGTCCATGTTCAATTCAAATGTGGCGTGGATGCGCCCGCGGGGCACAATCCGGTCTAGGCCTTTTCATTGAGATAAGGGTCAGGGTATCCGAGCTGAGCAAGAATCGTGCGCTCTTCGGCTTCCATTTCTTCGGCGTCGGCATCGCTTTCGTGGTCCCAGCCCTGCAGATGCAGAACCCCATGCACGATCAGGTGCGCGCAATGCGCTTCGACACGCTTGCCTTGCGCCGCCGCTTCTTCAAGCACGACTGGCCAGCACAGGACCAGATCGCCCTGCAGGACGGGTTCGGTTTCATAGGGAAAGGACAGCACATTGGTCGCGTAGTCCTTGCCGCGGTATTCCGCATTCAAGGCCCGGCCTTCTTCGGCGGCAACAAAACGCACGGTCAGTTGCGCGGCATCCGGCTCGACGGCACGCACCCAGCGACGCAGTTGCTGGCGCTCGGGCAGATCCAGGCCCTGGACGGCATATTGCACACTGAGATTGAGGCGACGTGGAACGGAAACGGATGCGGACATGGTGGATTTCTGACTTGCCGGGCTAGGATCTTCAGGCATCTGCCCGTCAGAAGTCAATTCGGACGATCAAACACCAAGGGCCGCTGACGCGGCTCCTGGCCTGCTGCACGTCGGGCTTACTTCAAATACCACTGCTGCAGCAGGGATGGCCCCGGGCTCGGGCAGGTCCAGCTCCAGGGCATCTTTTCATAGAAATTGCCGATCCGGTTGCTGCGGATCCCGATGGCCTTGGTCGGCGTCACGGTGCCCAGCACTTCCAGTTCGTCGGCAGCAATGGCCAGGACCTTGTATTTGCCCCGCACTGCGTTCTCAGAGAGCACCGGCCGATTCTAATTCCTGTGCCATATGACACGGAATTGGCTTGCATGACAGCACAAAGCCATCAGGCAGGCAATCAAATCCCCAGTGCAGCCGCCTCCCTGTAGTGGCGCTCAGCCTCTTCCTTGCGTTCCAGTTGCTCCGACAAGCGGGCAAGTTCCAGATGGGCAGCACGCGAAGCCTGTTGCGACAGTGAAGCTTCCAGATAGCTCTGAGCCTTGCCCCACAGCTGGGCACGCAAGCACAGACGCCCCAGCGCCAGCAACAAGCCAGCATCTTCCGGATGCGCCGCTAGCCAGCGTTCCCCGGTTGCCAGCTGGGTACGCAGATCAGCACTCTTGCACCGGCCATACAGTACGGCCAGTTCGGGCTCCCAATCGTTCTTGAGTGCTTCCTCGATAGCTTCGGCGGCGATCCTTTCGTCCCCGGCCCCGATCAGGTACGGCAAGCCGCGCAACAGGAAACCCGCGTCCCGGCGTTCAGCATCAGGAATGCTCTGCCAGATCCGTTCCAGCGTCCCGAGATCCCCCTCTGCATCGCGGAGTTGTTCGAGCAAGGCGCGGCGCAGCAGCGGAGCGGCCTGCTCGGCCGTCAGCGCCTCGTGCTTGCGCAGGGTACGCGCCAGCCGTGCGACTTCGGCCCAACGCCCGCGTCCCTGCTCAGCCTGCAGTGACAGGCGCAGGACCGCAAGATGGCGATGTCCGCTCGTGCGCAGGGCTTCCAGGTGCTGGGCGGCGTCATCGAAACGCCGGTCCGCCAAAGCCATTTCGGCTTCAGTCATCAGGCGCGCCATGCGGATGTCGCCATCGTATTCGGCGGCATGGGCAAGCCAGGTGTCGCGCCGCTCCGTGTCGCGCATCGCATGGGCGGCACGCGCAGCCAGCAAGGCGGCAAAGCCGGGACGGGAAACCCCGTCGTAAGCCTGCACGGCGCTCCGGTGGGCCTGACCATAACGGCCTTCATGGAAAAACCGCTCGGCCTCGAACATGGCCTTCTCCGCCTGTTCACGCCGACGGCGCAAGCGGTAGGCATTCACCTCCGCCGGCATTTCCAGCCCGCGCACCACCAGGCGCACCAAGCGGTAGGCAATCACGAATCCTGCCAGCAGCAAGACCAGCAACAGATTCATGGCGATCTGCACGCGGTAGGGCCACCACACGAGCAGGGCGTAGGCTTCGTTGTAACGCGCCGCGATGGTCAGCACCACCGCCAAGGCAAACAGGCCCAATAACCACAGGATCAGTCGCATGGGAGCCTCAGCGCTTGCCGCCCAGCTTGAAAGCACGCAAAGCGGCTTGCGTTTCCTCCAGGCCGGGAAGGTTCATGGTGAGCCGTGCGCGCTCGATCTGCGCCAGCTCATCCAGGGTATCGGCCACCGGCCGCGACTGGGTGTCAAAGTAGCGCTGCAGCAAGGTGCGGGTCTGATGCACGTCTTCGGCGAACAGCTTGCCTTCGCGCTGCATCAGTGCCATCCGCGCAGACAACAGGCGCAAGCGCAGATTTTCGCGCAGATATGCAGCCTGTCCGGGCGCCAGCAATGCCGGATCCGGTCGGTCAAGGCGTTCGACCCGGATCAGCTGACGGAATTCGCGCCACAGATCCTGGGCCAGCGCCACCGCCAGGCTTGGCGAAGGTACGGATGCAGCATCTGCGGGCACTTCGCCCGGAGCAGCCTTGCCCCCCTTCGTGGCGCCCGCTTTCGGTTGCGGCTTGGTCACCAGTTTGACGGCCGGTTTGGCCGTCACCGGCGGGCTGTGCTCGAAGCCCAGCGGCAGGGTGTCGATCCGCCCCATGATGGTTTCGAGCTGCAGGGCGATACTGCTGACATCCGACATGGGCAAGGACTTGAGCCGTTCCATATCCGCCGCAATCAGCTTGCGCAAGGACAGGAAGCGCGCCTGGTCAAGCAGGGCCAGCCGGCTGTCGGCACTTTGCAAGGCAGCCAGGGCAGCCGGCACATTGCCCGCCAGTTGGAGCTGCTGTGCGGCAATGCTCACGGCTTGTTCGATCTCGTTCAGCGCCCGTTCATCGCGCGCCCGGGAGAACTCGGCATACAGGGTCTCGAGCGCCGCGTACTGGCTTTGCGCTTCTTCCTGCTTGGCTTCCAGCCCGCCCATCTTGGCTTTCAGGGCATCGATGCTCTCCAGCCCCTGACGGGCCAGGGTGCTCGCTTCCTGCGCAGTTTTGTCGCCATCGGCAAGACGCCGCGCCAGATCGGCTTGGATGTCACGCATTTCCACACGGGTAACGTGACCCTGCCAGGCCAGTACAGCGAGAACCGCGATGGCCGCGGAGGTGAAGATCCGGTTCCAGCGTGGACCAGTCCGGTGCTTCTGCTCGTCAGCCGGCACCGGAGGCGGAGTAAGAACTTGGTTTTCCATGGCCGAATCTTACCCGATGGCGAGGACCTCTTGGGTCAGACCGAAGGGTCTGACAGATTGGCGGCGATGCTGGCCGCGATCCCGGCGTCGCCCGGTGTGGTCAGGATGGGGCACGCCGCCCCCGCAGCCTGCAGGGCTGCACAGATCCGCGGATGCGGCGCAAAGCATGGCAGCGCGGCCAGCATGGCGCGCCCGGCCGTGCTAGCAATCTCCAGAAAGAAACGCAGACCTTCACTGGCCGAGAACACCAGCGCGGCCAGCTCGCCACGTTCGAAACGCGCCACCAGCGGCGCCGGGTCCAGCGCCGCGCAGACCCGCCGGTAGCAGTCCAGCGAGCTGACCTGCGCACCACGCAGGCGCAGGGTTTCCGCGAGCAATTCGCGGCCGCCTTCGCCCCGCAGGATCAACACCTGCCGACCCGCCAACGCGTCGGCGGAAAATTCCGGCAGAGCCAGGACCGCCTCGGAATCGAAGCCTGTCGTTGGCGCAATCACCTGTGCGAAACCCTGTTCTTCAAGTGCCCGCGCGCTGGCAGGGCCGACCGTGGCCACGCGCAGCGTCGCCGGCCAGTCCGCGCGTGGGCGCACCGCCAGGGTCTGGGCCACGGCATTGGCCGACACGAAGAACGCCAGTTCGAAGGCCGCCAGATCCAGACCACGCAAGGGCGCCGGATCACAGGCTTGAATGCCGATCACGGGGAAATTCAAGGGCTCGGCCCCCAACGCGGCCAGCGCGCTGAGCAGCCCTGCGGCTTGCCCGGCAGGCCGGGTCGTCACCACGCAGCGGCCGGCCAGGGGCTGCGCAGGAAGGCAAGAGGAAGAAGGCGGGAGCGTGGGCCGGACGGTCACAAAAAGGATCCGCGCTCGTCAGACTTCCCGCAGGCTGGCCAGGATGCTGGCAGCGCCCTGCGCCAGCAGATCGGCGGCCAGACGCTGGCCCAGGGCCTCGGCGTCTGCCGCAATGGCCTCACCGGCACTGCGCACGATGCTTGCGCCATCCGGCGTTGCCACAAACGCCCGCATGGCCAGAAACCCCTCCGCCTGCGGCTCGCAGAAAGCGCCAATCGGCACATCGCAACCGCCTTGCAGGGCAAAGGTCAATGCGCGTTCCGCCGCGACGCAGGCCGTGGTGACCGGATCGATCAGCGGTGCCAGCCAGGCCGCCACTTCAGGGCGATCACTGCGGGCTTCGATGCCCAGCGCACCCTGCCCGGCCGCCGGCAGACTGTCTTCGCTTGAGAGTTCGCAGCGGATCCGTGACGCCAGGCCCAGACGCTTGAGTCCGGCCGCTGCCAGAATGATGGCGTCGTACTGGCCTTCATCGAGCTTCTTCAGCCGTGTATCCAGATTGCCACGCAAGGGCAGCACGCCCAGATACGGGTATTGGGCATGGAGCTGGGCTTCGCGGCGCAGGCTGGAAGTGCCCACCACCGCACCCGGTGGCATATCCGCCAGGGTTTCGTAGCGGTTCGAAACAAATGCATCGAGCGGCGTTTCACGCGCCAGCGTGGCGATCAGCGCAAACCCGTCGGGCATCTGCGCCGGCACGTCTTTCATGGAGTGCACCGCGATGTCGGCACGGCCATCGGCCAGCGCCTGCTCCAGCTCTTTCACGAAGAGCCCTTTGCCGCCAACTTTCGACAAGGAACGGTCGAGAATCTGGTCGCCGCGCGTGGTCATGCCCAGCAATTCCACGACACAGCCAGGCCAGGTTGCTTCAAGGCGGGCCTTGACGTGTTCGGCCTGCCACAAGGCCAGACGGCTCTCGCGGGTAGCAATGACAATCCGCGTGGGCGGAGGGATTCGGGTGTCAGAAAGCGTCGGCATTTGGCGGAACAGCTCTTGCTTGAAACATGGGCAAGGATGTTAGCACGGCTGCCCGGGTGAGCTGCCGGGCTGATATATTGCGGGTTCAAGCAGAAAAACCAGACCATCCCCCACAGAGCCGATATGAATACTCATCACACCCTGAGCGAACAGGACAAAGACACCCCGCTGCGCGACGACATCCGGATGCTCGGACGCGTGCTTGGCAACACCGTACGCCAGCAGGAAGGTAACGAGGTTTTCGAGCTGATCGAACGGATCCGCCAGACTTCGATCCGCTTCCACCGCGATGACGACCTGGATGCCCGTCACGAACTGGAAGGCATGCTCAAGGGATTGGCCGGTGACAACACGCTCAACGTGGTACGTGCCTTCAGCTATTTTTCGCTGCTCGCCAACATCGCCGAAGACGAACACCACATCCGTCGCTCGCGCGCCCACTTGCGGGCAGGCTCTGCACCACGCGAGGGCAGCATGGCCCACGCTCTGGAACTGGCCAGCCATGCCGGTATCGGCGAGGACAAACTGCGGGAATTCTTCGACACCGCCATGATCCGCCCGGTGCTCACCGCCCACCCCACCGAGGTGCAGCGCAAGAGCATCCTGACCTGCCAGCTGCGCATTGCCGAATTGCTTGATGAGCGCGACCGCGTCCAGCTGACCCCCGAGGAATATGACGAAAACGAAGAAGCGCTGAAGCGCAACGTGCTGCTCCTCTGGGAGACCCGCATGCTGCGGCTCACCAAGCTGTCGGTGATCGACGAGATCGCCAACGGCCTGTCCTATTACAACTACACCTTCCTGCGCGAGCTGCCACGGCTCTATGGCCGCCTTGAGGACATGCTCGCCGTCCGCGCCGAGCGCCAGGCCGATACCGACCTGCCGTCCTTCCTGCGCATGGGCAGCTGGATCGGCGGGGACCGCGACGGCAATCCTTTCGTCACCGCAGACATCCTGCGCCAGGCGCTGAAGATGCAGTCGCAAGTCGTCATCAGCTACTACCTCGATGAGCTCAACCGGCTGGGCACAGGCCTGTCCCTGTCGAGCAGCATGGTGGAAGTCAGCCCGGCCTTGCAGGCGCTGGCGGAGAGCTCGCCCTACCGCAGTGCGCATACTGCCGACGAGCCCTACCGGCGGGCGCTGCGCGGCATGTACGCGCGCCTGTGGGCCACGGCCCTGAAACTCGAACTGCAGCCCACCGGGCGGCTCCCCGCCAGCGCGGCCGAACCCTATCCGAATGCCGAGGCATTGCTGGCCGATCTGGACGTGATCCACGATTCCCTGCTCAAGCACTGCTCGCGCTCCCTCGCCCACGGCGCCTTGCGCAACCTGCGCCGGGCGGTGCGCGTGTTCGGCTTCTTCCTGGCCTCCATCGACTCGCGCCAGAATTCCGACGTGCATGAACGCACCGTCGCCGAATTGCTCGAGGCGGCCCACCCGGGAACCCGATACTTGGAGCGCGATGAAGAAAGCCGCATCGCCCTGCTCCTGCAGGAGCTGTCCACGCCGCGCCCCCTGTCCTCGCCGAGCGTGCAGTATTCCGAGGAAACCACCGGCGAGCTGGCCATCTTCCGCACGATTGCGAGCGCCCAGCGGACCTATGGCAAGTGCTGCGTGCAGAACGCCATCATTTCCAAGGCAGATGGTGTCTCCGACATGCTCGAACTCGCCGTGCTGCTCAAGGAAGTCGGCCTGCTGCGTCCCCACGAAGCCCAGCTCGATGTCAATATCATCCCGCTGTTTGAAACCATCGGTGACTTGCAGAATGCAGCCGCGGTGATGGACCGGATCCTCTCCATTCCGTCCTTCCGCCAGCTTGTCGCCTCGCGCGATGATGCACAGGAATGCATGCTCGGCTATTCGGATTCGAACAAGGATGGCGGTTTCCTCACCTCCGGCTGGGAACTCTACAAGGCCGAGATCCAGCTCATCGAAGTCTTCCGCAAACATGGCGTGCGCCTGCGCCTGTTCCACGGCCGTGGCGGTTCGGTCGGGCGTGGCGGCGGCCCGAGCTACCAGGCCATCCTCGCCCAGCCGGGCGGCGCCGTGCAGGGCCAGATCCGTCTGACCGAACAGGGCGAAGTCATCGCCTCGAAGTATTCGAACCCGGAAGTCGGCCGGCGCAATCTCGAAGTGCTCGCTGCCGCCACCCTCGAAGCCACCCTGCTGGCCCATCCGGAAGCCGCACCGCGCCCGGAATACCTCGCCGCGATGAACGAGCTCTCGGATCTGGCGTTCAAGGCCTACCGCGACCTGGTCTACGAAACGCCTGGCTTCGAACAGTATTTCTGGGAATCCACGGTGATTTCCGAAATCGCCAACCTGAACATCGGCTCGCGTCCGGCCTCGCGCAAGAAGAGCACCTCGATCGAAGACCTGCGCGCGATCCCCTGGGTGTTTTCCTGGGCCCAGTCACGCGTCATGCTGCCCGGCTGGTACGGGTTCGGGTCGGCCGTCAAAACCTATCTGGCAAAGCATGGCGAAGCCGGCATGAAGCTGCTGCAGGACATGCACAAGGAATGGAGCTTCTTCACCACCCAGCTCGCCAACATGGACATGGTGCTGGCCAAGAGCGACCTCGCCATCGCCTCGCGCTACGCCGAACTGGTCCAGGACGAAGCCCTGCGTGAAGCGATCTTCCCGCGCATCAAGGCTGAATGGGAAGCAACGCTCGAGGTACTGCTCGGCATCACCGGCCAGCGCGAACTGACCGACGACAATCCGCTGCTCAAGCGCTCGATCCGCAATCGTCTGCCCTACCTCAACCCGCTCAACCACGTGCAGGTCGAGCTGCTCCACCGCTACCGCGAAGGCAACACCGACGACCGCATCCGTCGCGGCATCCTGCTCTCGATCAACGGAGTGGCCGCCGGTTTGCGCAACAGCGGCTGACACTTGCCACAGACCGCTGCCGCTGCGCGCGGCGGTGGTCTGCTACTCGTGCCGCAAAGCCTCGATCGGATCCAGCCGCGCGGCACGCCGCGCCGGCACGAAGCCGAAGAGCACGCCGATGCCGGCCGACACGGCAAAAGCCAGCAGCATGATCTCGACGTCCAGCACGAACGGCAGGTTCATCGCCTGGGTCAGCCCGAAGGACGCGATCAACGCCAGGGCAATGCCAAGCAAGCCGCCAAAGGACGACAACGCCACGGCTTCGACCAGGAACTGCAGCAGCACCTCGGATTCGAGCGCGCCAATGGCCAGCCGGGTCCCGATCTCGCGGGTCCGTTCGGTCACCGACACGAGCATGATGTTCATGATGCCGATGCCGCCGACCAGCAGGCTCACTGCGGCCACCGCGCCGAGCAGGGCAGTGAGGATGCGCGTGGTGGAAGACAACGCATCGGCGATCTGCTTGGTATCGAACACCGAAAAGTTGTCGCTCTCGTTGGGCGCCAGGGCACGCCGCTCGCGCATCAGCGCGGAGACTTCCTTGACCACTTTTTCGGTGCTCATGCCATCGCGCACCGAGAGCATCAGCGAGCCGATGTCCTGCCGACTGCGCCGGCCGGCCACGCGGCGCTGGTAGGCTTTCAGCGGCATCAGCACGACGTCATCCTGATCCTGCCCCATGGCCGATTGCCCCTTGGGCGCGAGCACGCCGATCACCTCGCAGCTCATCCCCCGGAAGCGGATCTTCTCGCCGACCGGGCTGGTCCCCGAAAACAAGGCCTTGCGCACCGATTCTCCGAGCACACACACGGAGCGCCCCGCGCGCTGCTCGCCATCGTGGAAGAAGCGCCCCTCGGCCAGCGCCCAGTTACCCACCTCCGGATAACTCGGCGTGGTGCCGATCACCGGGGTATAGGTGCTCTCGGCAAGATAACTGACCGAGCTGCCGCGCTGCGCGGTGCCGGTGGCGCTGCGCACCGCGGGGATGGCTTCAAGGATGGCAGCGAGGTCGTCTTCCTTGAAGGCCGGTGCCCAGCCCGCGGCCTGGCCCGGCGACATGCGCTGGCCCGGCCGCACGATGACCAGATTCGAGCCCAGGCTGGAAACCTGGGCGGTGATCTGGGCGGTCGCGCCATTGCCCAGCGTGACCATGGTGATGACGGCCGCCACACCGATGACGATGCCCAGCACGGTAAGCGAGGCCCGCATCAGGTTGCGGCGGATTTCGCGCAGAGCCAGCAGGAGGGCGTTCCAGATCATCAATCAGCCCCCATGAACGAAGAAGTGTCGTGCCCCACCACGCCATCGGCAAACCGCAAGGTCCGCGAAGCCCAGGCGGCCATTTCGGGTTCATGGGTGACCATCAGCACGGTGATGCCGTGTTCGCGATTGAGTCCGGTCAGCAGTTGCATGATCTCGACACTGCGTTCCGAATCCAGATTGCCGGTCGGCTCATCGGCAAGCAGCAGGGTCGGCTGGGTGACGATGGCGCGGGCTATCGCCACGCGTTGCTGCTGCCCGCCCGAAAGCTCCGCCGGGGTGTGGTGTTCCCAGCCGGTGAGGCCGACCAGATCGAGCGCGGCGCGTGCCTTGGCGTGGCGCTCGGCGAGCGGCAGGCCGCGATAGAGCAGCGGCAGCTCGACGTTCTCCAGCGCCGTGGTACGCGCCAGCAGGTTGAAGCCCTGAAACACGAAACCCAGGTAATGGCGCCGCAACAGCGCACGCTGGTCACGGCTGAGATTTTCGACATGCTCGCCGAGAAAGAGGTATTCGCCCGAGCTTGGCACATCCAGACAGCCCAGGATGTTCATCACGGTGGACTTGCCCGAGCCGCTCGGCCCCATCACCGCGACGAACTCGCCGGCCGCGATGTCGAAATCGACACCCTTGAGCGCCTGGAAAGCAGCCTGGCCGCTGCCATAGGTCTTGGTGACCCCGCGCAATGCAATCAAGGGGCCGTCCAGACGCTGACTCACCTGGCCTTCTCCACCACGTCGATCACCACCTCATCCCCGGCTTGCAGGGTTTTCGATTCCACTTCGGTGTTGCGCCCATCGCTGAGCAGGGGACGCACCACGGCAGGCTGGATGCCCGCGGCCGTTTTCACCCACACCCTTGCGCGGTTCTTGCCCCCCTCTCCGCTGCCACGCGTCTGCGGCTTGGGAGGCGTGGGCGGGCGCGGAATCAGCATTGCCATCACCCCGCCCTCGGTCTGCTTCTGCGTCTCGGCTGGTTTGAACCGCAGCGCTGCGTTGGGGACCAGCAACACGTCCTTGTGTTCGGCCACCTTGATGTCGGCCGTGGCCGTCATCCCCGGTCGCAGCTTGAGATCGGCATTCTTGACCAGCAGCACGGTCTGGTAGCTCACCACGTTATCAACGATGGTGGCGCCATAGCGGACCTGGCGGATGGTGGCCGGGAAGATCTTGTCCGGCCAGGCGTCGACCGTGAAGGTCGCCGGCATGCCTTCCCTGACCTGACCGACATCCGCCTCCGACACAGCCACGATCAGTTCCATCTCGGACAAGTCTTCAGCCAGCGAAAACAGCACCGGCGCCTGCAGCGAAGCGGCTACGGTCTGCCCGGGTTCCACCGTGCGCTTGAGCACGATGCCATTGGTCGCCGAACGGATGGTGGCCTTGGAGAGATCGGTTTCGCCCTGCCGGACCGCCCCGGCCGACTCATTGACCGCCGCTTCGGCACTGGCCAGATCCGCCACGGCGCGGGCCAGCTTGGCACGCGCGGCATCCAGCTCCGTGGCGGAGGGTACCTTGCCGCCGGAGAGCCTGGCCACGTCTTCAAACCGGGCCAATGACTGGCGGCTTTCCTCCAGCGTGGCACGCGCCTGCTGCACCCGTGCCTGGTTGGCGGCCAGGGTGGCACGCGAGCGTTCTAGTGCGGTCTGCAGCTTGGTGGTGTCGAGCTGGGCGAGCACCTGGCCCTTCTTCACCTTGTCATTGAAATCCACATAGACGCTGGCGATGGTGCCGGAAATCTCCGAACCGACATCCACCGTATTGATCGGCTGCAGATTGCCGGTGGCCGTCACGGTCACGGTGATGTCACCGCGCGAAACGGCACGGGTCGTGTATTGCGGTCCTTTGGCCGCATGAGCCTTGCTCCAGGCATACACGCCCCCCGCGAAGATCAGCACGGCCAGTGCCGCCAGCAGCCACAACAGGCGACGCGTACGCGGTTTCTTGCGACTGCCGGCAAGGATCTGCGCAATGCCGGCGGGAGAGTTCTGAATGCTGTCGTTCATGGCATATCCGGGTGGAAAAGGTCAGGGCGTGGCGGGATGACTCATGGCGTGGTCGCTTCGCCAAATCCGCCGCCCAGTGATTTGTAGAGCTGAACCAGCGCGGTGGCCTGTTCGCCTTCCGCACTGGCGCGTGAATCCTCTGCCGTCAGCAGGCTGCGCTGGGTATCCTGCAATGTGACGTAGTCAATCAGGCCCGCAGCATAGCGGTGCTGCGCCAGTTGGGCGGCCTGGCGGGCCGTGTCGCTGGCCACGTTCAGGCTGGCGACGCGTTCGCGGCTCTTGGCCAGCGCCACCAGAGCGCTTTCCACATCGGCCAGGGCTTGCGCCACGCTCTTCTCGTAGGCGATCAGCGCCTGTTCCTGCAAGGCGTTCTGGATCTTGATGTTCTGCCGGATGCGGCCCGCATCGAAAATCGGCGTGGTGAGCCCGGCCAGCAGACTGCTGCTGGCCGCATCCGTGCGCAGCAAGGCATCCGTGGTGAGCGCAGCCAGACCGATGCTGCCGCTGAGCTTGAAGCTGGGGTACTGCGCGGCCGTCGCCACGCCGACACTGGCGGTCTGCGCCGCCAGCTTGCGCTCGGCCACCCGGATGTCCGGGCGCTGACGCAAGGTTTCCGCCGGAATCGCCACCCCCAGGGCCGGCGGCGTCGCCGGAATCCGCGTGGCCGGCCCGCAGCGCTTGTCGATCTCGCCACGCGGCTGCCCGACCAGAACAGCCAGCTTGTTCAGATCGCTTTCCTCCGCCGACTCCAGCACGGGAATGCGTGCCCGGGTGGATTCCAGCGTACTGCGTGCCTGCACGACATCCAGTTCGGTGACCAGACCGGCCTGCGCTCGCCAGCGCGTCAGCTGGCTGGTCTCGTGCTGGCTCGCCAGATTGTCGCGGGCGATCTGCAGGCGCATCTGCTGGGCACGCAGATCGATGTAGAGCCGCGCCACTTCAGCCGCCAGGGTGACCTGGGCATCGCCCACCGCGGCCCCGGCGGATTCCTCGGTAGCCCGGGCGGCTTCCGCGCCACGCCGGAGTCCGCCGAACAGATCGATCTCCCAGCTGGCGTCAAAGCCGATGCTGTAGCTATCCACCGCCGCCCCACTGCCGGCCGCCTCGGTACGTTTGGCACCGAGGGCATTATCCACGCTCGGGTACTGGGCCGCATCGGCAAGCCCAGTGCGCGCCCGCGCCTCGCGCAGCCTGGCTTGCGCCGTCCGCAGGTCGGGACTGTGGATGAGCGCGGCCTCGATCAGGCCACTGAGCACCGGGTCATCGAATTGCCGCCACCATCCGGCAAGGGAAGCGGTGCGGCTGGTACCGACCGGTGAGGCATGCCAGTCCGTCGGCACGACCGGTGCGGGCGCCCGATAATCGGGGCCGACACTGGCACATGCCGACAGCAAACCGCAGAAGCAGAGGACATGAAAAGGGGATTGCAGGCGCATCCCCGTAGCTTAACGGAACTGGAAGATTTCCTGATGGAAGTGCTGGCGTCCCAAGCCGTATTGGCCCTGCAACACCTTGCGCAAACCGCGTCCCCAGGCTGCCGGACCGCAGAACCACACGCTGGTCTTGGCCTCCAGACGTTGCCCGATCTCGTTGGGGGCAAAGCGCCCGTCACGACTTTCAACACGCATCTGCAGTGTGACACCGGCCCGCGCGCACCGCTCGGGCAAATCGGCCGGAAAAGTAGCCTCCCGCTCATCTCGCACGCTGTAGAACAACACAATCGGCTGGCGCGCACCGCCGCGTTGCGCCAAGGCATCCAGGCGTGCCAGGAACGGCGCCAGACCGATGCCACCGGCGATCCACAGCTGTGGCTCATCATCCGCCCCGAAATCGAACCCACCATACGGCCCTTCGATCCGGGCGAGATCACCCGATTTAACCCGGGCAGCCAGCGAGCGGGTGTAGTCCCCAAGGGGCTTGATGGTGAAGTGCAGATCGGCACCGACCTGCCAATCCGACGCCAGCGAGAAGGGATGCGGGCCTTCGCGCCGGTCCAGGGTCAGCAGGACGAACTGGCCGGCGCGATGCCCGGGCCAGATGCCCGTGGGCGTGATGCGCAGATCGATCACGCCACTGGCAAGTTCCGCCACCGCGCTCACCCGCCCGGCAATGCGCCGGCGACGCCCGATCAGGCTGGCCAGTGACATCAGCGCGACAACGGAGCCGAAGACCGAGAGGCCCAGCGTCGCAACACCCAATGCTGACGAAAACGCCCCATCCGGGAAGATCAGCACGCTATGGTAGGCGCCCATCAGGAACGCGATCGGGAACGCTTTGTGGAGCTTGCGGAACCAGCTATACGGCACGAAGCGCAACAAGGCCACGATGCCGAGCGCGATCATCAGCCAGGCGGCCGGCTCGGCAATCTGGCGTGCCAGGGCGATCCACCAGTCCAGCGGCGGACGGGCACCATGCGGCGCGCGAGGCGGCAGGGTGACCCAGCCCCAGGCCACAAGGGTGCGCGGCGACAGCTCGATCAGCCAGTGCAGCACGACCCACAGCACCGAACCGATACCGGCCCACTTGTGCTCGGCAAACAGCTTGTCCAGCCCCCCCAGCCAGTGTTCCAGCCAGCGCGGGCGCAAGGCCAGAAGCATCGAATAGCTCATCCAGCCCAGGGCCAGCGCGCCACTCAGCAGCACAAGCGCCTTGCGCATCTGCAGGAAAGGCGCAGAGAAAGACAGCACCGCCGCTGGCTGATCCATGGCCCAGAGGGCGATGATCAGCAGGCTCAGCGGCAAAAACACGCGTTTCATGATGAGCTCCAGGTTGCCAGGGA
This sequence comes from Pseudomonadota bacterium, assembly GCA_018262235.1. Taxonomy (GTDB): domain Bacteria; phylum Pseudomonadota; class Gammaproteobacteria; order Burkholderiales; family Rhodocyclaceae; genus Uliginosibacterium. The sequence goes on from JAGTRY010000019.1 coordinate 44,729, forward strand.
ATTAACGGCGTTCGGTCTTGCCCGCCCGGGCCTGCAGGCGCTCAAGCATCTTGCTGCGCTGCTCCGGGGTGAGGATCTTTGCCAGCTTGTTGCCCTGCTCGGCCATGAACAGCAGTTGGGCACTGTCTTTCTGGGCGACGTCCTGTGCCAGTTCGGCGGCGCGTTCAGGCGTGTACTTGTCCGACAAACTCAGCTGATGCAGGGCCACGCGGGCTTCATGTACCGCCTTGGACTTTTCCTGGAAAGCCGGGCGCTGTGCATCGAACAGCGCCTTGACCTGTTCGCGCTGCGCCGGGCTCAGATCCAGGCCACGCAGTGCAAACATCGCACCGTGCGCGGCACCTGCCGAGCCATGGTGAATACCGTGATTGCCATGCGCCATCAGCGGCCGGCGCACATCACCAGCCTTCGCCGCAGGGGCACTACTGGCGGTTTCCTGTGCCAGCGCACTCAGGGGCAAGGCCAGGGCCATGGCGCTGACGGTCAGGAAACGGCGGATGGTGGGATTGAATGAGTTCATGACAAGCTCCTGATGGGTTGTTCGGGGTGAGTCCAGTGTGCGGGGCATGCCGGTAAAGCAATGTCAGGGCTCGGTAAAATCAGGTTAAGTGATCGTAAGCAAGGGTTGGCAAGGAAGTCGCCGACGTATCATGGCGGCCATCTGCAAGGGAAATCCGATATGGTCAAAGTATTACTGGTCGACGACGACACTG